>NVUB02000074.1 GCA_002401775.2 Ectothiorhodospiraceae bacterium
ATGAAGTTTTCAGCACAAAAAGTATGGACACATTCAAACCCTTTGAATCTGCGTATGAAGGCTACATGGGCAATTATGGCAACACCATGGATCGGTGGTATCACCGGGCAGCGATTATTCTATGGCACAGGGTAGATCACTACCTCATGCTGCTGGAATGCAACCCCAAAGAATTTCTTCGCGCCATAATGCCCCTTGCAAAAAAGAAAAAGGAACGTGAAAATGTTCAACGTATCGTTGCACACATCCTGCCGAGTTGGCATGGACTAAGGCATGAGAATAACGCGCAAAATATCACTCGCGTATTGCAATTGGCATTAATCACCGATAACCCTGAAAACGCCGCACAATTAATCAAGCCTTTAGATGAAACCGCGTTATGCAAAGAAACCATCAATGAACTGCTGGAACTCGCCAATGCTTATGGCATTGACTGGTGTACCGACATTTTTTCCGAGTGGTTAAGCAATACCTATAATCAACAGATTATTATTGCCCCTCTTCTCCCCGTCACTAAAGCACTGCTTTCCGTATCATCAAAAAATAGTTTATCGCTAAACAATTGGCTACTTAAAAACCAGTTAAAAGCATTACAATCAAATTTTGATTCGGATGTGAAAAACCAGCAGCAAGCGCAACTTGATGCATGCGTACCCCAACGCAATGACGCCTTAATCGCGCTTATGTCAGCCAGTTTGATTGCCAAAGACTGTTCTATTTACGACGAGTTAATATCGTATACGATAAACAACAAAAATTTATTCCCCGCCATTGAGCTTGTTTCCGTATTACTGAAAACTCAGCGTTATAGCAAGCAACAAGCCTCATCCAAAGACGCATTTAATAAATTAAAGCGGCATGTACACAAAGATATTCATGCAGCACTCAATAACAAACCACGCAATGAAAATGACTGGTCGATCAATGATAAAAATCGCTGTGATTGTGCTGACTGCAAAACATTGGGAAAGTTTTTACAGGCACCAGAAAAACAAAAAATTGTATGGCCATTAGCAAAAGGACGCCGACAGCATATGCATCAAATCATCGACAGCATGAAGCTACCCGTAACGCATACAACAGAACGAACCGGATCGCCTCATAAATTACACTTAACAAAAACAGCGCAAATATTTAAACGCGAAAAAGCACTCCGCAATAGATATAAGAAAGCGGCAGATTCATTAGCGACAATGAGCAAGAGGTCATCGAACTGAATAAGCGCCTCCCTGCTGCCAAACTGTTGCGCAACACTGAACTATCAATATGAATCATGCTCACCACCTGTTGCCGTATTGGCGAACTTTCACAAGCCCGTTGGGAGGATGTGGACACGGAAGGTGGCGAATGGTCCATACCTGCTGGTAACAGCGTTTCCAGCTTGTTGCCTTCCAGTGCACAGTGCATTCGTTCACATAGATCGTAAAATTACGGCAATCATTCACTAGGGGGGGCTGTCCGAGAATAGACCCCGTCGCGAGATGAGGCCATTTCGAGTCCAGTTTTTCGTTCATTTGACGTGAATAGTTATTCATATTCAACGTAAATGAACGGAAAATAGGCCGAAGTGAATTTTCCACAGCAGGTTTTCTATTTTCGGACAGTCGCCTAGCTCCATCCCTCTCTCATCAATTTGAAAAAATCACTGCGCGAAAGCACAGATGAACAGTCACGCCAATCTTTATCAGAGGGTGTCAATGAGGTGTTATAACGAAGATCAAAGCCATTGGCTTTCTCCTGCGCATGAATATACTCATCCATTTTTTCACCTAGAGTTTCTATATCGTCAATCCAGCCATCCTCTATTGTGTCGGGTAGCCCACCAAAAAGGTTATAACGATCCTGCATCCGTTCTGAAAGACGTTGGTAAACTTTCTCATCGACCGTCTGCTCATTGACCAGATTTAACATATCTACTTTGTCACGAGCCTGGCCAAAACGTTTAATGCGTCCAATGCGTTGTTCCAGCTTGGTGGGATTCCATGGCAAATCAACATTGATCAATGTACTCAGTGTTTGCAGGTTCAATCCTTCACACGCCGCATCGGTTGCGACCATGATATTAATTTGATGATCCGCTACCATTTTTTTCAATGTTTCTCTTTCAATTCCTACGCATTCACCCTGCTGATACAATTTACTTCGGCCTGAGCCCGCATAGAGACCAATCGCCTCTTCGCTATAACGCACAGCCAATTCATCGGCGACCCATTTAGCAGTGTCGTAATATTGACTAAAGATAATGGCGCCATGCTGCTGCCATTTCTCTGCTTCCAAATAGTGGATAATCGCCTTCAATTTAGGGTCGTCTTCGATTTGTTCCAGTCGCTGGATTAAACGTTCAAGAACAACACACTCTTCGCTGCTTTCTGTCGCAAGGTCGATTGCCCCGTGATCGTCTTCATCCTCATGGATGGTGCGCCCCTCCAATAGTTTCTTAGCCGTATTGAGTCCTGCAACAATGCTGGAACAGATCCGCTGTTCCATCAGGTTCTTCATAAAACCTGCACCTTTACCTCGCTTGCCAATCGCCTTACCAAAATTTCTTGCCTCGGCATAGGCTTCCCGAAAATGATCACTGGTACGCAGGGCCAGGCCTTCAAACAGCACATCAAAGGCCTGTATTTCTCTTGAAAACGCTCTGTTCGGATGAATGTCTACGGCAATTTTCTTGAGTAAACCTGCATCCTCAAGTGTGGTGCGTTTTCTAAGTACCACGTGGCGAACAAACGGATTTTCACGTTGAAAGAATGGCGAGCCCGCTATCTCACGCTGCAGCTCATCTTCAAGGTCATCACGGGTATCCGGATTAAGGTCGGTAATATTTCCTGCCTGCCACTGACGATCCATCAATCCAAGGTCTGCGCGTATGGCACTATAGAGTTTTCTCGCACGAGGTTCCGGTGTTGATTTAACCAGCGGTAGCGGTGAACGTAACAATTCCCAGGCAACATCCGGTTCCGTTACCTCCTGCTCCCCAGAAAGAATCGGTAAAACTTCATCGGGGCGATGCCATTTTGACAGCTCATTACCCAAAACAAAGTTGCCACTTCCCTGATGCAGAATACCGACCAGATCCCATAAGTCCTCACACTTTGTTTGAATAGGCGTCGCCGTTCCTAACAACACATGATCCGAGCGAGCGGCTATTTCACGCATAAACCCAAGCAACTCATTCGGTGAACCTGCATCCTTGCCAAAACCCTGTCGACTCCTTGCCTTGTGCGCTTCATCCAGTATCACAAGTGCATAACGCAGCCCTAAAAGATGTTGTTTTTCCAGAGAGTCACGCAACATCAAACCCGTGGAGACAATGCCAATGCGTAACGGACATTTAGCAATCTGCTCCTGCCCCTTGGCTGAGATTGCTCTTTCATTATGATCCCACCATACTTTTTTCTGCGTATTCCAACGGGCACAGGGAATACCGAGTTTATCGATCATCTCCGTTTGCCATTGTTCACACAGTGTCGCGGGAGCGAAAATAATAACGGGTTTACACCGTTTTTGTTCTTTCTCATTCAACAGGCAAAGCGCGAGGGCGGCTGTGCCCAAAGAAAGTGTTTTACCCAGGCCGACCTCATCAGCCAACAATAATTTCACGAAGCCATGGTTCCGATAATGAGTAATACACTCGGTAACAAAATCCAGTTGCCAGGGTTGCAGGGTCATCCCCTGTCGATACATCGGTGACTCAATTAATGCCGCGGGGGCAAAGTCCTCATCCGTCTCAATTTCATCCACTGTAATTTCATGACGATGACCGCGCCTTTTCACCTCTCGAATTACCGCCTCAGGTAAGGGACGTGCGGCATTCCACAAATAATCAAATTCCGCTTCAATCCAGGCAACACCCTCTGACGAATCATCCTCCCAAAGAATTTCATAATGACGCTGCCAACCACTGCTGGTCTCGTTCATAGAACCGATGAAGCCTAACTTGCGCCCATCGGCCAGTGCTATCACCCCAGCTTTGCCATGCAGAAAACCACAAATACTATCTGGCGCAACTCTTATCACTTGCCCATGCTTTGCAAGAAACTCATCCAGTCGGCGATAGCGGGAACGGTTTAACAGGGCTTCGGCTTCGATTGCATTTTCATTCCAGCGGCCAATCATTTTGGATTCACGCAATTGCGCCACTTTCAAATCATCGGGATGAATATCCACGTTACAGACAATCTTTACTTCAGGTATCTCTACTATTAATTCATGAGCCACCTCAAACAATGAACTGGTAAAGTAACCCGCAATGCGTTTGTAACTGCGGGCACCCTTCAGGTGTTCGAGTAGAAAGGTTTTATCCAGCGGGTGTGTGCGTGACGAAAAACGGCGGATGGTCATTCGTCAGCACTATTCGAGTTGCTAACAACCACTGCACGGTATACTTGATCGGTGCGGTTCGGTGTCTCTGGATATCGCAGTCGCAGCACTCCCTCAGAAACCATCGGGTTGATATACCGATGCCGTAAATCTTCTGGATTACGCTGCACAAACTGCGCAAGTTGAGTCCGTGAAAGCCAGTGCTCATCACATAATTCAAGCAGAATTTTTCTCATCTCCTGTTGTGGAATCCGCTTCTTATTTCGTGCCTGCTGTGCAATCTGTAGTAATTGACCATTATTAACCAGGGAGTCATTATCGTAACCTAGAGAGTGGTCAGCGCTACCTAGGGAGTGATCGGCACTACCTAGGGAGTGATCAGCGCTACCTAGGGAGTGGTCGGCAGCACCGGCCTGCTCTCCCATCTCCACAAGGTGATACCAGCTCCAACGACCATGGCCCTCTCTTATTAACGCCTCTTGGGCAACAAGCGCTTGAAACATCTGGGTAATATCAAAACCGTGCTTACCGGTTACCTGGCGCATTCGGCTGTTATCCACCTTTCCTTCTATCTCTGCCGTCACCAGGGCCTGAAGTTCCAGGCTTGAAAATTTCTCTAGGGCCGAACCAAATTGCAACTTCAAACGACTTAACGAATCATTGGGGATCAAGCTCACCATCGGTAACATCCATTTCACCCGATCCGGCTGCAATTGCTCGGTCACTCGCGGAGAACGCCAATGTTGCGATTGCCAGCCACTGCGAATCTTATCAACACCAGAACCTGCCTTTTCGGCCACACCCAGCAGGGTAAACATGGTTTGTAGCGTCTTATTACGGCACTCGCTAACATTACCGTTCAACATTTGCTCCATCGAAACCAACAACAGCCCTGGGTTTGAAAATTCAAAACGGTCTGTATACTTTTCAACGACAACGCCACCCATCCCCTGGTAATCGGCATGAATCAAGGCATTAACCAACGCCTCACGAATGGCTTCATGAACGATGGTATCCCCCTTACGGAACAGATCAGCATCCAACTGGAAAGGAACCTTCAGGTCTGCCGACAGGCGCTGACTGACTTGCAGGTAAAACTGAAACAGATTGCCAGCCCAGGTTCCATCCGGCATCAGGCGATCCGTCCAGCGTATATCAGGATTATCCGACAGCTTTTCACGATAATCGACATGATATTGCGGCAGGGCTTCGCGCAAGGCCTCGTCCTTACCAAACATCAACAAACCGGCAACCGTCAGTCCTTCAATGCTCAGGGTTCGGTCTTTTCGCCATCCACCCAACTTGGTAAAAAACCCCTGATCATCTTCACCAAGCCAGGGATGGGTCGGTTTAAACGAGGCGAATCGATGGCGATACTGCTGCAAACTGGGTAGATCAAGGTCACTCAACGTATAGTGTTCAAGGATGCGGCTATCGGCAGGTTCTTCGGCACGATCCGACAACATACGGCCCACTTCCTGCTCGGTACAGTGGTAATCGCCCTCATAGTTGCGCCGATAGGTTCCGGTTAAAGGGTTCTGACCAATAAAAACAGGTCGTTGATAACGGTTTGCACGCGGTACATGAATGGCCAGAATAGTCACCCCGGCTTGTTCCACAGTGGCTACATCTGCGTCAGCCAATAAATTCAGGTTGACCTTGCCGCGATCGTTCAGAACATTCCAAAGATTAGTCTTCAGTCGGGTTACATCCTTAACGCCACTGATATTACCGTCATCCGCCACACCTAACAGAATCACACCGCCATGGGTATTGGCCATGGCGCTATAGGTTTCCCATAGGCTTCTTGGCAACCCGCCCCTGGCAGACTTGAATTCCAGATCATCCGATTCTGACCAGTCAAGTCGTTGCAGGAGCTTTTCCGGATCAAAGGGCTCGCTCGTCATTGCCCCAACGCACGCAGGTTTTGCAGCCGATTGGCCAGCACTTCCGCCACCTCTCGAACCGCTTCATCCAGGGATTTATGCTGGATAAACTGCAGCAAATCGATTAAAACCGGGCGGGCTTCCATAAAGTCGGGCAAATCGGCTTGCAGTTGGCTAATAACCGCTTGCGGTTCGGTATCCGCAAGCAATTGTTGTAAGCCGATGGTCAGTTGCCCTAACCAGGTGGCACCAAACCCGGTGTTGTCCGAAAGATCGCGTGAGGCAAAATCCTGCACACCCTTGAGCCGTGCCTTGTTGGCGGTCATATCCGCCATCACCTGGGTGTAATCTTCTACACGAAACGCCTTGGCAAAGTTCTGGTAGTTGTCCAGCTTGGAGGCACCGCTGGTTTCCATGTCCATCATGCGCAGGTAGAACCGCTGAATGCCACTGATGCGCTGCCAGGTTTCCGCCGCGAGCCCTTCCGGCACCAGCAGACTGTTGGCGGCCTCGGCGGCCTGTTGCACAATTTCATCGACGACGGTGGTTTCACCCTTTTTGCGGGGTCGTAACGCGAAGGTGGTGACGTCTTCACCGCCGATGGTGGTATAGGCGGTTAATACTTTAAGTGCAGCGGCATAACCGGCCATCTGCAAGTCAGAGTCATTAAAGACCGGCTCACCCAACTTGCCTTTTACTTCATCATTCAGGTGCATCATCTGTTCAATTTGTGCCTGCACCTCATTACGCACCACTGGCAGGATATTTTGTTTGAATCCGGATTTCTCACCGGCCGGGCGTTTGCGCAACATCAAAATGACCGTGCCTTGCACATAACCGCCTTTTTTTAATTCCGAGGTGGTTTCGGTGGCAATATACCAAGCGGCGACTACTTGTAATCCAGCTGCCCAGAAAATGCCCACCATGTCAGACCATACGTTAGTATCTTGATGGGTAAACATGACACTCTGCATGCCATTATCTGGCATGTGCTCTGCCATGGCTCGATAGGCATCAACCATGCCTTTACGAAAATCATCCCCTGATCCTTTAATGGCTAGTGCACGTCGTGAATCCCAAGTCCAGCCGGCGAACTCCGTTGGTGGATTCTTTCTCAACCAAGCAATAAAATATTCTGTAATTTCATGGTAATGAACCGCATCTGCATAAGGTGGGTCTGTAATGTATAAATCGCAATCAGTCTCTATCTTATTCGCTTCATGATTCTTGATTGTTTTTTCAATATTGGGAATTTGACTGTTAGCGAAACCAAAAGAACGACCTGCTTCATGGCTGGTAAAACACCGGATACCATAGTTATAAAATGTATTCAGAGCCTGATTGTAAAATACATTATTAGTTTTTTCCCAATGATTCATCCAGTTTGCAATACGGGAGTTCCAATCCAATGTTTTTGCATTGAATATGTAATCTTCTGGGGTTCTGTATTGGAAGTAAGAAGCAAACAACAACAGCTGCCTGGCATTAAAAAGGTGGTGCCAATGTGTCCATCCTCGAGTTCGAATTGGTTCGTCAGTTTTGTCACCTGGCTCAATAGCCATGTCTGGTACTAATCCATCTTCTTGCCATTGTGCCAAGTTTTCGCTGACAATCTGTTCAACTAAGTGCTCTCGTTCTATATCAGCATCACAGGCTGATGTGAAAAATATTTCTGGCCGTGATTGTTCGATGGTTTCTTTTTTAATCCACTGGATGGCGTAAAGACGTTCTTGGAATATATCGTCTTCACGCGGTTTGAAATCATGTTTTTCCCAGCGACGTAGTCGGTTAGTATTTGAACCATGGGCATCCCGATAATCACCTCGTAGTGTTTTCACTGGCGTGCAGTAAGCTTTACCTTCTAGCTCGTAGACTAAGTTGCCATCTTGATAAGTCCCTTTGTTCGCAATTTTCATTTCACTGGTAGAGACACCGGTAATCACATCGAAATCAAAGCGCTTATTCGTATGGTCAGGGATTAGCCTAGCAATAATGTTTCGAGGTTTAGATATTACCCAGCTTGGAGATAATGGCACCATCCAGCCTGTTTCGGGACAGCGGGTTTCTAAGCAATAGAGATAAGATTTTGCGCGGTTACCATATTCATCCTGTTCGATGCCTAGTTTTGTAATTTCTTCATTAACGGCACCAGCGACATCTATCTGAGCCTGCTGAATTTCATCTCTCCGTTCTGGCGATGCGCCTATAATATTTAAAGCGCCCCAGGTCAGCATTAACGCAATGGGATTGAGATCAGAGGCATAAACATCACAACCCAGTCGTGCCGCTTCAAAAGGAATGGAGCCACCGCCACAAAATGTATCACCTACACGAGGGCGATGTCCGTAGCGTAAAATACCCAGTTGTTCTGTTAGCTCTTCATGAGAGTGCGCATTTATGCCAAAATTTGCATAATAACGATTAACTGTTGCCCAGATATTTTCATATAACCAGTTGGACTCAACTTCTTCGGGTCTTTTACAAAGCGATGCTTTTTCTTCATAACTAGGATAAGTCGATAACACCTGCTCAATGAGTTGAATTTTATCGGGTTCGTCTATATTACGTTGCCAGCGAATATTAATGCCTTGAGCATCGCTATCCAATGGAAAAATTAAAGCTGAAACCGCTCCAAAATCTGGATTATCTTGTTTGATGTTATGCGTGAAATAATCCCATGGGCTGTTCAGTTCAATTCTCAGGGCAATGTCTTTAGGTTTGATGGCATTCTGAATCAATGCTCGACGGGCTAACCCTTCATTATCAAAAGCCATTAACTTTTCAAAGATTTCTAAGTCTTTTTCGGCATCATCCGTTTGCGGCAGCAAACTGCCTAAAATGATGGCTCGCACTAAGATTAAAGGTTTTCGACCTTTCCAATAAGAACCTAACCCCGTTAATGTTTGTCCAAGGTTAGCCTTGCGCTCTTTTTGGGCCTCAAACGAGACCTTCTGTGCAGGAAATACCGATTCAATCAGTGCCGGGGCATCTTTTAATGCCAATGGTATTAACTTAGCCATTCATTACTCTTCATCAAATAGATCCAATAACGGCAATTCATCTTTGCCTGTTTTTCGTTTCACCGAATGGGGTTTCAACAGTTCATTCTGCGCCACATCCCCTAACGCATGACGTAGCGCCAGCCGCCAGCCTTTATTACCATCGCCAATTCTACCGGTACTCATCGCCGTTATGCCAAACAACCACCAGCGTTCTTCGGGACGAAGCGCAAGCCAGTTGCGAACTGCAACGGGTATATTTTCCATCTGCATACCTTCGACTGCCCACGCCAGAACACAGAGTTCTTTTCCCAACAGACGATCAACGAGATTCTCACCGACTTTCCAGCTGGCGGTTTTCAGCTCGTGTTCTTTTAGCCGGGTATTAAAGGCGCGTTGCACTTCACTGCGAATAGCGGTCCAGCGAGCTCGTTCAAGCAACACTCGGTCAATAACGGCAAATTCATCACTGTGGGCCTGCAGCCCCAAGTGTTCAGAAATTTGCACCTTGCCACTGCTTGCCTTGGGGATGATCACCTGAAAATGGTGCGGATCGCTGGTGGCGGGAACGCCAAAATCTAATGTAGGGTGGGCATAGGATTTTTTTGCCGCTTTACGTTTTTGCCCCGTTGCTTTTTTGGGGGTCAATTTAGCGGATTGACTGGGAGTGTGTGGAGGTTTCATCGCTGAAAGTGATTGCATGGTTTAATCCTCCTGAATCACATCGCCCGGTTTTAGCGCCATGCCGGTGATTTTGGCAAATTCCCTGGCTGCAAAACCATTTTCAAAACGTATGCCGCCATTGATGGTAATAGCGATGGCTGCCTGGGTGTCATTTAATACCTCGCGCAACATATTGACGGTGCCTTCAATCATGGCGGCGGTAATTTCACGTTCCTGGAAACGCACCGTGACGGTATTTTCGCCCTCACCCATCTCGATCCTGACGCCTTTGAATTGGGTGTCAGGCTGATCTTTGAAGTGGTTGATGACGGCAAAAACCCGATCGGTGGTATCCAATGAGACCCGTTTATCACCATTGAGGCGGGCGGGTTTGGTATCGTCTATCTGTACCTTGGTATCGCCACTGCGGGGGATCTGGAAATCCGCCGTTTTAGTGGCTTCCCCTGCCTTGGCATAGACCAACAAACGAACGGCCTCTGCCCCCACTTCAAAGGGCGCTTCATAGCAGGCACCCTCTTTGGGGTTGGTACCATCCAGGGTATAAAGCAATGCTGCCTCTGGTGTGCATTGCAGAGTGACCTTACGTTTTTCTCCCGCCGGTTCGATCTGATGGCGGATCTTTAGTTCGGCCAACCAGCGGTGCGGTGGTCCACTCTCGTATTTACCGGTGCTGTCTTTAACCCAGAAGTAAAGGGTCCCCTCTTTGGTATGGAAGTTTTCCAGGTCTTCTACCTGTGGGTCTGTCTCGTTTGCCGTCGGTTTAGTCGAGTAATGAATAACCGGGCTTTCACCGGCATTACGCGGGGTCAGGTTGAGGGTCGATTCACCGGTGTCCGCATTGGCCCCCTGTAAGGTAACATTGACACTGGTCTTCTCTTTAGGGAAGGGGCCTTTTTCAATATAGCCATCTTCCCCCAAACGCCAGCGCCCCTGCTTTAGTGCTTCTGCTTTAAGGGTGTCCAGACCACTGCTGCCAGGCATCCAGGGCCAGCCGGGGTTGGCCTTAGCGCGTGTCACTACATCCTTCCAGGGAATACGGCGATTATCTTGCCCGGAAGGCCAAAGACACTCTTCCGCCATGGCCCAATAAGTCGTGAAATCGTCTTTCAGATTCAAGACCAGTTTGTAGTTGGCCCTGGGGCTTGCCAACAGGTTTTCGATTTGTGTCTCTGCCGATTGTTCACCTGTACCGATCTTGAGCCCATTGTCGATAGTTGCAGGCAATAGTTTTTCACTGCCATCGATCTCATCCGTACTGGGAAAATAAAGACGATTGTAAGCGCCGGAAAGCGCTTTGTCGAAACGGTCTTTGGCCTCTTCCCGTCGATCACGCGCCTCTTCAAAAAGGGCATCACTTGATTTAAGTCGCTTGCCGATTTGTTCAATGGCGTAGAGTTCTCGCAAGCGTTCTTCTACCGCATCAGCGAGGTGGCTGTCCTGACCGGTGAGCACCAACAAATTGTTTTTCTCTTGCTGGTAATCAAAGAAATTACTGAGTTCACTGGGGGGCACCTTACCATCCGGGCGAATCACGATCAGTACACGAGGACCACTAAGCCTGATGTCATCCAACTTAGGTAATACTTGCAACTCCTGGAAGGCATGTTTGCTGTCCGGCCGAAGAATACCCTTGAGATGATTGATCAGTGCCTGGTCGATTTTGGCTTGTGGCGCATCTTTGGCGCTACGTTCAATCTGGCGGGAAAGGTTTTCCGTCTCTTTAACGAAAAAGCGTTGATCCTCTTTATGTAAATACCAGGCATGTTCACGCAGCTTTTGCAGGGCTTCAAGAAACTCATCGGGTTTGCGATTGGGCGCCGCAAGAAACTCGATAATCTCGCCTTCAGACAAACCAATTCTGCCTCCCACTGCACGAGAGAGGGAGGCTGCCAGTAACAGGGTATTAACCTGAGTGGCCGCATCGCTATTCAGGTCATCATCAATGGTTTCCGCGATGGCGTTGCCATTATCGGCAATATCACGGGCGACGGCATTAATAAGGTTTGGGGCAATGCGCTGGATCTCATCTCTGACCTGATCGTCGTTTAGATTCAGGTGTTGCGCACCAACCAGGAAGACATCATCGGTTTGCCGTTGGTCAACACTCTTCAACAGACGAGCAGTAAATTGCATCAAGCCACGGGTCTGGCGAAAGCCTTCGTTCTCCTTAAACAGCGCCACCAGATGCTTAAATGAAGGGTGGAACGGGTATGTTTCGCGCACCTGCTCGGCGATCTGCTCCAGGCTGGTTGCGGTGATATAACCACCGTCTTCCGCCTTTTTGATTTGTTGAGCGTATTCTTCTGCCACATCAGCAATAACACTCTCATCCGGCATTTCTTCGATCAGCCGTTTTTTCAGAATCTCATAAACCTCATTACCCGCAAGCTGTACCGGGGTAATGGTGGTGGCTTGGCGACGGGTTTCCTGTTGCAGGTTCGAGATGGTTTCAGCGAGTTCTTTGGTCTGCGCTTTGTAACTACCTGACAGGTTAGCAATGACAATACAACAATTCGGCAATTCTAGTGCAGCGGTCATCAACGTACCCAAACTGTAGGTGACCATGTTTGCCAAGGTGCCATCGCCAAAGACACGGGTGCTGGCGTTATCAAGATAAGGGGGCAACTCATCCAGCATAATCAATGTGGGCTTATCACCAATAACCTTTTTCCACGCATTCTGGTCAACGGCTTTCGGGCCATTAGCCCAATAAGGCTTGATTGCTTCAGCCTCACCTAATTGGGTCGCAATATCGCCCCAGATAAAATTGTCGGGGTCATTTCTACCATTAAAGGCAGCGATACGAACGTTATCGAAATCAATGCGTTCGGCCAATTCTGACGGCAGGAACTCGCTACGTAGATGTGCATGGCGTGCAAGCAAGCCCAGCGCAATCATCATGTGGGTTTTACCACCGCCCATGGCCTGGGTTAGCTCAAATACCGCCTGATCAGATTTACTAGAAAGACGCAGCATCCCTTCGCGAAATAGCTGCTCCATACCATGTGTGACAAAGTTCCTGGCAAAAAATGCTTGACCGTCACCTTGATCGTTAATGAGGTCAGCCAGGTTCTCAATGCCCTGGCTCATTCTGTAATCCTGAATGATGGGGTTAAAACGGCAAGCTTGTTTGACGGTTTTAATCATGTTGATGGATCCGTGTTGTTATCAGTCATCTTTTGTTTTTGTATAGCAATCCCGTGTTTGCCGCAATAGTCCCGAATCAACACTGCCACCATATTGGCAATCGAGCGATGCTCCTGCTGGGCGGCGGTTCGCAACGCCTCTTTCAGCTCCGGTTCAATCCGAAAGGTCAGTGTGGTGGTCTTGGCAGTGGCCATCGTCTCCCCCCCCCTCAAGCGCTTTACTGTGAATGTACTGCAATGCGCTGTAATGTACCGTAAAGCCCCATATAATCCAAGGGATAGGCTTCGATTGAACAACAATTTCGTATAACAATGCATTCGCCACCGCAAAGATAACCGGTGGCGGTTATGGCTTTAAATACCCCCGACAACATCCGACCGTAGGGGCAACCCTTGTGGTTACCCTTGTTTTGAATGCCCTTAATGTTTTTGGAACCCACATTATTTTAGGCGTCCGTGGCCGTTATTTGTGGCAACGATGCGGCAATTTGGGCACCCACAAGGGGCGCCCCTACGGTAAATTGATTGTTCTGCGGAAATGATTTGGCGTAATAATTTCACATGACAATTTCGTACAATAAAACCAATAAAACAGACATCCATATTACCTGCTGACAGCAGCAATTGAACGCACTGGCCTCCCTGCTTCGAACGCTGTTTGGAATGCATTTTACAGAAAGTGGGCACCCGGGTTTTAAATGGACATTTTAGAAAGGTGATCAAAAATCGGTAAGTTTTTCCCACGGCTCAATCGGCCACGGGCCATGAAAAACATCTATCTGGCGATGCAAGCGGCCGCTAAAAATTGGAGAGCCTGCCCCACGCGGTGCTTTGGATGCCATGCCCATTCACCATTAGAAGAATGCCCTGAATCGATTTACACCCGCAAGGGGTACCGAGGTGGTTGAATTCCCGGACGAATGCCGGGAGTATTTTATTACGGGATATCGTTACAACGCTTGAATGTCTGCTTTTGTAAGCTGGGTATATTTTTGTATTTCTTCTACCGATTTTTTATCTTTTTTCATGGCTTTTGCCATTTCTATTTTTTCTTCTTTTCTGCCTTCTTCCCTACCAACGTCTTTACCGATGCCAATTCCTTTTTTCAGACCCCGTTCTTCTCCTATTTCAATACCCTCTACTTTCCCTTCCTTTTTACCTTTCTTTAGCCCTCGCTCTTCCCCAAGGCTAATTCCTTCTTTTTTGCCTTCGACTTTCCCCCTTTTCAGACCCTTCTCTTCTCCAATCTCAGCTCCTTCCTTTTTACCTTTCCTTAAACCCCGTTTTTCTCCCTTCACTTCCGCCACCTGAACCGCTTCTTTGCGTATTTTCCGTTCTTCTTCTCTGATATTTTCGATGATGGCAAAAGCGGGCATCCATTTCATGCTGGCTTCCAGCATGCCGAACAGGCCGATGTGCTCAAAACTGAGGTAAGATTCGGGGGAGATGATGAGGTGGTCTATGGCTTGTACGTTGATGATGCGACCAACCTGGATTAATCGGTCGGTGACATCTTTATCGGCGGGTGAGGGGGTGAGGTTTCCGGAGGGGTGGTTGTGTACGAGGATGACTTTGACGGCGTTTTTTAAGATGGCGACCCGAAATACGTTCATGGGTTCTACGGTGGTGGCGTTGACGCTGCCGAGGCTGACCAGTTCTACAAACAGGATTTTATTGTGGGTGGTGAGTCCGATGATCCAGAAGTGTTCTTTTTCCTGGTCGATGATCTCTTCGCGCAATAGCACTTTTTGCATGATGGCGTAGACATCTTCCGAGTTAATAATTTTGATTTTTTGTTGGTCGGTGAGTTCGATGTTCATGGGGGTTTCGGTATTGGTTTTGGGGTATGTTTGGGGTATATGTGCTGTGGTTTGTTTTGGGCTACCTAGGTTAGCATATTTATGTTACGTGCCCTATTTTCTGTGTCGGATCTATATCAGTGCGTGAGTCAGCGAGTGAGTAAGGTAATGAGTATGTACTTTGGAAATCGGGGGTTTTTACTGACATTCTGGATACCGGCCTTCGCCGGTATGACGGGGGGAGGTATGGGCTTGATGGTTTTAATCAACTTTATGGGTTACAGAGGTTAGGTTGGTAAAGAGGTTGGCGTATTTATGTTCGTGCTCTACTTTCTGTGTCCGTTCTGTGTGAGTTAGTGAGGTAATGAATATGAAGCTTGGAAACTGGGGGTTATTACTGGCTTTCTGGATACCGGCCTTTATGCCCCAGAGGGTATGCGCCGGTACGACGGAGGGGGATGGGCTTGATGGTTTTAATAAGCTTTATGGGTTACAGAGGTTAGGTTGGTAAAGAGGTTGGTGTATTTATGTTATGCCCTATTCTCTGTGGCCCTCTGTGTCAGTGAGTAAGGTATTGAATGTGAAGCTTGGAAACTGGGGGTTTTTGCTGGCTTTCTGGATACCGGCCTTTATGCCCCAGAGGGTATGCGCCGGCATGACGGGGTGGGGGGATGCGCCGGAGACGGCTAACAGGACAGCCATGAACAGCAATAAAAACTCGCCCGTAAAATCTTACGCAACCCTATGATTTATATGTTATTTATAGGGTTTACTAAGATGGGGGTTTGCTTCGGCGGTTTGCTCTAAGGCTGGTTTTCTTTAATGATGGTTTGTCTGTTCACTTTTATTCCAAACCTTTCTCGGTCAATACTGTTTTCGGTCAATACGGTTTGGTGAATATTTGTGGTCACTGGCCAGCTCTCTTATTTTACGGTCTTTTTTATTATTGCGGGAAGTGCTTTCAAGATGCCTGTAAGATGGCAGGGTTGTTAAGGGGCCGTTTGTTTATGGGCTGTTCGTTAATCGACTATTCGTTAATGAACCGTTCGTTTATGAGCTGTTCGTTAATAAGCACGGACACTCGGTAATCCACATCAACATTTATCCCTGTCGCAATGACGAAGACGAGGGGGAGTGAATTATTCAACCCTTTGAGATTTATTTTGGTGATTACAACGATAAACACGCTACGGCCGCTTTGCTGGCTACGAATTGAACAGCGGATATGAGTTCATTTGATTTAGGCTTGCTGCCTTCGGGGCATCTACAGGGTTTTTTACCTCTAACGGATAACGCGGCTGACGATGACGGCGATGTTTCGGCTATCGAGCGCGCATTTTCGAGCTGTGTGGGGGAAGGTCTATTTTTTCTGGCGTCTCTTAAAAAGGGTACCGATCTCTCTCCTTCGTTACATTTTTGGCGAAAGTTTGCGTGCCAGTATATGACTGAACGTTGTTTGCAGTCTTCAGCCGAGCCACCTGAGCCAATCCCCCCCTTCACTACAACAGAAACCCTGCCGTTGCTGTTCAGTGCTCCGCCTATGCGAGGAGCAGAGTATCTCTCTGCATCGGTGTTGCAGGATATCCGGGGGGTGTTGGATAGCTGGGTCTGTGACGCGATACAAAACGCCGGTGGACTGAATGCTCTCCTGAGCAAAAAATCACCGCACTGGCATCAGGTGGGGCGCGTTTGTTTTCATCTGGCGGAAAACAAAAATGATCCGGATTACCCTTTCGCCTTTATGGCGACCTACGCTCCTGAGCTTTCAGAGCAGGGGCGCGTTCGTCACCAGCCTCTCAGCCGTGCTTTACAAGATTACGCCGGTGCTAAAAACAAAAAGGCTTTGATCCGTCTGCTGTCGCCCGTTCAGCTCGCGGCTGAATCCAGCTCGGTGATCAGGCAACTGGTTGACAGTGGCGATCTTTATCATCCTCTCGCTTGGTCAACCCGTGAAGCCTACACATTCTTGAAAGAAGCCGCGCTCTATGAGCAGTGCGGTGTCGTGGTTCGGTTGCCAGACTGGTGGAAAAAACGCAGCCGCCCTCGCGTCGGCGTTACTATTGGCGAGCGCAAGAATAAAAACTTCAGCGCGGATTCACTGCTCGACTTTAAGCTCTCTATTGCCCTGGGAGATACGCACCTCAGCAAGGCCGAGCTGAAAAAACTGCTGGCGGCTGAGAGTGGGCTCGCTTTTATTAAAGGACAATGGGTTGAGGTAGACCAGAAAAAACTCAATGAAGCCCTGACCCACTGGAAAACAGTAGAAGCCACAGCCGGCATGGATGGGCTGAGTTTTGCAGAAGGAATGCGCCTGTTGGCGGGTGCCCCTGCTGATTTGGGGCACGATGAAGTAGAGGAAAGTCGGGAGTGGTCTTATGTTCAGCCCGGCAAATGGCTCGCCGCACAATTGGACGCATTACGCTCCCCCGACCAGATTAAGGCCGCCAATCCGGGAAAGGCGCTCAAGGCATCTCTGCGCCCTTACCAGCAAGAGGGCGTGAATTGGCTACGGCTGCTCTCCCGGCTTGGCCTTGGTGCCTGCCTTGCGGATGATATGGGGCTAGGGAAAACCATGCAGATTATCTCGCTGCTGCTGGTCGAGAAAAAACGCTTAAGCGAACACCCTGCCCTGCTGGTGCTTCCGGCCTCTCTGCTGACTAACTGGCAAACCGAGCTGGCGCGCTTTGCTCCTTCACTACGTTGCCTGTTTCTGCACAGTTCTCAACACAGTAAAAGTACAATGACGGCTATCGCGAATGACGATAAGGCCCTGCATGGCGTCGATGTTGTATTAACCACCTATGGCACATTGATGCGGCAGGAGTGGCTACAAAAGAAACGCTGGCAATTTTTGGTGCTCGATGAAGCCCAGGCCATTAAAAACCCGTCGGCCCGCCAAACTAAAGCCGTGAAAAAACTCAATGCCGTATCGCGTATCGCATTGACCGGAACGCCCATTGAAAACAGTGTTTCTGATCTTTGGTCGCTGTTTGACTTTCTTAACCCCGGTTTACTGGGATCAGCCAAACGATTTAAGCACTTTGTTAAATCACTTTCCGAGCGTGAGAGTGATCAATATGCCCCCCTGCGCAACCTTGTGAGTCCCTACATTCTGCGACGAATGAAAACGGACCGCTCCATCATCAGTGACCTGCCAGACAAAACCGAACTCACCACTTATTGTGGTCTGAGCAAAGCCCAGGCTGTGCACTATCAGCACGCGGTTACCGAGCTTGCCAACGCTTTAGAAAACCTGGAAGGTATGAAACGACGCGGACAGGTATTGGCTTTTTTGATGCGTTTCAAGCAAATCTGCAACCATCCTTCGCAGTTGTTAGGTGATGGAGAATACAGCCCTGATCAGAGCGGCAAATTTCTACGTCTGGCTGAACTTTGTGAAGAGATCGCTTCTCGTCAGCAAAAACTGCTGATATTTACCCAGTTCCGTGAAATGACGACGCCATTAGCCGATTTTTTAACCCAGCAATTTGGCCGACCGGGTTTAATACTGCACGGCGGCACGCCGATTAAACAACGACAAAAACGTGTCGAGCAATTTCAAGATGAGACAGGCCCCCCCTTTTTTGTGCTTTCTCTTAAAGCCGGTGGCACTGGCCTCAACCTGACTCAAGCATCGCATGTTATACACTTTGACCGCTGGTGGAATCCGGCCGTGGAAAACCAGGCCACGGATCGCGCCTTTCGCATTGGTCAAAAAAACAATGTACTTGTGCATAAGTTTGTTTGCCAGGGAACCATAGAAGAAAAAATAGATCTGTTGATTAGCGAAAAAACAAACCTCGCCAAAGACCTGCTGGAAGGTGGTGCCGAAACGCTACTGACCGAGATGGACAATGACGCATTAATTAATTTGGTTTCACTCGATATCGAGAAGAGCCGGGTATAACAGGAAATATATCAATGGCATTCGGTCAATGGCCTAAATATGTACCCGTGTCAAAGCAGCGCGCTAATGCTGCCTACGCACTCAGTAAGCTGGAAAAAAAAGGCCTGAACATTGAGCCTGTTGCGGTTAATGGGCGCAAGATCGCACACACATTCTGGGGTAAAGCGTGGTGCAGCCACCTGGAGAAATTCAGTGATTATGAAAACCGCCTACCACGCGGCCGCACCTATGTACGCAACGGCTCAGTGTGTCACCTCGCCATTTCAAAGGGCAAAGTCAACGCTATCGTCAGTGGTTCCAGCCTCTACAACATCAATATTGATATCAAGCCTCTATCCGAAAAAAAGTGGAACGTGTTACAAAAGCAATGTGCGGGTCAAATCGGTTCTTTGTTAGAGCTTTTACAGGGACGTTTCTCCGATAACGTTATGGCTATCGTCACTGATCCGCAAAACGGCCTGTTCCCGCTGTCCAGCGAAATCAAGCTCGCCTGCGACTGCCCGGACTGGGCCGAAATGTGCAAGCATATTGCCGCTGTCCTCTATGGTATCGGAGCCCGACTGGATCACCAGCCCGAACTACTTTTTCTGTTACGTAATGTTGATCATGAAACCTTAATTACCGCAGAGTTGGATATAGCATCGGCTACCACAGGGCAAGGAAAAGGACGACGCCTGGCAGCCACTGACCTTTCCGACATGTTTGGTATTGAGGTAGACACCACCGCTAAACCGCCTCCCCCAAAACCCGTTCGTAAAAAAGCGGCCAGCCATAAAAAAAGTCGCCCAAAAATGATCAAAAAGGCTGTTATAAAGACAGTTAAAAAGGTAGTTAAAACGGCTGTTAAAAAAGCAATCAAAAAACCAGTTAAAACGCACGTTAAAACAATCGTTAAAACAATAGCTAAAACGAAAAAAACCGCAAAAACCAGTAAAAAGCCGATACCATTAACAGCGGCGGGCATACGCCGCCTGCGTAAACAATTTGGAATGAACAACGCCCAATTCGCAACGCTGCTTGGCGTAAGCTCCCCAACAGTGAAAAACTGGGAAAACAGCAACGGCAAACTCAAACTCCGCCAACATAGCCTGGAGGCTCTGAGCAAAACATCACAACTTACCCCAGAACAGGCCGTCAGAAGATTAAAAAAAATACAACGAAAAACGTAAGATCAGGCAGAAACTTAACTACCTGACTTTTATTTTCACCTCTATTTTCACCTCTATTGTCTCCCCTTAGGTGTTGTAACGTTTATTGTTACACCATTAACACCTAAGGGATTAACTATAAAAATTAGTCTTCTAAGCGTTTACCAGTTAATAGACTTTACCCAGTCATCAGTAGACTGAAGTTCAACGGAATCTAAAAATTCCAGATGGGAATATTTAACAAAATTGGATCGACTCGAATCAATCCCTCTATAAAGGTTTGAGATTTCCTTAGCAACGTAGTCACCTAAAACTGGCTTGAGGTTGTTTTCAAAGTCATCTGGCGGAGTCGGAATAAAGGGCAGTTTTTTCCCGGAAGCAGAAGATATTTTCTCTGCTAGCGCCTGCCCAATGAGTTCTTCTCTATTTGTAATTAAAATTTTCTCTCCAGCAAGACCTTTGCTATTGAGTGCTGCAACAACATATCTTCCTAAATTTTCGTAGGACAACCAGGAAAATTTAAAATCACCAGAAATTGGGTAAGGAATTATAGAGTGTTCTTGAATAACGGGCAGTAAAAATGGTGACGTTAAGTTTTCCAAGTAAACGGTTGGCATTAGAGTTATCACCTCTAATCCAGATTTTGATAGTATTTCGAACGCTTCATGCTTTACATCAATGGCTAGAGAACCTGTTTTATTTTCTCCTAAAGCGATGCCAGCATTAAAAATAATTTTATTAATGCCGTGAAATTTGGCAGCATCAATCACATTTGAGGTCATTTTCTTAATAATTTCGGTATCGAATATAAGAGGTAAGGTCAAAACGATGGCTTCACACCCTGCCATCGCTAACTTTAGGGATTCTAATGCTTCCAGATTCCCTAAGTAAATAGTCCCAAGCTCATTCTGAGTGTCTGCATTGTTTGGGCTCACTGATGAGATACTGAACCCATTCTTTTTTAAAACCTTAGCAATTCCAGATCCCTGTGCCCCTGTTACTCCGGTAACAAATAATTTTTTCATAACTTCTCCTTTTTCATTTATGCAGTTAATATGTATTGTACAATCTAAATATTCTGTACCTAACTCATGGTAAGTTTAGGCATAACAAAAAACAAGTACCCACAACTTTGTAAGGTACTTACTTTTAGGTTAGTTAAAATGAAAAGGATGAACAATGGACGATAAATGCTCAGTACAAAAGGTTTTAGAAAAAGTCGGTGGAAAATGGAAACTCCTGATTATTTTCAATTTAAAACAAAATAAACTCTTAAGGTTCGGTGAGCTTCGCCGGGCTATACCGGGTATATCTGAAAAGGTTCTAGCGGCACAGTTACGAGAACTTGAAAGTGATGAGTTCATCAACAGAAAGGCCTACCCGCAAATACCTCCCAAGGTTGAATATTCGCTAACAGAAAAAGGGCTCTCGCTGTACCCGGTATTAGACTCTCTTGCGCTGTGGGCTCAAGATAATCTTTCATAACACCGAGTTGATATTGAAACGCTACACTTTATACACCCAAACCTCATGCATTTTGGCTATTTTGCAGCGTTTATCGTGAAGCTTCTTCGAGTCGCGAAAAATATTTAACATAAAATTCTACGGAGTTGGCCCCCTGCACAAACTCTGTACCATTGATAATAAAAGCCGGAACGCTACCCACAGAGAACGCTTTAACACGATCATATTGTTGTTGAATGTTTTCGAAAACTATCTCTAACGATAACGCCCTTTCTGTTTGCTCTCGATCAAGGCCAACAGATGTCGCTATATCCAGTAAATTTTCATCGTTACTCAGTGCCATACCCTGGGTAAAGTATTGCTCAGTGAGCGCATCGACGACAGTTTCCTGTTTCTGAAACGTCTGTGCATATTGAACCAGGCGGTGTGCTTTGGCGGTATTATAATAATGTGTGCGTTTACTAAAGTCGTAAATCAGCCCTGCCTCTTTTGCAACGCCGATTAAGTCAGTACGGTAGTCGATAAATTGCTCATTCGTCCAATCATTACGCCGCATTAAATGTGCCGCTATGGTTTCCCCCGCTGGGGGCATACCTGGGTTCAACTCAAAGGGAAGATATTCTATTTTCGCCTCAATTTTCTTATCTAATATTTTAAGTGCCGCTTTAAGGTTACTACGACCGATCGGACACCATGAGCAAACAAGGTCGTGGATTAGTTCTATTGTAATGTTCATCATGGTTTTACCGGCCTCTTTATTAAAATAGCCAGGCACTAAGGCCATTAAAAATCGACTTTACTGCCTGACTCAGTAGTCGAAAGCGTAAATTCAAATGATCGTGTACATCTTATTAACGATTTTCCATGTACCGTCTTCTTTTAGAAGCCCAAGAAAATCGATGAAATGTGCGGCCAAAAGCGGTACATCGACCTTTGCCATAGCTTGATCTCCGACAATGTCTAGCGATATCACGTTAAAACCATACTCCATCCCCTCATCCTTAGGGATGGGCCTAGTCGCGACTGCTGTTAACCACTCATCACGAGACTTTCGGACGTTGCTGCCTTTAAGCCAGGCATCATCGTGAAAAATGTTTCGTAATTTTTCGACATCACCTTCATAAAGCCCATCAAAGTAATCCTGTAGCAGCGCTGCAATGATTTGTGTGTCTTCTGTGTTACCTGTTTGTTGTTTAATTATTTGTTGGTTAATTATTTTTTGTGTATTCATCGTTATGTTCCTTGTTAAGTCTGCAGAACCGAGTTTTACATTTTCCATTAGCGCGAAGGGTGTGATTCACTTCTTTGCCGCCCTTGCGCGGATATCGGTTACCCGTTCTCCAGCAACCCCCCAGTTATCAGTCGGGACTTCTTCAATTACCACGAAGGTTGTCTGTGGGTCTTTGCCAAGGATATCCTGGAGTAATTTGGTGCTTCCGCTAATAAGCTGTTGCTTTTGCTCGCGAGTGACACCTTCGTCCGTTACTTGTATGTTGATATAAGGCATGGTCTTTTCCTTTTAGCTACGTTGCTACGTTTAAAATTATTGTGTCACTGATTAACCGAAACGATGCCCTGCTGAGTGCCCACCATCAACTCGTAAGGTCGTGCCAGTGATGAAATCATTATTAGCCAGCATCGCGACAGCATCCGCCATGTTTTCGGGAGTTCCGATTCGGTTGAGCAAATGCAAACCTGCAAGATTATTGGCGTCATCGATACCCTGCTTGGCATGCAAAGGGGTATCAATGATGCCAGTCGCAATAGTGGCAACGCGGATGTTATCCGGACTTAGTTCAGCGGCTAATTGCTCCGTTAAACTGTGTAGTGCTGCTTTGCTGGCTACGGCGCCAGATGCCGGGAAACCTGCAATAGCATGTTCAAGCAGTGTCGTGCCAATATTAACAATACTACCGCCACCACGTTTAGTCATCGCCGGCACTGCGGCTTGGGCAGTAAAATAGGCACCCTTGAAGTTGATCGAGAAAAAATGATATAAATCAGCTTCTTCAGTGTCAAGAAATGGCTTAGGATTAAAAACACCGGCGTTATTCACCAGTATATCGACACCACCAAAGGCCTCAGTGGCTGCGGCCACCAGCGCCAAACCGGTCGCTTTAGTGGCGACATCTCCAACGACATAGCGAACATTGCTGGGCGAACCCAGCTTTTCATAAGCGGCGATTACGTCGGCTTCTGTGCGGGCATTCATCACAACGTTTAGGCCGTCGTTTAAAAAACGCTCGCTAATGGCATAACCAATGCCGGTTGATGCGCCTGTCACAATGGCCGTCCGTACTTTGTTTTCTGCTTGCGATGTCATGATTTATCTCCTGTTGACGTTGGGTTATTTAGCGTGAGGGAGACTCTATCAACGTTTCATTCTTGTGATTAGCCCAAAAATTGCTAATATATTATTGCGTTTTATGCAAAGATTACTTTATAAACCCGGCATAGGAGTAGATTGAGTGGACCAATTGGGTGCAATTACCTTATTTAACAAAGTGGTAGAAACGGGGTCGTTCTCTGAGGCAGGCAGACAGTCCAATCTTGCCCCTTCTTCTGTTTCTCGGCGGATTGTTGACTTGGAAGGCTGGGTCGGCGCAGTACTTTTTCACCGCACGACTCGAAAGCTGAACTTGACCGAAGTTGGGCAATTTTTTCATGAACGTACAAAAGGCATTCTGCTAGATTTAGAAGAGGCCCGAATCCTTTCGGCTAAACTGCAAGACAAACCCGCCGGACTCGTACACATGAGTATGCCGGCGAGCCTTGAGCAACATATCGTTGTGGCGACCGCCCAATTTCAGGCTCTGTGGCCCGAGGTAAGTTTTAATTTAACGTCAACCGATCGTAAGGTCGATTTAATTGCCGAAGGTTTTGATATTGCCATTCGCGCCGGGGAACTATCCGATTCCACGCTGCGTGCACGTAAAGTTGCGGAAGTAAAACGCCGTTTATGCGCAAGCAAACTATACCTTGCCAACGCTCCAAAACTGGTGCATCCCCACGACATTGAGTACCACCATTGCCTGACATTACGACGAAACCCCGGCTATACCGTCTGGCAATTCAGTGATAACGACAATGTGATCGACGTGCGCGCCTCTGGAAGGTTTGATGCCAATAGCGGAAATATGTTGGTGACGGCCGCCCGGCTTGGGCGCGGACTTATGCTCTCACCTGAGTGGATTCTTGGACCAGCCATTGCACGGGGTGATCTGATTGAACTGCTGCCTGCCTATGCACCTTATCCTGAAACATCATCGTTGTATGCTGTGCATCCTTACCAGCGCTTTGTTCCACCCAAGGTTCGTGTCTTTATTGATTTTTTAGTTGAGCGTTTTTCCAATGCCTACAATTGGTCAATCGATCCTTCTGACATTGATTCACTCAAACTAATGTAGGTGAAAGGCATAGGCATCGATGCACAGTCACAATAAGACAACTTTCATTTTATTGGCACTTTTTAATATGCTCGATGATGTTAACCGGGAAGGTTGGTGTATTGATGTGGGTCTTTCATTGCCAAGTGCGCGGGTTAACCTCTACTGTTAACGTCGATTATTAAGGGGGGATTACAGATGTCTTATGTTGTTTTATGTTGTTTTATGTTGTTTTATGTTGTCTTATGTAGCCCCCCCCTAATAGGTGTCTATTACATTAATCAGCTGTCCATTCTGGCGGGGTGTGACTGGTGATATCTGCCACAAACAAACACCGCGGAAATGGGTCGGTAGAATTTTCCTTGTTAGACGTCATTGCACCACACCTGCAAAAAATGTACTGCAAGCAGCGGCAACTTGTTTCGGTGCTTCGACCATTGGAACGTGGCCAACGTTATCAATCACGATTTTTTGGCTATTGGCAAGTCGCTGATGCAGCAGTTCGGCATTATCAACGTGCATAACTTTGTCAGCAGCGCCCCATATTATGAGAGACGGAGTAACGATTTTTGAAAGGCTTTCAATTTGATCTAAGTCTTTCTCAATATCTTTGGCGATCTTCACGTTTATGGCTTTACGGTTAACAAAATCTTTCGCTAATGCCGAAACAATAATGCCAGGGATGTAAGGTGGATTTTCCATGCCGATATGCATCATTGCTCGGTAGTCTGATGCATTACTAAGCTCAACCATTGGATTGATGCCCGTATGTTCAAACTTTTGCTTTAGCCAACTTGGGCATGCTTCAACACCTGCGGTATCAATCAATACAAGGGATGAAACGAGATCGGGTGAGCTTGCTGCCATATGAAGGGCAATGGCGCCTCCCATAGAATTTCCAATTAGGTGCGCCCGTTTGACCCCAAGTGCAGAAAGTAACTCTTTGAGCCTCACTGTTTGTGCATTAATGCAGTAGTCCAGATTGATGTCTGAAACGCTCATGCCGTGCCCAGGTAAATCTGGAATTACCAGAGGGAGCTTGCTTCGAAAATACTTGGCAAAGCGAACCCACGATGTTTTGTCTGAGGCAGCACCATGCAACATAACGATTGCTTCGGATGAAGTGTCGGACTTGTTCTTGCTACGTAGGTATTCGACATTGCCAAATGAGAGTTGGGTTAAAATACTGACCAAGCCTGCTTTTTTACATTCTGACTCGAGCGCTTTTTTTAATAGGTAATCGCCGATGCGACTAAATAGTGTATTCATAGGTAACGTAGTCCTTGTAATCCCTAATACTGAAGTAAGTGCTAAGCTTGTTTGTTTAGTTTGGTCCCTGTGCGTAACGCTTTTACGCACGAACTTGACCGAATGGTTAGCCATTTATATCTAAAATATCTACCCAATGCTAATCCCTGATCTTTATAATGACCATACCTATATTACACAACGCATTACTGTGGCTGAAGATGGGCAAAGCTCTTTAAATTGCTTTGTTCCCTTAATTGATGCAGGAACATCTACACGGGATATTACTGAAAACTCCAAATTTAAGAAATATTTTTCTGCCGACTCAGTTAACAAAAACAAATTACCCACCCTCAAACTCGATGCCTTTTGTTCAATTAGTTTGTATATTTCCCCACCAATACCTTTCCCTCTATTGTTTGGAGCAACCACAATAGACCGAAGGAGACCATCACCACCATAAATTTCAAACCCACCGACGCCTATAATTTCACCGCTATTTTCAACAACAATGAAATTATCTAAATGTTCCACACAGTCACCTGAAGGAAGATTACTTGTTTTAAGCAATTTTTTAATTTCCTGAAGGTCGGTAATTTTTGCTGCTCTGTAATACATGTGAGTTATTTATTGTAACTCTAATGGTTGAGTTAACTTAGCGGCGTTTTTTTGCACTGGCCAAAATTAGTGGCAACAACATATAGACTGTGCCTAAAAATGATAATACAGACAAGCGTCTTAGAGTGATTAAATGCTTCATGGTTGACTGAAATAACGTCAACATTGTTTATGCGATTTACCACTTAAGAGTAGCAATAAATGCTGGACTCATACCTCTTCCACTATGCTGCTATTCCAAATGTCACGATGCATCTTCCAGACACCATCTTCACACTTCCATATCGCAATGCCTTTGCCTTGATCTATCACTTGACCATCAGCACTACTCATTAAGTACTTACTCATCTCGATGGCCGTGTCACCATGCTGCTCTAGTTCTATGAGGTCCAGCTTTACATTCTTGATACCCATTTCTATGGCCAATTGCCAATATGCTTCGATATCTTGTTTACCTTGAATAAAATCGGATCCCGCCGGCAGTAGCATCCCGTTATCGGTATAGAATTCGGCTAAATCAGCAGTGTCACCACGTGAAAATGTCGATTCAAAGTTCTCTATCAGGGTACTGATAACTGTGAGTTAATATCTGATTTTGATGTTGTCATTATTCAAATTTCCGTGGTCTAAATTTACAAATTTAAGTTCAATGGATCGCCAGTAAGCTGCCTGTGCACAATGCCTGAATTGAGCGGCGTGCCGCTTTTGCGCGTCCGGCCCGCGGTTTTTTGAGGGCATACTCGAATAATTTATTAGCGCTTTGCATTGCCACTTAGCTCACCGAACAAAACGGATACCCATCGTACGTGTTAACACCAAATTCAATCAAGCACAATACCCTCGTTTGATGGAATCAATAATGGTTAAAGGAATTAACCGTGCCCAAACCCCGCTATGCTCAAGTCTCTCTTGAGACTACACCCTACTATCACTGAGTCTCGTGTTGCGTACCCAAAACACTTCGTGGGGCAGGCACTCCGGCGGGCTTTTCTGTGCGGAATCGGTTATTTCAATATTCTTTTACTCATATTTCTGAGCGGTAACATTAAAAAGTGACACAAGGGCTGTAAATGAAATTGGCTAAACATTTTTAGTGGTGACTTCTTGAGGATGGCCGTCCTGTTTGTTAGCTCTGTTTGCTAGCTCTGTTTGCTACAAAGTTAAAGGCAGGAATAGGTAAAAATATTCCGGTATCGTTACATTTAATTAACGCTGAACACCAACCCCGTGTGTATACACCAGCTTGCCACCATACCAGCCAGCAAAACATAGCGTGACAAACCCTGTGATCGAAAATACATGTGTTAACAGAAGTGCATTATCCATATCCTGCCCTCGCATATAATACGAGGCTGCATATAACAACCAGGCCATGAGCACAAAACTGATATGCGTCATTACCGTATCCTGAGCCACTTTGTCACCTCTGGTCTTACCTAGCTCAAGCAAACCAGTCAGCATGGCTGGAACAGCCAAAATCAAACCGGTGAAGATCAATGGTGCAGAAAAACCAGCGACTGTTTCGACCTGAAACAGGTCGGCAATACCTGCCAGCGACCCCAGTGACCAGCAGGCCACCGGGAAATGCACAATCAGCGGATGCAGAGGATGAGACATAATTACAGTCCCAAAACCACGCTGCTCAGAGTGAGAATACCAACAATAGCAACCCCGGCGTGTATAACCACTATGCTTTTAGGTGCAAGTTTGCCCTTGAGATGTATGGAAGCAAGATAAAAACCACCGAGTGCAGCAACTACTAAAATACCTAATGCTGCGGTTACTCGGCCACCGCCCGTTCCATCCAGTACGATAATAATCAGCATGACCAGACCAGCAGCACCGAGCAGGCCATGAATAAGAGAAACAGACCACGGTGCCTTGTTACCCATAAAGATTTTTGCCGCCAGCAACAGGCCGCCGATTGCCGTTACCGCTAGAACTAAAAGTGCGTATGTAAGCATTTTTTTCCCTCTCATAATTAATTGACGAGGCAAATGTAACCGACTTAACACACTTATGAAATATATTTATGTCTAAAGTGTTAAATGTGGTAGATGTGTTATAATCAATAACATGTCTACCTTATCCACCTTAGGCCAACGGCAACAAAGCTTATTGCTCTCACTATTGCATAATCGCAAGGGACTAACCGTCGACGATCTCACGCATGAACTCGACATCTCACGCAACGCCGTTAACCAGCATTTGAACAGTCTGGATAGCGTGGGTTTTATCGAAAATGCCATGCTCTCTAGCACCGGCGGACGCCCGAGTAAAGTGTACACACTGTCATCAAAAGGGCTGGAACTGTTCCCTCGGCACTATGCGCTGTTTTCCAACCTGCTGATCAACTGGATAAAACAAAAATTAGGCGATGAAGATCTCGAGAGCTGCATGTCAGAACTCGGCACACAAGTTGCTCAGGAATTTAAACCCCGGGTACAAAAACACAGATCACACACAGATAAACTGAAGGAAGTCGCCAGCATTATGCAGGAACTGGGTTACGAAGCCCGAGTAGAAAAAAACAAAGAAAACGAAGAAGAAATTATTGCCAGTAACTGTGTCTTTCACAAACTGGCCAGCGAAAGTGACGAGGTGTGCCTGTTCGACACCAGTCTGATGTCGAATCTCTTAGATTCAAAAATCGATCACAAAGAATGCATGGTAAGAGGCGGAAACGTCTGCCGGTTTTCTTCAAGCAATTAAAGAAAGAACAAGGGGACTCTTATTAGGAAAAACTGTGTGACGCGTTAAAGCAGCACGAATTTTGCATCATTGCTCATTTAAGTATTTTTGTGACATCTCTACAATCAAACCCCCATTGATTTCTAAAGAGAGAGGAACTAAACTTATCCTGCAATTCTCGAATGCACCTAATCCGCAGAAAAGGCTGAGCCTATCGAGATAGTTAACGTGTAGAAAACACTTAATCGATACGATTTTTAACCGTTAGGCGGATACGGAATTTAGGAGAATCGTATGTCAGAACACCATCGCGGCGTAAATGCGCGCCACGCCTTACCTGTTTCAAATGCCGTTAAAGCCATTCAATGTAGGCATCAACAGCAAGCACAACAATTACTCGAAGCCTATAATAATGGCGACCCTCACGCTATAGAGAAATTCCATAGCCGTGTTCCTGATGCAACCGCAGCAGATTACAAACCACTACTACTTCATGCAAGAACGCTTGTCGCCAGCGACAACATGATTCCAAGAAAGTTGTCTTTAGAAAAGTTAAAGAAAGAAGCCAAAGATTTACTCAAGCAACTCAAAAATTCTATACCAGAAGCAGTAGATCGATTAGCAAAACATCATCACGCCAACATTAAATTGTTAAAACTAGCTGATGCACAATACATTATTGCCCGTGAAAATGGTTTATCCAGCTGGGCTAAACTTAAGCACCATATTGAGTCAATGAACCGCGCATCAGAACAAATTAGTCATTCACGTCAATCCCCCGATGCAGATTACACAACGCTGCATATCAGATGTGGTAACGATATTAAAGAAGTGTTGCTTGTTTGTGGATTCACAGGCGATTTTTTAGAAGTTAGCAACCCATTCCCACAAGGACATGTTATTCATTTTGATCCATTAGATGAGTTCATACAGATCCGGGAAAACTTTCTGACACAAAATTATAAGGGCTATGTACCCGATAATCGCATTAATAATACTGAGACAGAAATACGCAATGTTGAAGATATTTTATGCCATGCATCCGAACGTTATGAACGGATCGTTTTATGGTACGAACACGACTCTTTTGATCAACTCTCTAAAGCCTATGTGCTTGCTCACCTCGCCACATTAAAACTTGAAAACACCCTTGTTGAATGCATCCAGATTGATGGCTTCCCCGGTGTAAGGAAATTTATTGGCATTGGACAGCTCAGCCGCACGCCTGAAGCTATCCTTACACTCTGGACGCAGCGTAAACCCGTGACAGATACCATGATCGCTTATGGAGCAAGAAGCTGGAACGCCTTTATAAAAGATAATCCCCTCGATATGTGGCACATTGTTCAGGAAACCGAGTCACCGCTTGAGCAGATGCCTCCCGCCCTGAAACGCACACTTATGGAGTTGCCGTGGACGGGGAATGGCTTGAGCCTGACGGAACATCTTTCGCTTGATATTTTGGCAAAAGAAGGCGCGATGCGTCCGGGCGCTATATTTAATTTATTAATGTCAGAGTCAGACCCCCTGCCCTACCTTGGGGATATTATGTTGCTGGCGATCTTGCGTCCACTTTGGGAAAGCGACCAACCCGCCATTAACATTATTGAAGAATTTCAGGATGAAAATCCGATGAGACAAATGATGCTTGGTATTACTGATATTGGACGGTCATTACTGGCCAATAAAATAAATTGGCTATTGCTACATAATGATGATTCCTCTATTGAAAGATACGTAGGAGGCATACACATAACCTCAAATAAGAAGAACTGGTACTGGAACTCTGAACATAACCAACCTGTTTATAAATAACTGCTGTAATCCCTCTGTTCTATACATCGAATTTTCAATATGCCCATTTGATGGACAAAATAGACTAAGATCACGCAATGACCGTTTACCCAATACCAGGATTTAGTGATCCCGTAAGTTCGATGACCCATCTCTTCAGCGCCCCCATTTTTTTAATAATTGGGGTCATCATGCTTTACACGTTGCGCGGCAAATTAAGACGAACAGTGTCTCTCTCTATCTTCGTCTTTGCTGTGGTATTTCTGTTGGCAATGAGCGGTGTATTCCACCTATTAACACCCGGCACCGATGGTCGTTATGTTTTACAGGTGCTTGATCACGCTGCAATTTTTACTCTTATAGCCGCAACATTTACACCCACCCATATCTTGCTATTCAATGGAATCAGACGATGGGGAATTTTGCTATTAGTCTGGGGTATCGCTATTGGTGGCATCACATTCAAGAGCATCTATTTCGAAGAAGTACCTGAAATGCTAAGCCTAGCGTTGTATCTAGGCATGGGCTGGCTTGGTGCGTTCACAGGCTATATGCTAAATCAGCGCATGGGATTCAAAGCGATATCACCATTAATCTATGGCGCTATAGCGTACACATTAGGTGCCGTTCTAGAATTCATACAGTCTCCAATTTTAATCGCGGGCGTCATTGGTCCTCACGAGTTGTTTCACATATTAGTGCTGTTCGGCATCAGTTTTCATTGGCAGTTTGTCTATCGTATGGCAAAGTTGCACAAGCAGGGAGATAATCCTTTTTAGAAATAACAGAACTAACAACAACAAAACGAACACCCGTCCTACGTGCTGACATCAAATTCACTCAAGCAAGAAGCAAACCGAAGCAAACCAGACATCCACACTAAGTATTGACAACCAAAACAAATACGCTCAATGTGCCCTCACATAAGGAATCATACTGGTTAAAGGAAATAACCATGCCCAAACCCCGCTATGCTCAAGTCTCGCTTGAAGCTACCCCCTACTATCACTGTGTTTCTCGTTGCGTCCGACGCGCCTTTCTTTGTGGCACTGATCAAACGTCAGGCAATAGTTATGAGCATCGACGCCAGTGGCTTGAAGATAAATTGCTTGAATTGGCGAGTATCTTTGCGCTCGATATCTGCGCTTATGCCATTATGTCTAATCACTATCATGTGGTGTTTCATATAGACCGTGAAAAGGCTGAAAACTGGAGTCATTCTGAAGTTATTGAGCAATGGCACCAGCTGTTTTCAGGCACCCTCTTCTCGCAACGCTTTGCACGTGGCGAAGAGCTAAGCCCAGTTCAGCAGAGGTTGCTGAATAAACACGTCGAAGAATGGCGTCTTCGTATCATGGATATAAGTTGGTTCATGCGCATTTTGAATGAAACCATTGCCCGTAAAGCGAATGCTGAAGACAACTGTACAGGTCGATTCTGGGAAGGTCGCTTTAAATCTCAAGCCCTACTTGACGAACCCGCCCTTGCTGCCTGTATGACATATGTTGACCTTAATCCTATTCGGACAGGCATTGCAAAAACACCAGAGACTTCGACTCATACCAGCATTCAAAAGCGTCTGGAAAAGGCCCAGAAGACTGCACAACCCAACCACCCCCAACAACAAGAAAACCAACTGCTCATTTTTGCAGGGAACCCCAGAGAAGATATGCCTAAAGGTTTACCCTTTCGGTTAACGGATTATTTGGAACTGGTTGATTGGACGGGCCGAATACTGAGAGAAGACAAACGAGGCGCTATACCGGAAAACATGCCTCCTATACTGGGTCGATTAAACATCGAAACCAAGCACTGGCTGTACCTCTCCAAAAACTTTGAAAGCCCCTTTAAAGGAATGGTGGGCTCCGTCGAAAAACTCAAACAAGTCTGCAAAAATCTCGGCTATGTGCGAACGCCGGGAATAAATGGCTGTAAGCAATACCTTCCTAGCTAACGATAAAATACTGACTACACGAAATAACGATCATCAGCCCTACGCTGAGTGTCACGCTTGAGTAAAATTCTTGTTTTTAGGTTTTATAGTGCCATCCCACTCGAAGTATCCACAATTCAATCAAAATTTCACCGCAAGTAAACAACGACATCAAAAAGTAATTTTATTATTTGTCATTTTCTAAAGTTGGGTGTCCTGTTTACTCCTAAACTGGGTGTCCTCTTAACTTCTCCATGCTCAGCGGAAATTTAAAGTGGCGCGTTTTTGCGGAAGCAAAACAAGTGCCGCTTTAAATTGTTTAAAAGTATCTCCGAAAATGCGCGCATGCTCGCAAGGAAGGCAGCACTCACTTTAGGTACGCATGTCGTTTACTCGAATTCACGTTTAGCGCTGGAATTAGGAGTCTGGGTAGAAGAGCAGGGGAAGGGGCCTGACTACCGGGATGCCCTTTTTGATTTCTACTTTCACCGTCTTCAAGATATCGGAGA
>NVUB02000075.1 GCA_002401775.2 Ectothiorhodospiraceae bacterium
CGTTGCAATAGAATGACTATTACGCCTCACCGCGCCTCGCCTAAAGCGCCTACATTTGGTGCCAGCACGAAAAATGCCTCAGAATCACGCTTACTCAGGTAATTGAGAACGGCCCCTAGAACTATGTGAGTATTTTTGGTTAAGCAAGATATCTTTTTTCGGTAATGTTTGGGAGTTATTATGTTTTTTTTGGAGAAAAAAGTGCTGAATTTACCAGCACTTATGGTGTTTTGGATTTTGTTTGCGCCTGCAGTGGTATCGGCAAGTGATGTAAAAGCATTTTTGATCGGCGGAGTTGCTTTTGGTGGGGAAACGTTAGTGGAAACCTCTGAAAGCGACCTTAACGCCGGTGGATTATTGTATGTTGGCGGTGGTGTATTGGTTGAGCCGGTAAATAGTGAATTGATATATCAGCTTTCTATGGGTTATAAATTCGACACTGTTGAATTTGAGGGGCCAAATGGGGATGCCTCAATAAGAGTATTGCCATTGGATGCGCTGGTTTTTTATAAACGAGGCAAATTTCGCTTTGGTGCTGGTCTAGCTTATTACTTTAATCCTAAGTCAGAACTTTGTTTCGATGGTTTTGAGTGCTTGACTATAGATTTTGATGATGCAATTGGTTTCGTAATGGAATTGCGTATGCAGACGAAAAATGATGTATTTTGGGGCGCACGCTACACTAACGTAGATTACGAAGCAGGCTCGACAAGTTTCGACGCCAGCAGTGTGCGCTTACATGTAGGGGTTACATTTTAATGTGCTAAAATCGTAAAATGTGGCCTGTTAAAGCAGGACAATAAAATGGGGCCATTGGGCCCCATTTTATTGTCGCAAAAACGCATATCACTCAGCGATAACGCCGCCTGGGCCGTGGGTGGCATCTATTCTAGCCAAAGCCTCTTGCGCGATCAGGTGTCCGCGAGCCGCGGCCGTGGCAATCCAGCGGGTAGATTCTTTTTCGTTACGTGGCAGGCCATACCCGTAGTGGTACATATAGCCGACACTGTATTGGGCGTCGATATCGCCTTGTCGAGCCAGTGGTAATAAAAGTACCGCCGCTTCCTTATACTGTTTTTTAAGAAACAGCGATTTTCCCTCGGTGAGTTGCTCTTGCATCTCAGCCGTACTGGTTCTCGAGACAGTGTTTGGCTGGCTGCCGGTATTAACGGGTGTTGAACTACAGGCACTGAGGAAGATGAGCAGGCCTAAGCCCATAAGCATATGGATGCTGTTCTTTGTATGTTTAATGGTCAGACTCATTTTGTTTTTCATATCGTTGAATTTCGTTGTATTGTTAATTATGGCCGTGATGATACACCGATTCGAGAACAGGTCACGGGCTTTGGCGTTCTGGTATACCATTTATATGAGTGGTTTGCGGAGTAAACGTTCACGATAGTAAATTTCGGGTCTAAACTTGGGTCAAAGCCCGGGTTTAAACATGGCAGTATAGACACACCTGAATCTACGGATTTAGACATAAAGGAGAAAAGGCGATGCCTCTTGCAGAGAACAGGGAGTTTGAAGTGCTTGTCGATGGTCGACTGGCTAACTTGAATGCATGGAATGAAAGCGTTGCCGTTGTCCTGGCGGGGCGTGAAGGCATTGAACTTGGGGATGACCACTGGCTGGTGATAACGGCCATGCGTGAATATTACCAGGCCTTTAATGTGCCTCCGGTTAAAAAGCTGTTGAAGCGCGAGCTCAAGAAACGCACCGTTTCTGATCGTTTTAATGACGATCACTTACTGGAATTATTTCCTGCCGGCGCGTTGGTGCAGGGCACAAAAATAGCGGGTGTGCCGGTGCCAATGATGGATGCGGAGCTGGAACGCGATACCTATCAAGCCAAGGCGGCGCCACATGTCGGGCATTTCATTAACTCATTTGAGTTTGAAGGCACCGATTTTAAAGTCACGCCACTGGGAAATTTACTGGAACTACATCGCTGGAATTCCCGTCTGGCGACTCACATGGCTGAAAAGGAAGGCATTAATCTGGAGAAAGACCACTGGGAAGTAATTAATTTTCTGCGTGAATTCTACTTCACCTACGGCGTCACGCCCATGGTCAAGGTGTTAATGAAGTACATGGCAGAAGATATTGGCCCGGAGCAGGCGAGCAGGGAGCATCTCTATAGTTTGTTTCCTAAAGGCCCCTCACGCCAGGGCTCGCGTATCGCGGGGCTGCCTGAACCTCAAGGGTGTATTGATCCGGACTGATCGTCCCTGAGCTGAATGGCACGAAGATAAGCCGAATACTGCCGTCTTCCCGGCGAATACCCTCTGGGGCACATGTGACCTTTGGTTACTTGTGGCTCAGAGAGTATTCGCCGGAATGACGGATAGAGTGGGTTTTTGACTTAACGTCGTGCCATTCGTCCCTGAGCTTTATTTACACATGGATAATAATCAGCATTACATTAGGCCTTGAACTGGCGTACGGCAGCTTGAAGATGTCGTAGTTGTTTTGGTGGTGCTTGCTTACCGTTGCGTTGAGTGCTCCTTGCTTGGGGAGCGTATCGCAAGTGCAAGTAAAGTGCTGTTATGCGTGCAATGGCGGGACTGATGTCGGGTCTTAGTTGTTGTGCGCGTTGTGAAAAGTCCACGGGCCCTTCTGCCGGGCCTCGCTGAATGCCGCGTCGTGCCAACTGCTGGCAAAACAATGTATACGCAATAACCACGAGGTCGCGCTGAGGTCGCCGCCAGGAACGAAGCGTGAAAATAGCAATAAGCAGTAATACCGCCCCCATTCCTGCTGCCAGCAGGGTAATCATCTTCTGCCAATCGATTTCCCCAAAGCCGAAACTGGATAAAAGCCGGTTGAGTAAATTACGTTGTCGGTCATCATTGTAATTAATTACCCATTGGTTCCAGGCATGGTTAACTCTGTCTAAGCCAAACTGTAACTGGCGCCAGGCGGCCTTTGCCCAATTGGGAGGCGTTCCAAGTTGGGCAATATCGGGAAGGATGCGAGCCAGGTCTTGTTGGTTTTCAATGCGAGCAGCGGGGATCATCGACGTAGGGTCGATGCGTTGCCAACCTTTTTGAGGCAGCCAGACTTCAGCCCAGGCATGGGCATCAGACTGACGAACTATATAATAATCGCTTTGCGGGTTGAGTTCTCCACCCTGATAGCCCGTGACAATGCGTGCAGGTATGCCCGCCGCCCTCATGAGAAATACAAACGAAGACGCGTAGTGTTCACAAAAGCCCCGGCGCACGTCGAACAAAAACTCGTCCACCGGGTCATCCGGCAGGGCCGGTGGTTGGCGAGTGTAATAAAAAGGTTCTTCGTGGATATAGAGCAGGGCGATCTGTACTAAGTCCGCATCGTTTTTTGCTTCTTTCCTGAATTGCTTAGCCAGCGCACGTGCCCGTGGGGAAGAGTCAGGCGGTAGCTGGAGATAAATAGCCGGGTTGGGAAGGGTGTCGACATCGAGAAGATAATCAGGGTAGGAGGACATGGGATAACGAATTAATTGTTCAATGGTATGTTTGGAGATTATTTCGTATTCAGGGCTCAAGGTGCTGTTGGCTGGCAATGTGGCCAACAGGTCGAGGGCGAATATCCATTTTTGATTGTGTGGTTCAAGAGTAATGCTGTAGTGCACAGGTTCGCCTAAGGTGCGATAAGAAAAAGAGGCCGCCGCTTCATCAACAGGATTCATTTGGTACGTTGAGGGTTTAGACCAGGTTTTCCCGTCGAATTGGGTGAAGACGGGCCCACGCCAATAGCGTTTGTTCAATGGCGGAGGCTCGCTGTCGAACTGCACACGAAATGCCACTGCATTGTTATTGCTGAGATGGCTGATTTTACCCGGAGACATGGAATCAGAAAGCCCGGTTGCTGCGCCAAAGGTGTCGGAAGGTAAACTCCATAACGGTGCAGGTAAACGCGGAAATAATACAAACAGCAACAAGGCCAGTGGTACGGCTTGCAGCATGATGGTATTGGCCTGGCGGAGATTTAGCCACTGGCTGGCGGTTGAAAATTCACGGCTGAAAGCGGACATAGACGTGGTAAGCAAGCTGACCACGACCAGCATGTAAATGCCCGTAAAGACAGATTGGTCAAACAAAAATACGGTGATGATTACAAAAAAACCCAGGCCGATGACAACCCCGACATCGCGAAACTTATCCATTTCCATCAACTTCAGGCACAGCATAATCACCAGTAATCCCACTCCTGCCTGCCGGCCGATCAGCGTGTGAAAAGACGTATAAGTGGCGGAAATGGCAATCAGTGTCAAAAGCCAGCGCAGCCATTGTGGGGGGAGAGAAAAATACCGTAAGTCATATAACAGCCGCCAGATCAGCAAGGTTGCACTGGGTAACGTAATCAGCAGTGGTAGACGTGCGAAATGAGGAAAGAGGCCCAGGCTAAGTCCTGCCAGCAGCCAGAGGTTTTCGGATTTGGCCTGGTGGACATGCTGTTTAAGACTGGATATGAATGCGCTCATGGCGTACTTCCCGTGCTGCTTACATTGCTGCTTACATCGTTGCTTACATTGGCATCAGCGTTAAACAGCGCTAATGCCTTAAGGCAATGGTGCCTGTGGCCAGGGCCCGTTCCCAGAGGCACCATGGCGCCAGGAATTCTCAGGCCATAGTTGAGCTGTGAGGCATCGGCATCGATCACCCAACGACAGAGTCTAGAGAGGCGTGTTTCAGTATCCATTCCCGGCAACGACTCCCAGTCTAACCATAATTCCTCCGAGCGATCACCGCCGAATTGCTTGGTAAACATGCCTTGCTCTCGGGCAACCGCTTTCCAATGTACGTGGCGCAATGAGTCGCCGTGGTGGTACGTGCGCAGACCGGCAAAATCGTCCGCCCCTTTGCCTCGGTCACCGCTTAAATGGGTATGGACGCTGGGAGCGTTGGGTAGATCGTGCTTTTGAGTGGGTGCCGGGTATACCAGGTAATGTGCATCGCGCTGGGCGTGGGCCCATGTTTGAAAAAGGCCTAATGGAAATGAGCTGCGCAGGGTAACGCGTGGCAATGGATATAAGCCTCGCTGCTGTGTACGGACAGGCACATTGCAACGTTGCCGCTGATCTGCGCCTACATCAGTGAAAATATATGACTGGAACTCTGGTGATTCTTGACGTTTATCCTGATAAAACTGCAATTTTAAGGCATAGCGAGCAGCGTGCTGTTGGTTATCGAGGATCATCGGCACTTGCACCGTATCGCCACAAAATACACTGGGAATCGGGCCAACGTCGACACGTAAACTCAGCAGGTTTCGGTAACAGTGCAATATGGAAACCAGACTGATGCTGGCCATTAAAAAAGTCAGAGCAAACGCAAGGTTGTTGGTGTAATTAACGGCACCCAACAGCATCACGAACATCATAGTGGCAAAATAGATGCCCATCTTGCTGGGTAATATGTATACCCGTCGTTGTACCAGTGTAATAGGGCCTGTTTCAGGGCCTTCGCCCTGGAAAAAGCGTTTGAAACTCAGGCGATGGGGTTTGCTCGCAGGTAAGGGGGACGAGGCCGTTTGCAGGGTAATTCGGGAAGGGTTTGCCATTGTGGTGGTATAACGAGTTAATGTCGGTTTATGGAATGGCAACGCTCTGCATCAAAGCCGTCAACGTTTCAGGAGATTGCTCGAGATCATCCGTAGCACTGCGAAGGCGATGGCCGACAACATGCGGCAACACCGTTTGTACATCCTCGGGTAAGGCATGGTTACGCCCATCCAGCAAAGCCCAAGCCTTGGCAGCATGCAGCAAGGCGAGCCCCGCCCTTGGCGACAGGCCAGCCGCAAATTGAGGCGCCTCCCGACTAAAGGTTAACAGCGCTTGAATATAGTCGAGCAAAGCATCAGAAGCATGGATTTGATCGGCGGCGCTTTGCAACTCGGCCAATTGTGCAGGATCGGTACAGGCGGACAAGGTTTTGAGCATACTGCGCCGGTCTTGTCCGGTGAGCAGAGCGCGTTCTGCTTCAACACCCGGGTAACCCAGTGAAATGCGCATTAAAAACCGGTCAAGCTGTGATTCCGGCAATGGGAATGTGCCAATTTGGTAAGTCGGATTTTGTGTGGCAATAACAAAAAAGGGCGTAGGAAGTGGTCGTGTCTCACCTTCGGTAGTCACTTGACCCTCTTCCATTGCTTCCAGTAATGCACTTTGTGCCTTGGGTGTCGCACGGTTAACCTCATCCGCGAGAATGAGCTGGGCAAAAATAGGCCCAGGGTGAAAGTGGAAACCGCTGTCCGATTTATCAAAAATGGAGACGCCCAAAATATCAGCAGGTAACAGATCGCTGGTAAACTGAATGCGCTGATATTGCAGACCAAGGGTTTGCGCCAGCACATGGGCCAACGTCGTTTTCCCCACCCCGGGTAAATCCTCAATCAGCAGATGGCCGCGCGCCAGCAAGCAGGCCAGAGAGAGACGGATTTCATGTTCTTTACCCAGTATAATTTTACTGGCATGGCGGATGAGATTGTCGAGCGTGGTTTTTGTATCAGTCATAGCCGTTAATATAGTCGTCTTTGTTGGTCGTTAATAATGGTTGTCGTTTATAATTGTACGGAATGATGCAGTAAGTAGCGGCGCGCCTCCAGCAAATCCTGAGTCCCCCAGTGGTGGAACTTGTTACAGCGGATCAGGAATTATCCTTCGATTTTTTCTTAACCCATAAAAGCACGTGCCCCATCATTGCTGAAGACACTTAGCCACCGATAAGCCACTGAACAAAACAAAATGCCCCCAAAACACGCCACATTACCGGAAATAAAAGAAAAAATGGACTGGGTGCTTGCCGCCCCGAAAGACAATGGCCGAGTTGAACTGTTGGTGGTGCGGCCTGCAGTTAATCAGCGTGAAACACCTCAACAAGTCATGTTTACGCCGCAACTAGGTGTTGTTGGCGATAACTGGTTAGCGGATTGTTGGAAAAAACGGCCCAATGGTGAGTCGGACCCGGAAGTACAAGTGGCCATAATGAATGCCCGCATGATCGAAGTGCTCACACAGGATAAAGCCTTGTGGCCACTGGCCGGAGATCAGTTGTTTGTTGATCTCGACCTGAGTGAAAACAACCTTGCCGTAGGCGACCGTCTGCAAATCGGTGCCACGGTATTGGAAATAACCGCAGAGCCACACCAGGGATGCGGAAAATTCAAACAGCGTTTCGGCGCAAAAGCCATGGCATTTGTGAATTCGACAACAGGCGATGCTCACAGACTACGCGGTGTATACGCCAAAATTGTGCGTGAAGGTATGGTGAGCGTGCTTGATTCTATTACTAAATTAGATGACAAAAAAACTGGTGGGCAAGAGGGTGATCGAAGTGGCAACGACTGATATTGAAGCTCAACAAATAGCTGCGGTAGAAGCGTGGTTGGACCACGTGGTTATTGGACTCAACCTGTGCCCCTTTGCGGCCAAGCCTCGACGTAACAAACAGATTCGTATTCAGGTATGTGGATGTGAAGGCGAGCTGGAGTTGCTGGAGGCTTTGCAAGCTGAGCTGACATTAATCGACGAACATCCCGTAACGAGTGAAACGGAAGGAAGTGCTGGAGCTGCATTAATTGAAACAACACAGGTTGAAACAACGCTATTAGTTATTCCCAATATGCTGCTCGACTTCGATGTGTACAACCAGTTTTTGGATAAAGTGGACGCACTACTAGAGTCCTTTTCATGGGTAGGTGAATATCAGGTTGCCAGCTTCCATCCGCAGTATTGTTTTGGTGGTGTGGCAGCGGATTCAGCGGAAAACCTCACCAACCGCTCACCCTATCCCTTATTACACATTATTCGTGAGGCGAGTATCGAAACAGCCCTAGCGCATTACGCCAACCCAGAGCTGATTCCCGAGCGAAATATTGAAACGGTAAGCCAGTTGAGCGAGGACGAAAAAAAACACTTGTTTGCATATTTGTTTTAGGGTGTTTTGATTTGAGGTTGTTAACGACCGTTTCCCGGAAAATGACTCATTGTATAGTCGTTGGCGTAGGAGCGGCTTCAGCCGCGATGCTTATTCCGGATAGCTCCGGTCGCGGCTAAAGCCGCTCACCTATCGGTAGGGAGCTTACAAAGCGTCTCCCGCCACTGCGGGTTTTCGGCCCCTTCCCCCAGACGCTGACAGCGCCCTAATTCATTTTCATACCAGCCCAAGTCGTATTCATTAGGCTCCACCTCAAATGCCCACCATGTGCCATCGGCATCCTGCGCCAGCCAGGTTGCCCAGTCAGGAGGGGGCCGGAGTGTTTGCAGATTGCTCATTACGGCAAGTCTACAATAAGTGCAGAAAAAATCTGCCCCCCGAAAGGACGACTGGAGTGAGGCCCACCAGTAGGGCGAAACCCGACGGTAGGTGCGTCTGATGAGGGAAACCATCTGGCTAACCCAAAAACTGATAGCAGAATTGCTTCAGATTTCCACAGATAATATTAGCCTATACCTGAAAAACTTCTATAAAGACAAAAAGTTAGACGAAGGAGCAGCTGCCGAGGATTTCTCGGTAGTTCTTCAGAAAGGGGAGCGCAGAACGGCGGCAGCCAGTCATCACTCGGTGATGATGAGTTTGCAAATATCTCACTCGTTACTCGTCAACGGGTACAGGCAAGAGCTCGTCTAAGAACGCCTACTTTTGGTGGTGAGTGGATTTCTGTGTCCCAACTGATTTTTCTAGGTTTAACTACGCACCCAATGATATTACGTTAAAAAAAGCGTTGTTTTGTAGGTTGGTGGTGACGTAGGAACCCCAACAAAATTGGGCCATTCACATCGAGAATTTTCATCACACCCAACACAAGCGTAGGCCAAGAGATGCCGTGTATGTCGTTTAACCAATGCACTCCTTAATTAAGTATGGTTTTCTAATAGAGAGCTTTCTTTCGACACCAAACGTAACCATATGGCTATGTCCATACATAACCCCCCACCTGCGCGGTAAGTTTTTTTTGTAGCGGTTTGTTAACATAGGTATCCATTCAACAACAAATATAGCCAGCATGCGTCGTATTAACATCAAAGAGATGGCCGCAAAGAGCGCGTTCGATAAAGA
>NVUB02000076.1 GCA_002401775.2 Ectothiorhodospiraceae bacterium
GATGGTGCCGGTTCAACTTCACCGGGGTGAATATCGATCACCTCATTAACCATATCGACCGTGATACCAATCTCTATTTTCAAATCATTATTCTTTATTTCAAGGATGATAATGCTAGTACGCTTGGTGTGCTCTGTGGCATTTCCAGAAAAACGCAGGCTCAGGTCAACAACCGGTACCACACTGCCACGCAGGTTAATCACCCCTGAAATAAAATCGGGAGTCATGGGTACTTCTGTCATTTCGGCGTATTCGATGATTTCTTTTATATTAAGAATTGCCAAACCATAAACTTTTCCGCCTAACATAAAGGTAAGATATTGTTCAACGTCATTTGAACCCTTTTCATCGGTATCAACGTTATTTTCCATCGGTTGTTGCATCGCACACTCCATCTGCTGCCGTTAGCAACATCATATAAATATGCATCGAGCTACATATGATTTTGAAAATATTCATAAATTTCTGCTTTAATGAATTTCGTTAGGTAAAATAGAGTGCTTTTCCCCTGATTTGATAACTCTGTCCACCATCGCTGGAATATCGATAATCATCGCCACCTCACCACTGCCGAGGATCGTGGCACCACTAATTCCTTTCAGGTTCTGAAAAACTTTGCCAAGGGGTTTGATAACCGTTTGATGCTCACCCAACAGCTCATCAACGACAAAGCCGGCCTTTTTACCTAAAAATTTCACCACTACAATGTTGTCACGATGCTTATTGTCCATTTCGCCCTTTTCGCCCTTTTCGCCAAACATATCGCTCAGACGCATAAAGGGTAAAATCTCACCACGCAGGTTGACATAGTTGGCTTGCTCATCTTTGCCACGAAGCGACTCATTCAGTTCAATACACTCATCAACCATATCGAGCGGTACAATATATTGGGCATTACCTACACGCACCTGAAAACCATCAATAATAGCCAGCGTGAGTGGAAGCCGAATAGATATGCTGGTTCCTTTGCCTTCTTCACTTTCAATTTCAACATGACCACGCAGTGACTCAATATTTCTACGAACGACATCCATACCCACGCCACGCCCAGAAAGATTGCTAACTTTTTCTGCTGTGGAAAAACCAGCCTCAAAAATGAGTCGATAAATTTCTTGGTCATTTAATTGCTGGTTTTCCTGGATCAAGTTTTTTTCAAGGGCTTTATTGAGAATTTTTTCTTTAGAGAGTCCTCCACCATCATCCTTGATCTGGATAACAATACTGCCCGAATCATGGAATGCATCCAGGTTGACAGTACCCATGGCCGGTTTTCCCACTGCCAGTCTCTTTTCAGATGGCTCAATACCATGATCAATGGCATTTCGGACCAGATGCATGAGTGGGTCACCAATTTTTTCAATTAATGTCTTATCAAGTTCAGTCTCAGCCCCACTGATACGCAGATCAATATCCTTACCCGTGTCACGACTAACTTCACGCACCACACGTTTATAACGATTAAAAGTCTCACCGATCTGAACCATGCGCAGTCCGAGAGCAGTATCACGCACCTCCTCAACCAGACGTAATAAGTTTTCCATCGCTTCATTGAGATCAGCATCTGCCAGTCTGCGCGCATTGAGTTCAGCGTTAGCCGAACCTATAACCAGCTCACCAACCAAGTTGAGAAGGCTTTCCAGCTTAAGAGCATTGACCCGGATAGTTTGCTGTGAATTATCACGTTGCAATTTAAGCTCATTCTGTTTTTTGAGAGCAGCATCAACCACCTCCTGCTGCACGACTTGCTGTTCTACGGCAACCTTTCCAAGTGGTGGTACCTTCTGCTCTACACCACCCGCGGTTACCTTATCGGTAAGACGATCCTGAGTGTTAAGCACGTCTTCCTTCTCACTCGAAGTGAGAGCACCACAAGCCACCAGAATATCGCCAATGCGCATATCTTCTTCAGGCAGTTCCTCTATCATTTTAATATAGGCATCGATATGACTATGAGGTGGCAGGATACTGATTCTGCAGTCATCCTGTACAAATTCAAAAACCTCTTCTATGGCTTCTTTATTGGTGTCTGCCGCAATCAATACAATTTCAAAACCGAGATAGCAGTTCTCTGGGTCAAAATCATTCCATTGAGGTATCGCATCACTGACCAGTGTGACACTCTTAAGCTCACCAATATTGGAAAGATAGCCAATAAACGAGGCTGGATCCATGCCGTTACGCAGGACATTGGGACCAAATCGGAGAGAGATGTGCCAGTTTTCATTAATGACGCCTTCGGTGTTTTTTTCAGTGACTGTTGCAGTCAGCGTCAAGTCATTATTTTTTTCATCGGCCGTTGAAACTCCAAGATAGTCATCTAACTTTCCGATCAGTTCATCGTCTATTATTTTTAGTTCACCGCTAATACCCTGCTCACCACTATGTGCATTTTCAACGAGGTTACTCAGGTGATCACGACTGGATAAAAAAAGTGAAACAATATCTTCATCAACGGTGAGCGAACCCTCTCTGATTTTACACAGCACACTTTCAACGACATGGGTAAATTCAACGATACTATCCAGACCAAAAAGACCTGCGGCACCTTTAATGGTGTGGAAAGTACAAAAGAGGTCGTTTATGCCATCAAGGGTATCGGCTTCATTATCAAGATTATCCAGATGGAGCAATGCCTGTTCAGCGATATTCAGAAGATCCTCTGCTTCATCGATAAAGATCTGTAAACTGTCATCACTCATGCCACATCCTCTGTGTTAAATCGTGCACTTATACCGTAGTTTTTGATCAATTTGGCGACAACCCCACTCATGGAGGTTAGTTTAAACTCTTTCTTTTTTTGCATTAATTCACTGCTAAGAGCCAGTAACAACTGTATACCTGCTGAATCAATTTCCTCGACATTAGCCAAGTTCAGTTCAAACCTGTTGTATATATCAAGCTCTTCAGAAAGACCCTGTTTAAGAGCATCAATGGTATAAATAGTCATGTCTTTATCAATGGCCAACTTACACAGTCCCTTGGTTTTATTGCTGCCACGTTCTCTCATAAGTGCCATGACTACCTCCTTAATTTTTTATTAGCTTTTGATGATTAGCCAACCAACTTGGATACTACATCAAGCAGTTTGGGTGGCTGGAATGGCTTAATAATCCAGGCTTTTGCTCCTGCCGCCTTTCCTTCCTGCATTTTTGATTCTCCTGCTTCGGTGGTGAGCATACAGACGGGGGTAAACTTATAAGCAGGCAATTTTTTTAACGCTTTAACAAAAGTAATCCCATCCATATTAGGCATATTGACATCACTGACAATCAGATGAATCTTCTGCCCTGTCATTTTTGACAAGGCATCTTTACCGTCACACGCTTCAATCACCTCATAACCTGCGCCCTTCAGTGCAATACCCACAACACTGCGAACAGAGCTTGAATCATCAACAATTAATATCGTTTTTGACATCTTTCACCTTCCCTAAAATAAGAGGCTCCTAAAAAAAGACGACATCCCCCTCACTAGACTCCCTGGAAGCCTCTGTGGTCTCTGTGCCAGTTAACTTTCTATGCGCTTCACGCTCACTGGAAGTGGTATATTTTCCGGCCATCTTTTCCAGAA
>NVUB02000077.1 GCA_002401775.2 Ectothiorhodospiraceae bacterium
CCCCCACCTGCGCGGTAAGTTTTTTTTGTAGCGGTTTGTTAACATAGGTATCCATTCAACAACAAATATAGCCAGCATGCGTCGTATTAACATCAAAGAGATGGCCGCAAAGAGCGCGTTCGATAAAGAACGCAGTATGGCTATTACCGAGGTTGCTGAGGTTACAGAAAGCGCCGGTACACACACCGTGTAACATGATCCTAAATTAATCAGTTGGATCTACTGCGGCCGCCTAATGCACTGAATCTAAAATGTTTTTCCAGTTTTTAAGACTCACCCGTAGAATGACTACGCGATCGCCTTAAAAGCTGGAAAAACAGTTTATCTTCAGCACCTCGCCTAAGAGCGCCTACTTTTGGTGGTAGGTACCCTCGCTACGATCCAACTGATTAATTTAGGATTATCCAAGATGATAAATCGGCGGGGATTTGTTGGATACCTTCCTGAAAAACAAAAATAAATAACTGGAAAACAACTTAATGAGCGAAACACCCAACAACCTCGCGGCCTATATCTGGTCTCTGGCCGATCTGCTGCGCGGTGATTTCAAACAAAGCCAATACGGCCGTGTGATCCTTCCCTTTACCTTGCTGCGCCGCATGGAATGTGTGTTGGAAGAAAGCAAAACCGCCGTATTGGCCGAGTATGAAAAAGTCCTCAAACGCGAATTGCCGGAAGAGGCGCAGGAAAAACTGCTACTGCGCGCCACCAATAAACTGTCGTTTTTCAACATCTCCAAAATGGATCTCTCGAAACTGGGCGAGGCCGGCATCAAAGATAATCTTGATTCCTACCTGCAAGGTTTCTCCAAAGATGCGCGTGAAATCTTCGAGCATTTCAAGTTTTCTGAATTCATTGGCCAGCTTAACGACGCCAATCTGCTCTACAAAATCGTGCAAAAGGTCAGGCAGACCGACCTCAGCCCCAAGGCCATTTCCAATCACGACATGGGCAAGGTGTTTGAAGAACTGATCCGCCGCTTTGCGGAAAGCTCTAACGAAACCGCCGGAGAGCACTTCACCCCGCGTGACATCGTTCACCTCACCACCTCGCTGGTATTTTTGGAAGACGACGAAGCACTCACCGGCGAAGGCATTATCCGTACTATTTACGACCCCACCTCAGGCACCGGCGGCTTTCTTTCCGAAGGCATGGAGTATGTCGAAGCGCTCAACCCCCAAGCGGTGATGCGCGCCTATGGCCAAGAGCTGAATCCGGAAAGTTACGCCATCTGTAAGGCCGATATGCTCATCAAAGGGCAACCGGTTGACCGGATTAAACTCGGCAACACCCTCTCCAATGATCAGCTCTACGCCGACAAATTCGATTACATGTTGTCCAATCCGCCCTTTGGTGTGGACTGGAAAAAGATTGAAGGCGACATCAAAGACGAACATACCCTGAAAGGTTTTGATGGCCGCTTCGGCCCCGGCCTGCCGCGTGTCTCTGACGGCTCGCTGCTGTTCCTGATGCACCTCATCAGCAAATTACGTGATGCTTCCGATGGCGGCGCAAGAATAGGCATTATCCTCAACGGTTCACCGCTGTTTACCGGCGGCGCCGGTTCCGGTGAGTCAGAGATTCGTCGTTATATTTTGGAAGCCGATCTACTCGAAGCCATCATCGCCCTGCCCACCGACATGTTTTACAACACCGGCATCGCCACCTATGTCTGGGTGCTCTCCAACAAAAAGGCCAAACAGCGAAAGGGAAAAGTGCAGCTGATTAACGGCGTTAACCTGTGCGGCAAAATGCGCAAATCCCTCGGTTCCAAACGCAACGTCATGGACGACGAAGACATCGCCACCATCACCCGCGCCTTCGGAGCCTTTGAAGTGATCGAAGTGCGCAAGCTAAATAAACCCGCCGAACAAAAGAGCAATCGCGGCCGCCAGTCAGCCAACCCAAAAACCGCAGCGCCGAAAACCTTCTCCAGCAAAATTTTTGCCACGCACGAATTCGGCTATCGTCGCCTCAGCATCGAGCGCCCCCTGCGCGAATCCTACCAATTCAGCGATGAACGCATCGCTGAACTGCGCTTCGCCCCCAAACCGCTAAACGCCGTAATGAAATGGGTTTACGAACACTTTGGTCAACAGTGGACGGAAGCGTCCGACAACAAAGCGCCTGTGGCTAATAAAGCGCCTGCGGCCAATAAAGAGTACGGGGAATTAAGCGATCACCAAGCCGCGATCCGTCAGCACATCAAAAGCCACTTCAGCGAGCTCAAAGAAAAACACATCAAAGACCTGCTCAACAGAAAAACCTGGCTCGCGCATCGCACCACCCTGCTCAAAGCCAAACAACTACAGCAAGCCGAGCCGCACGGGATGGGCCGCGAGCAGCACGACGACATGAATGGTTTTGAAGCCGCGCTGAAAGCCGCCTGTAAAGCGCAAGCCATCACGCTGGACACCAAAGAGAAAAAACAAATCACCGCCGCCGTTAGCTGGAAGAACCCCGACGCAGAAAAAATAATTAAGAAAATTCACAAAAACGCGAAGCCCTCTCCCATTTATGGTTTGTTTGAAGTGGTCGGCCCAACGGGTGAAAAACGAATCGTGGAGTACAAGTCCGATGGCGATCTGCGCGATAACGAAAACGTCGCCCTCGATCCCTCACGCCCCGTCAATGAAACTAACGAAGCCTACTTCGCCAAAGAAGTGCAGCCGCATGTGTCGGATGCGTGGATTGACAGCAGCAAGAAAGATGCGATAGATGGGGAGATTGGCATTGTCGGTTACGAGATTCCCTTTAATCGTCACTTCTACATACATCAGCCGCCGAGAGCATTGGCAGAGATTGATGCCGAGTTGGATAAAGTGAGTGGTGAGATTATGGCGCTGTTGCAGGAAGTGCATTCATGAGCGAAAGCGAGTTCATACTTTATCAGACACCAGATGGGCAGACACAGATCCAGCTAAAAGCCCATGAGGGCACTATATGGCTGACCCAAGCTGAAATTGCCACCCTGTTTAAAACCAGCACGCAGGCCATCACCCAGCTGTTAAAAAGTATCTACAGCGATGGGGAAATGACCCCGGAGGCAACTTGTAAAGAGTGCTTACAAGTTCGACAAGAGGGTAAACGACAGGTTAAGCGGCAGCTTAAATCCTACAACCTAGAGATGATTCTTACGGTGGGTTATCGCGTTCGCTCTGCTCGCGGTATCCAGTTTCGGCAATGGGCCACCGAGCATCTGAGTGAATATCTCGTTAAGGGCTTCGTTATGGATGACGAACGACTTAAAAACCCCCAGCAGTGGGATTACTTTGATGAACTGCTGGCGCGCATTCGGGAAATCAGGGCATCCGAAAAGCGCTTTTATCAGAAAATTCGTGAACTGTTCGCACTGAGTGCGGACTATGATAAAACCGATCACAATGCCCAGCTATTTTTTGCCGACGTACAAAACAAACTGCTCTATGCCGTGACAGAAAAAACGGCAGCAGAAATTGTGCAGGATCGCGCAGACCCCAACGCAGCCAATATGGCGCTAACCCATTGGAGTGGCTTACGGGTACGAAAACATGATGTCATCATCGCCAAGAATTATCTGAAAGAAAACGAAATTGACCATCTCAATCGGCTGGTCGTGATCTTTCTGGAGCAGGCCGAATTGCGTACCAAACAACGTCAGCAACTCACCTTGGAATATTGGCAACAAAATATCGTTCGGCTGCTCGAATTTAACGAACAGTCCATACTCACGCACAAAGGCAACATAAGTGCCGAAGCAATGAAAAATAGGGCCCACGAGAAATTCGAGACATTTGATGCCCATCGCCGAAAAGCAGAAGCCATTTTAGCCGATGAAACTGATATTAGGGTATTGGAAGAACTCGCGAAAAAAACAGGTAAACAAGAATGAATCAAAATACCTGTAGTGACGAGATCCCCTTTAATCGCCATTTTTATATTTATCAGCCGCCGAGAGCATTGGCAGAGATTGATGTCGAGTTGGATCAAGTCAGTGGTGAGATTATGGCATTGCTGCAAGAGGTACATTCCTGATGGGGGGGAAGTATCAGGCTTATACAAAATATAAAGACTATGAGAGCGTGTTTTTAGAAAACATTCCAGCCGTTTGGGAGGTTAAGCCCCTCCATTCTTTATGTGGATTTCGACAAGGAAAGGCACATGAACCATTTGTTGATAGTAATGGTGAATTTATATGTGTAAATGCAAGGTTTGTTTCAACGCAAGGAGGGACACTTAAGCGTTGTAACATGAACCTTACTCCAGCCAAGCTTTTCGATGTGTTGATGGTGATGAGCGATTTACCCAATGGAAGGGCGTTAGCTAGAGCATTCTTTGTTAATGACCAAAAAAACTATGCAGTTAATCAAAGGATATGTGCAATAACGGCAAAAAATATTGATGCCAAGTTCCTATTTTATCAGCTGGATAGAAGTCCATATTTTTTAATGTACGACGATGGTTCAAATCAAACACATCTCTCAAATGATGCATTTAAAAAATATCCTGTATTGTTGCCTTCATTGGCCGAGCAAGAAAAAATAGCCAACTTCCTCGACCACGAAACCGCCAAAATCGACACCCTGATCGAAAAACAACAACAGCTGATCAAACTGCTAAAAGAAAAACGCCAGGCCGTGATCAGCCATGTCGTCACCAAAGGCCTCAACCCCAACGCCCCCATGCGTGATTCCGGTGTTGAGTGGTTAGGTGAAGTGCCG
>NVUB02000078.1 GCA_002401775.2 Ectothiorhodospiraceae bacterium
AGCCGAGAAGAGGTCGTCTAACCATTTCTTTGTCTCCTTGGGGTGATTAAGCAATGCACGACGAATGGCCCGATGATGATTGGTGTTTGTCGTGAAAACGTAGGGGTAGCCTGTAATATTCTGCAAGAATCCCACGACAAATTAAAACCCATGATAGATAAGGAGTCCGGCACGGTACTTGAGGAAATGGATACTACAGGGGGTTCCCATTGAACAATAACAAACCCCCCATTTCAATCCTGCCAAAACCAGAAGGCCCAACCCGAACTACAGCCGATTTAGCGTACAGCCGCTTAGTGCTTGAAGTTGACGTTATCCTGTCACGCCTTCGTGATGTTCATACGGGGGTAAATCTTATACGCTGTGCTTGCGACAGAGAGATATTCCTCAATGATGAAGATGAAGATCTGAACGCAGTGCCCTTCCTTGCTGCGGTCACTTTTAATCACGTTGACGACCTTTATGGTGAGCTGTCTGAATTTTGCGACACGCTAAAAGAAGCGGTAGACCGTGGCACGTTACTGGGAGAGCATTCATGAGTAATAATAAGTTCACTCTTACGATGGCTGATAACAGCATGAGCGCCTCGGGGGTATGCCCTGACATTCCTAAAGGTGCTGAAGTGCAGATTAACCGTGATTTATTGCCCGTAGACGGTTGCCTGGTTGCCGCAAAAATCGATGGTGAGTCGCTGGTCAGAAAGTTGACTATTAACGATAAAGGCTGGTTTCTGACAACGCAGACCGGTTGCATGTCTAAAATTACAGATAAATCCATGCTGCACGGCGTAGTTTATCGTTGCAGTATGGATGTTCCACCACTTTGGGCGATGAGTGATGTACAGATAGCCATGGCCGGATTAAAGCGTGGGTTAGATGATTCGTTTGCCTGGATGGTTATCCTGAAAACGGCGTGTAATGGCGTATGGCAAAAAGAGGAAGGAGGGCAAGAAGGATCTGTTAAATCATCCGTTAAGTTGGCGGCGGGCTGGCTTAACCAGGTACGTGGCCAGATTGATGTTGTCAATGACACGGTTTCTGAAATGGGAGCAGCTCATGAATAACCTACAGACAGCAATGGATGGGCTGAAAGTTCACCTGGGTGACTCGCTAATCAGTATAGGCTTGCTCAAAGCGGCGGCTGACGGTGTGTTACCACCAGGCGAGAATGATCGGGAAGATGCCGTTATTTTAATGTCCAAAATTGTTTTCGATAAAATATCATTAGCGCACAGTCAAATTGAAGCGCTTGATGATGCTATATCGGGTATAGCGGTTTGCCAGAACGCCATGGGGTCAAATTCTAATGGATGATGTTCAATTAGCGATAAAAGAGGCTTATTTGCACTTGGGTGAGACGTTAACGGCATTGGGGCTGCTTAAAGCTGGGGCCGACGGCATATTACCTGAATCCGAAAATGACCCGGAAGATGTTATTAAACTGATGGCTAAAGTGGCACTTAAAAAGGCTAATCGAGTGCATGGCTGTATATCAGATCTGAATGAAGCTTTTTTACAGCTTGAACAGGGGAATAACTGATGGATGATAAATTAACGCTTACTGATAATGAGTGCCCATTTTGCAGGTCTAATTCAACACACGTATTGTCTTTATCCACTAAACCGAACACATCTTCACACGCTAAAGGTTACCAGGTGGAGTGTGTTGATTGTGGTGCTCGTGGCCCTTGCGGTATGGCTACACCAAAAGACGCTATGAACGCATGGGCTAAAGGAGACACTCACTACAAGCAACTGGCTGAGGATGATAGTGGCAAGGTTTCAAAGTCGGACGAAGACCAGCAGAAGCGCTTGCGTAAAACTTCCATAGAAGGGGCTGTTAAGGCGGTTAAACTTGACTCTGAGCTAGTGCGTAAAATGAAAAAAATGCTCCTAAAATATCGAACTAACCGCATATGATTGATGCCTCGACTAGCCTTCGCCATTAGTGAATATGGTCTTTGTAGGAGAGGCCGGTTAACCTCGGCCTTTTTTTGTCTCTTCTTGAGAAGAACAGGCCAGAATTAGGCCATGTTGTACTGAGTGTTTTTAGTTATAACGCCCCTTAATCACTACCTGAGTTTGGAAAACAATTAATGGAATTCTGGTACTTACGATAGAGCAGGAATAATGCAATGAAAGACTTACCAAAAGACTCTGAGATTCTCCTTTACCGCAGCAAAGGCGGTGACGTAAAAATTGACGTTCTGGTGCAAGGCGACACGCTCTGGTTAACCCAGAAACGCATAGCTGAATTATTTGCTGTCCAGATTCCCGCGATAGCCAAGCATCTAAAAAACATATTAGAAACCAATGAGCTAGATGAGTCTTCAGTTATTTCCATTTTGGAAACAACTGCTACTGACGGCAAAGTTTACAAGACCCGTTATTACAGTCTTGATGCCATTATCGCCGTGGGTTACCGGGTCAATTCTATTCAGGCGACACAGTTTCGTATCTGGGCTACCCAAACCCTGAAAGAGTTCATCATTAAAGGATTTGCTCTTGATAGCGAGCGCCTAAAAAACGGTAGTGTCTTCGGTAAAGACTATTTTGATGAACTGCTGGAAAAAATCCGAGAAATCCGTGCCTCTGAGCGACGCTTCTACCAAAAAATTACTGATATCTATGCTCAATGTTCAGTCGATTATGACCCTGCATCAAAGTTCACCCAATCATTCTATGCAACCGTGCAAAACAAGCTGCATTGGGCTATTCACGGTATGACGGCGGCAGAACTTATTCAGCAAAGAGTTGATAGCGGTCAGCCTCATATGGGGCTAACAACATGGGAAAACGCACCTCACGGTAAGATACTGAAAAGTGATGTGGCTCTTGGCAAGAACTACCTAAGAGAGCAAGAGCTGGACGAACTTAACCATATTGTGGTCATGTACCTGGATTACGCCGAGCTACAAACCAAGAAGCAACGACTGATGAAAATGGCCGACTGGACAGCGAAGCTGGATGCCTTTCTGAAATTCAACGATTACGAGGTTCTGGATAATTTGGGTAACGTATCTGCACAGGTAGCAAAATCGTTAGCTGAAAAAGAGTATCAGCAATTTCGAGTCGAACAGGATAAACAACATAAATCTGATTTTGACAAACTGGTTGAACAGACAAAGACATTAAACCAAACAAAAAAGAACCGGGGTTAATCATGTCTAAGCTCAAACTTTGCGGGCTACAGCGTATTCGCGGCAGTCACACGGCCAAAGCCCACCTAAATAATCCCCGCCTCAATCAGTCTGGGCGACAGGTCATGTTCAGCCAGGTCAATCCACCGTTTCAGAACAGCGAGCGCCGCTTTCTTGGCGTCACCCCATGGGGGCACTGCCATAGCGCTTCGTGATACGCCAATGCGCTGGGCAATCTTACTGGCTGAGGTCTTATCGCCATATCGCTGCCATTTTCGCTCGGCGATAATCACAACCAGGGCCAATGATTCTATTTTGCTAATCGGTGTACGGGGTGCGTTGATCCGGCCCTTTATCCTTATGGCCAGGTCTCTCGATACCTGCTGTGCCAGTTTCATATCATTGTTGCCAATAACGTACCGGTAAAAATCACGAGCCTCTACAGGCTGTATACGGGCAACTTTGCACGATATGGTTTGCGCCAAATCCTGACTGTCTTCAAGCGACATCTTGGGCATAGGGTTATGAATTTCTCTGTATCCACCCGGCGCTACAAACGCTCTTAGGTGACTTCCCACGCCTGTTCGTAATAATCGACCTTCAGCCCAAATCGACGCAGATAAAACAGAGCTGAATGTGGTTAATCTTTCTTCAATGATAGCGTTCACGATAACCTCACAGTGGTTAGCAATCCGTGCTGTGGATTTTTGCTAATTTATATTAATGGCCGCAAAACGTACAGCTTTATGGCTGACCAGCATACTGGGTGACTTTATGAAGGTGGCATTTTAATAGATATTAAGGGTAAATTAACAGTTACGATTTGCTTGGATATTTAACTTATAGTTTCATTTTGATGACTTTAGATACTTTAGACACTCCCTACACAGGCCAATTATTTTTTTAAAGTGTCCAGAAAGTGGTCAGTTTTAACCCCATTGTCGCTACTGGGTGTGGGTGACTATGACGAGTTAGTTGCAGCAGCTTAAGCTGCACGAAATCAGTAAGTTCGATATAAGTGCAAAACTGAAACTTTCAGATTCACCTTTACCCCACAGTAGCCACAGTAGCCGCAGTAGCCGTAGCCCCACCCCCTCCAGAGGTGACCAACACCCCCACCTAATACATTAAGTAAAAATATAATAATAAACTAATATTATCTAAAAAAAGGGTACGCGAGAGAGTACTTCTTTAAGAAACAGATAATCTATCTATTTTATATACCCTAAAGTGATTTACTTTTACTAAAGTAAGGAATGTCAGTTTAGCCAGCCTATGACCCCGCCAAGGCAAGCCAGTGAGGTTGCACCCAGTTACCCCACGAAATAGCTTGGTGTAACCGCTACAGGCCGCACAAACACTAGGGAGTTGCCCCGGTTGCCCTGGTTGCATCATAAATAGGGTAACCCTGGGATAGAGTTCCAGCACTGATGTTTCGGCGTATTCTTAGAATCTTCATGTTTAGCGATAAACTTAACCGTCAGTTTCAACTTAGGCTTAACTTGATCAAAATACAGACATCAAACTAGCAGTTACAGAAAGTGACAATATGAAGCTTACGGTTTGTTTTTGCAGGGGTGCAGGGATAAAACGGATGCAAACACCTATCTCTCTTTTGCCCCCGAGGCATAACTGGCTGTTTTTTGACCAATAATGCAGGGATGCAGGGAAGAATTGGATGATTTTACCTATCTCTCTTGACCACCCTTTTCTTTTTATTTAGCTCCAGCAGACAGATCGCTGTGAATATGGTGGTTTCGGCTTTATGGTTGGCAGTGAATCCCCAGGCCCAGTTATCGTTCTTGCCACCAATACCCCCCCTTCCCTATCTTTTTACTTAGTTTCAACAAAGGAGAGTGCCCATTCTTCCCTGCATCCCTGTAAGCGCTTGTGCTCCGGCTAATCTGCTCTATACCCTCGGGACTCCTGGTGGGGCTCCACACTGAAAGCACACCTAATGTTGGCTGATGTACACCCAATGTTAGTTGTGGGGATGCTTGAATGACATTACTATCAATGACTTACCTGGGGAAATGTTGGCTGGTGTATAGCTAATGTTGCTTGTTGTATATCTAGCTAATTACGGCAGGAAATTCCTTGGGGTGGAAGCGACGATCAATGGCGCCAACTGCGAACATTATCTGTTCACTATCAGCATAACCGGCATAAGGCGAGCGGCTGTAGTGGCGTAGGGAGTCACGCAGGGAGTCACGCTGCTAGCTCGTTTATGATGAGTACCTGGGATTGCGGGTAACGTGACCGCCAGTCCGCCCAATTGGTGTGCTTGAGGGGAATTTGATCTATTACACTTTTTGGTATAGTGTAATAGATGTGTCTATTAATCATGAATTACCAAAGGAGGGTGAAATTGATTATTAATTTTGGTAATAAGATAGCCCGTGATATTTGGGAGAAGGATGAGTCCAAGGTGCTACCGAGACATATGTGGATAAGAGCGAAGGCTCTTCTGACAATTATGTATTACACATCAACAATTGATGATTTGAAAATTAAAGGTCAACCACCCAACATTCGATTACACAAGTTGAAAGGTGATCGTAAAGATGAATGGAGCATTACCATTCATCTTCCGTGGTGTATTACTTTTAAGTTCAAAAATGCAGAATTTTCTGATGTTCGTCTTGAGAACTATCACAAGGGGTAAAGCGATGATCAAAAATACTAAACCACTGCATCCTGGCGTTGTTTTAGGTGAAGTCTACATGTCTGAAATGGGACTTAATCAAACTCAGCTAGCAAAAAAATGCGGCTGTTCTCCACGCAAAATCAATGAAATTATCAATGCTAAACGCGGTATATCACCACAATTTGCGATTGTTCTGGAGGCGGTGCTTGGCACGAGTGCTGAAATGTGGGTGCGGATGCAGGCTGAATATGACTTGTGGGCGGCGAGGTTAAAGGCGGCTTGAAAAAAGAACAGGGTAGTTGAGGGGCTCGCATAGTTTCGGCTCAATAGTTACTCGTCTGGTGTCACCTAATGTACCCATTAGTACTGCTGGTAACTTTTTCTACTGACTCATGAGAAATATACCAATCTAACCTGTGGACGCTGAAGTTCGCCGTTACGATAGGTTGGAGAATGCCACACGTACAACGAGGGTTTGTTGTGTGTTTATCTTGGTTTCTCCCACGCACACTGCATTTCACCGGCAATGCGAGCTAGACGTTTATCGCGAGTCCATAGTGTTGTTCCGGCAGCAAGCGCCACCGATGCCAGTAGATGAACATCAATAAATCCTATTCCTTTGCCCATTATTTGGTGCTGATCAATGAAATACAGGGCTTCTTTCTGAGTTGCTGTAGGTAGTGAGGTTAGCTGTTGCCACAGCTGCAAGAGCTGTGCTCGATTTTGTAAGTTACCACAGGCCAATTCTCCCAGAACCATTGGGTGCATGGTGACGCGATTCTGTTTGAGTTGTTCCGTAAGGCCAGCATTGCCTGTACGCAAATGGTCAATCCAGACTGAGGTATCGACAAGAATCATTCACTAATACGTCGTCGAGAGATTTCAGTCAGTTCAGGCTCACTGCCTCCCAGTAGGGCAAGGCGTTTAGCGCTTTCGCGCTGGATTAAGGCCTTCAGGCTTTCGCGCAGCAGGGCGGTCTTCTCTTTGACTCCCGTTAGGCGGGAGGCCTCTTCAAAAAGTTGATCATCGATATTGAGTGTGGTTCGCATGGTATGTGCTCCAATAAGCATGGATTTATGCATGAGTATATGCTGTTTTCGACATCAATCAATGTTCGGGGTATTGAGTTTTCCTAAAATGAAGATCAATATACGGAGTTTAAAGCTAGTCGTTATGTTAGTCATTTTAATAAGGGTAATAATTGTAAGCTATTGATATAATTGTACTTACTTGCCTTATTTTGTGTGTTAAAGCTAGTCATCATTCTAGTCTTTCTAATAGGCTACTGTATTTTCCAGAACGAGATTAAAATGTCGACATCAATACGAAAATATTTGGAGCAGGGGTCTGCTACGTCAAAAGAGATACAGGCTGAAACGGGCCTGAGTCAGTCGGTGGTGTCGCGCCAACTGAGATGCCTGGGGGATAGCGTCATCAAATTATCGGGCGGGCGCTCACCTCGATACTCGCTAACACGGAATGCCTTTGGAGCCGATGATAAGCTGCCATTGGTGATGGTTGATGCCCATGGGAATACTGTTGTGGTCGCGCATATCCGGCCGCTGGCGCACGGCGGTTTTTTTGTAGAGCCAGTGACGGGCATGCCTGCGGTTCTGCTGGGAGAAAACGGTGATGGTGTTTATGACGATTTGCCGTATTTTTTAAGTGATCTGAGTCCCCAGGGGTTTCTTGGGCGACAGATTGCAACGGAGCTGGCTTCCCAGTCGGATGATTTTCCAAACGACCCAAGACACTGGAACGCCAACCATATTGGGCGCTATTTGATTTCCAATGGTGATGATCTTTCAGGTAATTTCAAATTTGGTCAGCAAGCGCTTGTTCGTGTTAGACGACGTCCGGTTATTTCCTCTACCGCTGATTACCCATCACTGGCCGATAGTGTGATGAGCGGTGTTATTCCGGGCTCATCCGCCGGGGGTGAACAACCGAAATTTACAGCTTTTAGTGGTGACCATTCCGCCCATGTCATCGTCAAATTTTCCCCTAAGGGAACAGGCGCCATTGCCCGGCGATGGCGCGATATTTTAATTACGGAATTTCATGCTACGGAAGCTATTCATGGACAACATTATCCTGCGGCAGAAACCCGGCTTATCGAAATGGATGACAGGCTCTTTTTAGAATCTCAACGTTTTGACAGAACCGGGAAGCATGGTCGTATGTCGATGTTGTCGCTCCAGTCAGTTGACGCTGAATTTACTGAGCTTGGTAGTCATTGGCCTCGAGTAATGGGCGCGTTATTTAAAAAAGACCTGGTGAGTTGGCAGCATGTTTATGATGCGGAATTTTTGTGGTGGTTTGGTCGATTGATTAACAATACCGATATGCATTTAGGCAACTTGAGTTTGGCCATTGACGGGAGTGTGTTTCGACTATTACCTGTTTATGACATGTGTTCTATGGGCTTTGCGCCAAAAAGTGGTGGGGAAGTGCTTCCTTATGATTTTGTACCCGTTGAAGGGCGATGCTTAAATCTTGAGGATTATACTTTTATTTCAATAAAAAAAATGGCCCGTAATTTCTGGGAACGAGTGGCGGGGGATGAGCGGATATCTGATGAGTTAAAGGCATTTTTAGCACGAGGTAATCCTATTGATTTGATGAAGGCTTGATGATGCAGAGGACACGTTGGGCACGCTGCGCTTTGCCCAACGTTGGTGACGAAAAATCACGTCATCACTATGGGGGATGTTCATTCGTTTGCTGTATTTTCTCCCCCCACTGCCGCGCTTTATTCAAAAGAGCCAAGTAGGGTGGGCACGTTTTTGTGCCCACGTAATCCCATCATTGCGCCCCGTTTTCTGGTGGGCAAAACCGCTAGCCTTTATGCCCTGCGGGTACACTCTGCGTGTTTTATGAATTCTAAAGGTTTCATTTTTTTAATCGTTTCTGATTGGCAGTTTTCCGATTATTTTCTTCCCATTGCTGCACCGATACCGTTTTTGATCGAACAGGCTCAAAATCATCAGGTTTAGGGACTGAGTGACATTTTGTACAGGTTTGCCCAACGATAGGAAAAGCTACTTTTCCATGACAGGTTCCGCACCATTTTCCATTTAAAATACCGGTCATGTTCATATTGTTAGCGCCCTTCTCAGGTATGAAAATACGCGGATGGCAGTTTGAACAATACAGCCATTTGGTATGTGCCTTATGAGGAAAAACCCTGTCCCCCATTGAGGTTGGCGTTTCCAGCATAATATCCATATCCATCACTACCGGCTGAACCGTCGGATCAGTCTTCTGATATCGTGGGGCGATGCATCCATCATTCAGGCTTTTAACCCAGTCAATCCCGTTTCCAAAGCTAGTTGTCGTAAAGCACTCATCATCAAATGCTTGCTCCGCAGGTTGCAATGCAGAAAAACTATTGTTTGTTTTGTCTCGAACATCCACATTATTTAAAAGCTGCCAGCCAAGCACTCTGTTAAATGTGTTGGGGTTCAGAGGATCAAATTCCTTTGGGCTTTCAACATTGGCTATCGCTTTGTGAATCTGAGTGGGTGTTCCTGGAATGCCCGAGTGACACATGCCGCAGTTCTCGACCGACCAAGCGACTTCACCATTGTGGCACTCACCACAGAACTTGCCGTCGATAATTTTGGCCATAGTAATTTTGTTGCCGCCAGCTTTAAACTTAAAGCCAAGATCAGCATGACACACCTTGCAACGGAAACGGATGCGGTGGTAGGCGTGTGGGAATACAACTGGCCGCATATTTGCGGCATCCGCATAATTATTAATAACAACATCAGCGTATTCAGCCGATACAGGTTGAGCTAAAGCACCTAAGCTCAGGCAAAAAATAAATATCAATTTTTTCATTAAATTTCCTCAATTAATAATCTCGACATACCCTTGAGGTAAGTAAGTGGTGCTATGAACTTCCCCCAGTCAAGTTAGGGGAGTACGGTTTTTTGTGTTCACGTAATATTGTAATTGCATCTCGCTACAGGTGGGCAAAACAACGTGCCTTTATGTTCTGCGGGTACACCCTACGTTTCATTCTCCGGGCTGTTCATCGGCTACTAAAATCTTTTCCCCCCACTGCTTCGCTTTATTCAAAATTGCCTGTTGATCCAGTGTGGTGAGCATACGGTCTTTTAACAAATGTTGCCCGGCCACCCATACGTCGCTGACGTGTTCCCGTCCGGCGGCGTAAACGAGTTGTGATATGGGGTGATACACAGGTTGAGTCTCCAGTGCTCCAAGGTTTACGGCGGTAATATCGGCAGCCTTACCAATTTCCAATGAGCCAATTTGTGCCTCTAGCCCTAATGCTTTGGCGCCACCTAGGGTCGCCATATGCAACACTTGAGTGGCGTTTAGTGCACTGGCATCGCGGGCGACGACTTTGCCGAGCAGGGC
>NVUB02000079.1 GCA_002401775.2 Ectothiorhodospiraceae bacterium
CTCGTCGATGACGTCTAGCGCTTCTATGCGTTCTATTTTCGCAATAATGCCGCACTTGCCACCGGCCTCTTCCACCAACTTACGAGCAAGCCTTACATCATCCGCGGAACGCGGGAATGAAATAGCCACGTAGTCCGCTTGCAGCGCAGCCGCCGTTTTAATGTCTTCTTTATCTTTTTCGGTCAGCGCCGGCGCAGAAAGACCACCACCTTGGCGATTAATGCCTTTCTTGTCAGAAAGTTTGCCGCCTACTTTCACTTTGCAGTGAATCTCGGCACCTTTGACTTCTTCTACCCACAACACCATGCGGCCATCGTCCAGCAGCAGGTTATCGCCGCGTTTTACATCCTGCGGTAATTCCTTGTAGGCAATACCCACACGTTCCTGATTACCCGCATCAGATGCTAAGGCAGCGTCAAGAATAAAAATATCACCCTCGGCGAGTTCAATAGGGCCATCTTTGAACTTGTCGATACGAATCTTTGGCCCTTGCAGATCGGCCAACACGCCGACTTGACGCCCATGAGCGCGAGCCCGGTTACGTACCGTTTCTGCACGTGCGGTGTGCTCGGCCGCGGTACCGTGGGAAAAATTAAGACGCACCACATCGACACCTGCGACGATGATTTTATCCAAGGCCTTAGCATCATCCGTTGCCGGGCCTAAGGTTGCGACAATTTTTGTTCTTCTTTCCAATTTCATATTACTCCGGCAAAACCAGGCCGCTCGATAATCATTAATAAACCAGCAATAGTAAAATTATTGCTGCTAACCCTTCAAATCTAACTTCTGTAACCCTTAGCGCTAAGCTTTAGTGCTAAGCTTTAGTGCTAAGCTTTAGTGCTAAGCTTTTAGTGCTAACTAACCTTTAGCACGCTCTTCAAGGATCGCTACGGCTGGCAACTCTTTACCTTCCAGGAATTCCAGGAATGCGCCACCGCCCGTAGAGATGTAAGACACCTTGTCTGAAATACCGTATTTATCAACAGCCGCCAGAGTGTCGCCACCACCGGCAATGGAGAAGGCATCGCTATCCGCAATGGCCAAGGCAATCGCTTTGGTACCTTCGCCAAACTGGTCAAACTCAAATACGCCAACAGGGCCATTCCAAACGATAGTACCGGCATTTTTAATCACATCCGCTAGCGCCGCTGCGGACTCAGGGCCGATATCAAAAATCATATCGTCATCGGTAGTATCAGCCACATTCTTCAACGTTGCTTCAGCACTTTCGGCAAACTCTTTTGCACAAACAACATCCGTAGGTACAGGAATATCACCACCACGTGCTTGCGCATCCTCAGTGAGCTTTTTCGCCGTCGCCACCAGGTCAGCCTCGTACAAAGATTTACCGACATTATGGCCCTGAGCAGCGATAAACGTATTCGCAATACCACCACCGACAATCAACTGATCAACAATTTTAGACAACGACTCAAGCACGGTGAGCTTGGTAGACACTTTCGATCCACCCACAATAGCCACCATGGGACGAGCAGGATTGTCCAACGCCTTACCCAGCGCTTCCAACTCACCCGACAACAAAGGACCGGCACACGCCACAGGCGCAAATTTAGCCACACCGTGAGTCGATGCCTGAGCGCGATGCGCCGTACCAAAAGCATCCATCACAAACACATCGCACAGCTCGGCCATTTTTTTAGCCAGCGCGTCATCGTTAGCTATTTCACCGGCGTTAAAACGGACGTTCTCCAGCAAAACCAGATCGCCATCCTTCATCGGCCCGACACCCTTGTCAGCCCAATCCTTCACCATTTCAACATCACGACCCAACAACGCCGCAATATGATCGCCCACAGGAATCATCGAAAACTCTTCGCTGAACTCACCCTCGGTAGGGCGACCCAAATGAGACATGACTATCACCTTTGCACCCGCCTTCATGCAATGTTCGATAGTAGGCAACGACGCAACAATACGCTTATCACTCGTCACCTTACCGTTTTTAATCGGCACATTAAGATCCTGACGAATCAGCACACGCTTACCCGCCAAATCCAGGTCAGTCATTTTAATTACGGACATATTAAACTCCAATTCTAAATTTTATAACAAATTTCAAAGATTTTTGGTAACCATGAAAACCCACGTTTACCAAAAAACTCTGCATTTTTTAAGTTTCTAGTGACAAGTAGCAAGGGAAGACAAAACCTCTGCTTTCCCGAGATACTCGAACCTAGCAACTGCCCTTAAGCGAGAGATTTTTTCGCTAGCAAGGCGGAGGGGTATTTTGAGCGCGGAGCGTACTAACAGTACGTGAGCACTCAAAATACCCCGACAACTCCCCTAGCAACTCCCTTATTAAAAGAGAGATCCGCTATAAACTTAAGCGAGAGATTTTTTTCTCTAGCAAGGCGGAGGGGTATTTTGAGCGCGGAGCGTACTAACAGTACGTGAGCACTCAAAATACCCCGACAACGCCGCTAGAGACTCCCTTGCTAAAAGAAAGATCCGCTTAAGCGACGTGTAGGACGAAACGCAGCATATTACAGGTATAACCATACTCATTGTCATACCATGAAACGACCTTGACGAAAGTACTGTCGAGGGCAATGCCTGCACCGCTATCGAAGATAGAGGATTGGCTGCAACCCCGGAAGTCTGTGGATACCACTTTCTCGTCGGTGTAACCCAATGTTCCGGCCATTTCACCTTCTGAGGCAGCTTTCATTGCGGCACAAATCTCGTCATAGGTGGCGTCTTTTTCCAGCTCTACGGTCAGGTCAACCACTGACACGTCTGAAGTGGGTATACGGAAAGCCATACCGGTCAGTTTTCCATTCAATTCTGGCAGTACTACGCCGACTGCTTTGGCTGCACCGGTAGAAGAAGGAATGATGTTTTCCAGGATTCCACGGCCACCGCGCCAGTCTTTCATGGAAGGACCATCGACGGTTTTTTGTGTTGCGGTTGCGGCATGTACGGTGGTCATCAAACCACGCTTGATGCCCCATTTGTCATTCAACACTTTGGCGATGGGTGCCAGGCAGTTGGTGGTACAAGAAGCTGCAGAAACAATGGCTTGGCCATCATAGCTTTTGTGGTTAACGCCGTAGACGTACATGGGAGTGCTGTCTTTGGAAGGTGCGGACATCACGACTTTTTTGGCGCCAGCTTCAATGTGCTTTTGGCACGTTTCTTCGGTAAGGAAGAAGCCCGTACATTCGATGATCAGATCAGCACCGATGTCGCTCCACTTCAGATTAGCGGGGTCACGCTCTGCGGTCAGGCGAATGGTCTTGCCATTAACAACGAGGTTGTTGCCTTCTACAGACACTTCACCGTCGAAATTGCCATGTACGGAGTCAAACTTGAGCATATAGGCCAAGTAGTCTGCATCTAGCAGGTCGTTAATGCCAACCACTTCGATGTCGCCAAATTCTTTCGCAATGGCACGGAAGGCCATTCGACCGATACGGCCAAAACCGTTAATACCGACTTTAATCGTCATGAAGATTTCTCCTAAACAAAAATTACAAAATGTTAACTATAAAAATTTATTGCTTTTCACGTCAGTCTGGCGTCTACGCTCTGGGGCATTTATGACCTTTAGGTTATAAATGCCAGAATCCAGGAGCCCTTTAGCATCGCTGGATTCCGGCCTGCACCTACTACTGTCCGGAATGACGGAAATGAGTCTGCGTTTCTTAAAGCAGTGACTCAACAGCGGCAACCACGTTTTCCACGGTGAAACCAAACTCTTTGAACAGCTCAGCCGCTGGAGCAGATTCACCGAAGTGATCAATACCCACAACCTTGTCAGCGTACTTGTACCAGCCATCGGTAACCGCGGCTTCAACAGCCAAGGTAGGTATGCCTTTAGGCAGAACCGACGCTTTATAGGCATCATCCTGTGCATCAAATACGTTTGTTGACGGCATGGAAACCACGCGGATTTTCTTTCCGCTATTATTGCCACTAAGAACTGCCGCTGCATCCATGGCCAGTCCGACTTCAGAACCGGTCGCAATGATGATGGCGTCAGGGCTGTCACAACCACAGTCACCCAGGATGTAACCACCCTTAGTGATATTTGCCAACTGTGCATCTGTACGAGTTTGATGAGCTAGGTCCTGGCGAGAGAAGATCAGGCAGCTTGGGCCGTCTTTCTTTTCAATGGCTTGCTGCCAGCTGACAGCAGACTCAACCGCATCACAAGGACGCCATACGGACATATTTGGAATCATACGCAGTGTCGGGATTTGCTCAACAGGCTGATGAGTCGGGCCGTCTTCACCCAGTCCGATGGAATCGTGGGTGTATACGAAGATGCTCTGAATTTTCATCAGAGCCGCCATGCGCAATGCATTACGGGCATATTCCGAGAACATCAGGAAAGTTGCGCCAAACGGAATCAACCCACCGTGCAGTACGATACCGTTCATGATGGCGGACATGGCAAATTCGCGCACGCCGTAGTTGAGGTAGTTAGACTCTTCATTGCTGATCATTGGCTTATAACCAGACCATTCGGTCAGGTTGGAACAACCCAGGTCAGCCGATCCACCAAATAATTCAGGCAGCATCGGTGAGTAGGCTTCAATTGAGGCCAATGACGCTTTACGAGTCGCGGTGCTCTTGGCGTCAGCATTGACAGAAGCAATGTACTCAGCCGATTTAGCAGCCCATTCTGCAGGCAGGTCGCCCGCGATACGGCGCTCGAGTTCTGCAGCCAATTCAGGGAACGCCGCCTTGTAGGCATCAAACTTTTCATTCCAGGCACTTTCAGCAGCGGCACCCTTTTCTTTGGCATCCCAACCGGCATACACATCGTTAGGCACTTCAAACGGGCCATGATCCCAACCCAGAGCAGCCTTGGTGAGATTGATTTCATCATCACCCAAGGGTGCGCCGTGACTCTCATGACTGCCCGCCTTGTTTGGCGAACCAAAACCGATGGTGGTTTTGCAGCAAATCATGGTGGGCTTGTCTTTCATGGCTTTGGCAAACTCTACTGCCTTGGCGATGGCTTCATGATCATGTCCGTCGACATCGGCAATGACGTGCCAGCCGTATGATTCAAAACGTTTAGGTGTGTCATCGGTAAACCAGCCTTCGACGTGACCATCGATGGAGATACCATTGTCATCCCAGAAACAAATCAATTTGCCCAGACCTAAGGTACCGGCCAATGAACACGCTTCGTGAGAAATGCCTTCCATCATGCAGCCATCACCCAAAAACACATAAGTGTTGTGGTCGATGATGTCGTGACCCTTTTGGTTGAACTTACCGGCCAATGATTTTTCAGCAATCGCCATGCCCACAGCATTAGTGAGGCCCTGACCCAACGGGCCAGTGGTGGTTTCCACACCCGGCGCATAGCCGTATTCAGGATGGCCAGCGGTCTTGGAGTGTAATTGACGGAATTGCTTGAGGTCTTCGATGCTGAGATCGTAGCCGCTCAAATGCAGCAAGGAATAGATCAACATGGAACCATGGCCATTGGACAACACGAAGCGGTCACGGTTGGCCCATTGTGGGTTAGCCGGATTATGCTGAAGGTTATCGTTCCACAGCACTTCGGCGATATCCGCCATGCCCATAGGGGCGCCCGGGTGGCCAGACTTGGCTTTTTGCACTGCATCCATGCTCAGGGCACGGATACCATTGGCAAGATTTCTGCGGTTTGACATGTGATTCTCCTAAATTTAATTCAAAAAATGTATAAATCATTGCTTGCCGTAATAATTGCCGCAATCCAGTTACGGCAAATTTATGGCAAATTACAGTTGTTTCGATTTGCTGACCGCAAAACTGACTGCATAAATTCTTCGCCATTTCTCATGACGGTGCCCCATTGTCAAAACCCGACAACAAAACGTAATACTTGCTCTGTACTGACCGGAAATAGTGTAAAGGCTGTGTTTTGGCGCTCCCCTTAACTTTGCTAACAGCTTGCTAA
>NVUB02000008.1 GCA_002401775.2 Ectothiorhodospiraceae bacterium
AGTTGCGCGACCCTCAGAGCGAGTCGTATATCGGTAATCGTTCCAGCGGGGTCAATCCTGTTGTGCCGTTACAACAGGATCAAGTGCAATGCACCAGCTGCCACGACCCGCATATCCGCAGTACCAACACCACCGAAAACATCAAATTCCTGCGCCTTAATCGTTTGCAACAGGCGCCGCCGACCTCCACCCTTTTCAACGAATCTAATGATATTATTTGTTTGGCCTGTCACGATAAGGCGGGCTGGCTGGATTCAGCCCATGCCAATAAGCAGGTCGCTAATGAGCGATATACCGACGCAGCCGCCAACCTGCGGGAGTTTCCTTTGGGCACTCAGGTCTGGGAATCGGCTTGTCTGGCCTGCCACGATACGCATGCTGTGCAGGGTTCACGGCGATTATTGAGAGAGGGAACCGATGGCCCGGTGAATGCCAACGGCGCCAAACAAGGCGGTAACCCGGCGGTCGAACAAACCTGTTTTGCCTGCCATTCCAGCGATGGCGGTACGTTGACGACACAGGGTTTTGGCACGGAAGTGCCGGATATCAAAAGCGATTTTTCTCTTGCCACCCATATGCCCATCAATAGCTTCGACCAGCCCGCCGGCACAGAAGTACATAATATCGGCTCAAACACAGACGCGCAAAGCGGTAAGGATTTCATGGAATCCCCGGAAAATCTGGGTAAAGGGAACTTACAGAATCGTCACGCCGAATGTACTGATTGCCACAATCCGCATCGGGTGATTAAAAACCGTCAATTTAACGCAGACCCATCCAAGCCGGAAGCGGCAGGTACTCATGATCACAGTGAACCTCACACAAATTTGGCCTCCGGAGTGCTACGAGGCATCTGGGGTATCGAGCCTGTGTATGGCTCCGATGCATTCATGAGCAACCCGATTGATTTTAAGGTGAAGCGGGGAAACCCATCCATTATTAATGGCCCGACGGATGTTAACCAGTCCTACGTTACACGGGAATACCAAATTTGCCTTAAATGTCATTCTAACTATGCTTACGACACACCGCCAATGCTGGGATCATTCAGCGGCGGAACTCCCTACGGCACCAACGAGATGACCCAATACACCAACCAGGCGATGGAATACAACTCACCGGACGGGCACATGGGTGAAGGAACATCGTCAACATCTGGCGGGGCGCATCCCAATTGGGCCACTAACAACCACCGTTCCTGGCATCCTGTACTGAAGCCCACTGGGCGCACGAAGTCTGTGCGCGGTATCTCTGGGAACAATATCTGGGAGGCCCCTTTTGACAACCACGTCGGCACACAAACCATGTATTGCTCTGACTGCCACGGCAACGACACTGCCATCGGTACCGCCGTTCCTAACGGTGGAGAAAACGGACGCCCCTGGGGGCCGCATGGTTCAGAAAACGAGTTTATCCTCAAGGGAAAATGGGATAAATATACCGGTACTCCATGCGATGGTAGTAATAAGTGCTCCCCGGAACCTCGAAATGATCAGGCCGATGACCTTTGTTTTAAGTGCCATAACCGTTTCAACTACGCCATTGATGGTGGTGGTGGTAGTAAAAAAGGGAGTAGTGGTTGGCGTAAGTCCAACAGTGATAATCTGCACACCAAACATTTAGGGCGCCTCAAACGACTCAAGTGCCGCTGGTGCCATGTGGCGGTTCCTCATGGTTGGAAAAACAAGGCGCTGTTGGTCAACCTCAACGATGTGGGGCCAGAAGTGGGATTACCGCCTGGCACAGAGATACCACTGAAAGTTAGCGGTAAAAACGGGACAACTACACCTTATTTCAAAGGTCCATATTACAACGGTGCCATTCTCAAGATCGTCCGATTCAATACCAGTGGCAATTGGGATCCGAAGAACTGCGGTTCCTCTAGTGGCAAACAGGGCCAGGGCTGGATGACCCAAACCTGTAACAACTTACCCTAACGGGTTACGGTTCCCTGCTGTGGAGTATTGGCAGTCCGTAGGTTGGCGGTGAGCTTGCGAACCCCAACATCATTGGCTATGTTGGGGTTCGCAAGCTCACCGCCAACCTACCACACAAAATCAGGCTTAACTTAATACGTTGAGTTACCACCCTAAAATAGAAAGGAGATTGTTTGGAATGTCAGTATCGTATTACCGTAGGAGAGCCTGGAGAACGAAGACGTTAATTGCCATTGGCTTAGCGATTACATTGGCCGGTTGGCCTATTTTTATTACGGCTGCGACTTATGAAGCGTCCATGTTTAATGATCCTACGGAACCCGATGCGGCCTTCGAGCAGCGTTGGCGGGAACAACTGACTGACAGTGTCACGGTGGGCAAACTCATCCTCCTCAAAACGAAAATGAGCAAATTTGTCGCCATAGAGAGTCATGCAAAAAACCATGCAAAAAATGACCGCCAACGGCAGGCTGTGCTGATATTACATGATATGCGCGGCCATCCGGACTGGCAAAATGTCATTGGCCCTTTGCGCCGAAACCTGCCTGAGTTGGGTTGGTCGACCCTTTCTCTGCAAATGCCGGTGCTGGGCGTGGATACCGGTATGCGTGACCACTCGATACTGCTGAATTTTTCTCCTGAACGCATCACAGCGGGTATTGCCCATTTACAACAACAAGGTTATAAAAGAATTGTTATTTTAGGCGGGGGGTTGGGTTCCATTATGGCCGCATCCTATTTGCAGGAAAATCCCAATACGCCCATTGAGGCTTTTGTTGGGGTTAGCATGTATCAATTAAATTACACTGACCCTCGGATGTGGATTGTTGATACATTGGCAAAATTAACATTACCCATTTTGGATATTTATAGCAGCGATGATCGTTATGGCTCACAATACTCCGCAAAGGGGCGTCGAGAGGCGGGTGCTGCGGCAGAAAATGCGCAATATACACAAATGATGATTGATGGAACCGATCATGATTTTACAGGCAAAGAATCAATACTGATTGACGATATTGCTAAGTGGCTGAATAAGCGCTAAGCAATGACAGGCAGTACATCTATGACTTCTATATTCGCTTTACTGACGCTACTGGTTTCTTTGTTATTGTCCATGCCGCTAGTGGCTGATGAAAATGATGCTGGTAACGATGCGGGCATAACCACAAAAAAGCCGTTGTACCCAGGGTGGTTCAAGGACTCTTTCCTTGATATTGCCGATGATGTTGAAGATGCCTCCAGCAAAAACAAACGTGTCATCCTTTATTTTTATGAGCCGGATTGTGGTGCCTGTAAAGCCTTCTTGCGCGATAAATTGGCGCGTCCTCTCATCACTCAGACCATAAAAAAGAACTTTGATGTTGTGCCAATCAATATGTGGGGTGACAACATTGTTGTCGACATGGATGGCGGTGTAGTCAGTGAACGGGATTTTTCGTTTTCCCGACAGGGACGGATAATCCCAACATTAGTATTTCTTAACGAAAAGGGCGTCAATATTGCCCGTATTTTTGGTTCCAGCTCAATCTCCAGATTCATGGCCGCATTGCATTATTCGACTGAAAGACTGGACAGTTCAATATCATTTTTCGATTACATCGACAAATTAAAAGAGGAAGAAGATGAGGCTTTTTCCTCTTAACGGCCACACCTGGTCAGGTAGCCTTAACTCTTTTCTTATTGTTTTGGGTAGTTCATGGTGACTACTGGTACACAAGAAAAGGATACCCTGCATTCAAAAGACGCCGTAAATACATCCCTGCGGCTGACGCTTCTGAATGCAGGGTATCCTTTTCTACTGGGGCATTAGTCATTCATGAATAGTCACCGCAAAGAACAATATACCTGCTTATTGCTTGGCTTTGCGGTGGGCTTCGCTGCACTTATTTATGAACTGTACAGCATCCAGGTACTTTTCCTTTTCTATGTTGAAACCATCTATGCGGTAACATTAACTCTCGCCTCATTTCTGGGTGGTCTGGGTATTTCCAGTCTGGTATTTTCCCGCCTCGCCGGGCAAAACACGGCACGTAACAAGCGTCTTCTGTTTTGGATGCAACTTGCGCTGGCTGTTTATGCGCTGGCCATATTACGGCGTTACGACCTTATTCCGGTATTGAATGATTTTTTACAGCTCACTGTGCCAAACCCCAACGTCGTCGAATGGCTTAGGGGACTGTTGATTGCTTTGTTTTTGTTTGTTCCTGCTTTTTTTCTGGGAGGCGCATTTCCGTTGATAAATGGACTGTACTTGCAGGGCAATAGCGATTCTACTACGGGGACAGGAGTCGTTTATTTTTTTGATATTATGGGTTCCGTGTTGGGCCTGTTACTGGCCGGTTTTTGGTTGTTACCTACCTATGGCTTAATGGTCACGCTACTGGTCGCAACGGCTGCCAGTATTGTAACGGCACTGTTTTTGAGTCCGGGACACAAACACACTGCTATTACTTTGGTTGCCTCATTAGTGCTGATCAATTTCTGGTTTACCTGGCAAAAAGAGACAGAAGACATTACCCCGGCCTTATCAACATCTAATACAACTTTGCACAAAAACCCCTCGGCGGTAATTGATGAAACGCTGCCCATTGCCCCTGATTATCCTTCACTCACCGAACGCTTTGGAAAAATACTATTTCAAAAACAGTCCCCCTTTGGACGAATCACCGTGGGTACCAATGTATTGGGAATTCCCGGCAACAAAGCGTTATTTATTAATTATCGCGATATGTGCCTTTCTATTGACAACGAATCTGAACGCCGTCTGGGGCTATTCGCAACTTCACGATTAAACAGTGGAGCTCGGGTGCTGAATATCGGATTAGGGTGTGGATTTACCGCTAGCCAGGTACTGGCCAACCAGAGTGTTGCATCCATCGATATCGTGGAAATCAACCCTGTGGTAGTCGAAGCAGCAAGGCTGTATTTTAACAAAGAAAACGAGGGAGTCCTTGAATCCTCAAGAACCCGATTGCATATTCAAGATGGTGCAGAATTTCTACGTAACAACACAGCGCGTTACAATGCCATCATCATAGACATCGAAGAAATCTCCGTGGTGTATTCATCTCCCCTATACACCAAAGAATATTTCGAGATCATTACCCAACGTCTTGCTCCTGGTGGAATTCTCGCACTATGGGCGCAAACCGGTTCACCTAAATTTGGAAAAATTATCCTCAATACCCTTCGAGAAGTATTTTCACATGTGGAAATTCGACTCATAAATGGTTTTTACACTTACTACGGGTCGGATCAACCACTGGCGTTGCCTCCCGTACGTGACAGCGAAAGACAACAAACGATGGCGGTATTAAATGCACCCATTAGTGAAATGAACACCCTTGATAATCGAGTCCTTGAAAAATATTTTAACATCCGACAGTTTTTTGTACTGCCCTCCGACTACCAGGAACGTTTTATCACAAGTAACTAACATCCATTTTATAATGAGATTTGTAGTTATATCCTCTACCCTGTAGGTATTTCAGCCTGACAGTTTAAAGAGCTAGGCTCGCATAGCGCGATGTGTCAGGTAGCTTCGCAACCTGACCTACAATCAACCGTATTCATTCCCAGCCGGATCGTTGAAACGAAATATATCAAACCGTAGGGGTTGCCCCTGTGTCTGCATTGCAAATAACCTCAAAACAGGATGATAATGTCACCATAATATAACCACACAGGTGTTATAGATTGGCGCATAACCATTCGCATCATAATGTAGAAACAATGGGTGACCAGCCGTTGCTGGTCGCTATTGCCATTAATATGGTGTTGACGTTGGCACAGGTGGTTGGTGGTATCCTTTCCGGCAGTTTGTCACTTATTGCGGATGCACTACATAACTTTAGTGATGCCAATTCGTTATTGATTGCTTTGGTTGCGCGTAAAATTGGCCGACAACCCCCGGATGCTTTCAAAACCTTTGGCTACAAGCGCGCTGAAGTCATTGCGGCGCTGATCAATCTGGTTACCTTGGTGTTAATCGGTTTTTACCTCATTTACGAAGCCCTGTGGCGTTTTTATACACCCCAGGAAATTGAAGGCTGGATTGTGGTTATGGTTGCCGGTGTGGCCTTGGTGATTGATCTCGCCACGGCTATGTTGACCTATAGCATGTCGAAAAATAGCCTGAACATGCGCGCGGCTTTTTTACACAATGTATCGGATGCCTTAGCATCCGTTGGCGTCATTGTGGCGGGTAGTCTTATTCTACTCTATGGCTGGTATTGGACGGACACAGTGATGACGCTGATCATTGCAGGTTATGTGCTTTACCAAGCAGCGACGATGTTACCCACGACGATCCATATTTTAATGCAGGGTACGCCCGAAAGTCTTACCATTGATGAAGTGATTACGGCCATGGAAGAAGTGGAGGGCGTGTGTAACGTGCATCATGTCCATATTTGGCAGATAGATGAACACCATAACTCACTGGAAGCTCATGTGGTCATTAATGATTTTGCAGAAACTGAACCGATTAAAACGGCAGTAAAGGCCGAGCTTGATCGGCAGTTTTCCATCTCTCATTCCACGCTTGAGTTTGAGATTAAATCTTGCGAGGAGATTGGCTGTTAAAGCCGCTCAGATGGGAACAGTTGCCAGGGTTTATGTCCCAAATGCAGTAATTTTTTTATTCATTTTCGTCTTTTTTGGACTTTTTTAGGGTTTTTTCGGCTTTTTTAGAGATTTTCAGCCATTTTTAGCATTTTTTGACGGTTTTTAACTATTTTCGTCAATTCCTTCGATAATCGGGCAGCCACCGTCACTTCCCAAACACAGGTTTACCAACAACGTGAGTTCGTTACGCAGGGTAGTGAGATCCTTAAGGCGAGTCTCAATCTCTGCAAGCTTGCGGTGGCTGAGTTCACGTACCTCGATGCGGGCATGTTGTGGGTCTTCTCGCATTTGCAATAGGTCTTTAATTTCAGCGAGAGTGAAGTCCATTTTTTGTGCGCGTTTGATGAATTTAAGCCGGGATATGTCTTTGTGGTTATAAAGTCGAATTCCCGATGCCGTGCGATTCACCTTTTTCAGCAAACCAAGCTTTTCATAATAACGCAGGGTGTCGGCAGTCAGCTCAAGCATTTTACTGATATCGCCTATACGATATACGCTCATGTTTTCTCCTGATCGGGTAAGGCTAACTGTGACTGGATTGCTAACCGTAAAGCCTTTGCTGTTGGCATGGAGGTAAACACCAGTTCACTATTAATGGCAATGCTAGGCGTCGCGAGCACCCCAAGTGCTACGGCGTAGTCCAATTCTTCCACGACACTGATTTTTCGTATGTCTATTGTTATTGACTGACCCGTTGATGGTGGTAATCCGAGTTCATTAACCACCTTTTCGGCCAACACAAAAGCCTTGTCACACTGATTGCAGCAGGGTGCCGAAAATATTTCAATTTTTAAATCATACTCTGACATGCCGATGCTTTACCATTTTCATTCAGATGCCTTCACTTTAATCCTTTATGTCACTGCTGTCCCATTAACGCCAAGATCGCTTTACGTTAACGGGGCTAGGTTAACGGGACAGTCGTGACTCTATGTGTAATATTTACTTTCCCGGCTGCCATTTCTGGATTTGGTGATTGGCATAGTCTGCGACAAACACACTGCCATCGTCGGCTTCAGCGACGGCAATACTGGTATGCGTCGGCCCGGTGGTTTTAATACCAAAGGCGTTGAGAAATGTTCCATCCGGTGTGAATTTCTGTACACGGTCATTATAAAAATCAGCCACGAATACATTGCCACTGGGGCCAACGGAAATTCCGGTAATGGTAGCGAACCAACCATTGAACGAACCCAATATATTCATTGCAAAAGGACCGCCCCATTTGGTGAGTATCTCGCCGTTGGCATCGATGGCAAGTACCCTGTCATTATAGCCGTCAGCGATGAATAAGGTGCCGTCTTTTGATACGGCAACGTCCGTGGGATAACGTAATTTACCACCAAAAGTACCCGCTTCGCCGGAGACTCCCCATTGTTGTACAAAACGGCCATCAGCTTTTAATTGCTGCACCCTTTGCTGGGTAAAACCTGCTACATAGAGGTCACCGTTGTTAGACACGGCCACACCGCCGGGTATCGTGAATTCACCGGGGCCTTTGCCGGGCTTGCCGATACTGCGCCGGTATTCGCCTTGCAAAGAAAACACTTTGATCTGATCTGCAAAATAATCGGCGACATAGAGTTCATTATTTTGAATGCTCATATTCATCGGGCGTTCGAGTTCTTTAGCACCGAACTGACGAAGCGCATTGCCGTTTACATCAAATACCTGAATACGGTGATTGCGGCCATCGCTCACAAATACTTCGTTGCCTTTTACCGCGATGCCGGTCGGTTCATTAAATTGTCCTGCGCTATCGCCTTTGCTGCCCCAGGTTTTTGCCAAGGTATACGCTGATTCCTGAGGAGAAGGAACCCAAACAAGGTAGGTGATCCCACCAATGATTAAAACCATCACGGTTACCCATTGGGCCAACTTCAGTAATGCTTTCATAAATTTTTTTCAATGACGCTTTTCATCGTGAACCCGGCATCATTGATGATGGTTTTCAGTTCGGCTTCCTTGAAGGATTTTTCATCATTGGTGGTAACGATAACCAATCCCTTTACGAGGTCGATATCAACGGACTTAACACCTTCCGTTTTGGTAAATTTTTTCTCTATACCGTAGGCACAAAAAGGACACGCGAGACCGTCGACACGCATGTCGTACTGGGTACCGGCGGCAAAACTGAAACTGCCCCAGAGTAAAGCGACACTCGCGAAGAGAAGGTTAATGCTGATAGCTTTTATTTTCATGTGATGTGCTCCTGATAAATCTCAAATTTAGTTAACCGCTAATTTATAAACGCCTTACAAATGCCATTCAAAAGTGGCTTTAAAACGGTAGTCAGACTTATCCTGTACACCGTTTAAATCACTCGCAATGGGAATCTGGATGCCGGATTTAATCGCAAAGTTTCGGGTAGTCCAAAAAATGCCCGGTGAAATAAACCATTCGGTACCACCGCTGTTGGCCAGAGAATTGCCATTTAATGCTGCCTTATCGGTAATCTCACCATTGAGTTCCAGTAACCAGACGGTATCGGGTTTAGTGTATTCCGGTGCAACGGGTCGCCAGCCTGCTACAAAATCCACCCGCCATTTATTGCCGAGTTGAAAGTTGGTGGCGTTTTTGCCGGGCAAAATGTAACGTGCACTGGCCCATTTGTACCATTTGAGACTTTCATAGCCGTAAGTAATGCCGGTAATCACATCGGTGGCACCATTACCTAACGGTGGATTGGCTTTCTCATCGCCATTTTGGCCATTGATGGCCAGTAATACCGCAGCGGATTCCTGGAGTCCCAGAGAGTCTTCACGCCAAAAACGATATTTAGTAAAGGCTTGTAGATCAGACAATCCGCGGGACGTATCAGTGCCGCTATCTTTTATGGCGTAGGGTATGTCGATGCCCGCGGCCCAGTCGCCGGTGATGCCGTAGGTAACTTCTACGCCCAATTCTGATTCTTTTTCGCTACCGGCTTTTTCATTGTGTATCTCGATGGCAGCTTCCAACCCGTCTTTGAACAACACGTGTGGGCCAATGCCAAACACCGGGTCATGGGCTGCGGCCTGCCCAGAAACCATAACCGCGCCAATCGCTATTATTGGCCAAAAAAGTCGTGTCATACCCGTTACTACCTCTGTTTTTAATCGCATCGTCAACGTTTTCCTGCTGCTATTTTCTATCAATATATCGTTCAATTCTTCTACTACAGACTATTGACTCATTGGAGCGCACTCCAGGTTCAATCTTTATGTCGATTATTGGTAGAGTGGCGCACGATGGAAATAATCACCAACACCTCACCCTAAAACGAAAGCATACGTTACATCCTAGAGTCGACTCCAGGTCAACCTTTTTTGAAATATTTTTTTAATTCGATAAGGGATTAAAATACAATTAGTTACACTATTTTATTAAAGGTATAGGTGAGATTGGTTGGTGCTTACAATCAATCAAAAAACCTAACAGACAGCGTAGGGGTGCCTCTTGTGGGTACCCTTTATTATTTCGATGCCGCAAGAATTACGTTATTGGAACAGCAGTCAAGTAGGTTAGGCGCGCCGCTGAATCCTTAGTCCTCAGCACTTAGCACTACTATTGAAGCGCCTAAAGCCGTACCCTACAGATGATCTTATGAAAGCAAAAAATGACCCAAAAGCCTGATATGCTTATACACAGATCCATAGCAATGGGAGCGAACACCATGCAATCGAGTAATATCAAAAAAATTGCCCACAAATTGATTGACCAATTACCGGATGACAGCACCTGGAATGATGCCATCTATGAAATGGTGGTACGCCGTGAAATCGATCTCGGGCTGGCAGACAGCGAAGCTGGGCGCACAACACGAGTTGACGATGTAAGGAACGGGCTCGTAATAACTTCCCAGTTTTGCATCCCGGCTTCAGTCCGCCTTCGCCCGTTCCTCAATCACAAAAGCTCGAAATAGAACGACTATTCCTGTACTTTTGTTCAATCAGAACGAACGAATACGAACTAAATCCGAGCGCCAAACAGGGAAGTTATTACGTGCTCATTCCTGAGAAGAGAATTTGGCCTGGATATGGAATGAAAGTTCACTGGACGAACTGTGCCGTACATCGATTACGACACATCTATGAATATATTGCCGAAGACTCACCCGATATTGCACTTAACGTCATAGACCGAATCACCAATCGAAGCCAATAGCTCAGTGAATTGCCTCACTTAGGACGACGTGTACCCGAATATGACCGCACAGATGTACGAGAACTCTTGGAAAAACCTTACCGAATAATTTACAAAATTAAATCCGATCAAGTCGACGTATTGACAGTGATGCATAATCGTCAGGTATTACCACAGGACATCACGCAATTTTAGCCATGCCCTCTACTTGATCCGGATTGCTTAATCCGGGCAGGCATCAATGGCACGAAGTTAAGACAAAAACCCCACTCCATCCGTCATTCCGGCGCAGGCCGGAATCCAGTGGGCGACCGACCAATGGTGGTTCTAGATCCCGGCCTTTATGCCCCAGAGGGTATGCGCCGGGATGACGACTGTATTAGGCTTAACTTCGTGCCATTCCGGGCAGGCATCGTAAATATGCCTAAAACTGCCGGCGATTAGTGCCTCAAATTATTACTGATCGCGGCTAAAGCCGCTCCTACACCACAGCCACAATTAAAACCAGGTACCCACAAGGGGCACCCCCTACGGGTGATGTGTGCGTTGCCATTATTGGTGGTGAATGTTCCTGAACGTTTTTAACACCATGAACGTGGTCGCTGGGATAATCGATTCCAACCACCGTAGGGGTGCCCCTTGTGGGTACCCTTTATTATTTCGATGCCGCAAGAATTACGTTATTGGAACAGCAGTCAAGTAGGTTAGGCGCGCCGCTGAATCCTCAGCACTAGTTTTTAACCCCTCGTAGGAGCGGCTTCAGCCGCGATTAGTGCCTCAAATTATTACTGATCGCGGCTAAAGCCGCTCCTTCAACACACCGCACAAAAATCTTTTACTCCGCACTCAGCACTCAGCACTAATATTGAAGCCTATAGCGCAACCGATAAGGGTAATGTGATGTTAAAGCGGGTGCATTCTGGCGTTGAACTCACTTCGATATTTCCACCGTGCACATCGATTATGGATTTGGCGATGGCGAGCCCAAGGCCGGCACCTTCACTGCCGCGTTTTCTCGAGGCATCGGCACGATAAAATCGGTCAAACAATTTTGGAATATGTTCTGCGGGGATCATTGAGCCGGGGTTTTCAATGCTGATGATGACGCTTTCGCGTGTTGGATGTTTTGCTGATGACGGCGCCATCTGTTTAATTTTCGCATGTACGGTGTGGCCAGGCGGGGTGTGACGAATGGCGTTGGATAGCAGGTTTCCCAATACGCGCCTCAACATGGGGCGGTCTCCCTGTACGGTCGCCTGGCCTTCTAATGTGAGGGAAATATCACGTTCTTCTGCCCACATTTCATAGTATTCAATGAGTTCCTGCAGTTCCTTGTTAAGGTCGATATCAACACTGTTCAGCTCATATAGCCCATTTTCTGTTTTGGCGAGCAATAACATGTCACTGATCATTTGCGCCATGCGCTCGTATTCTTCGATGTTGGAATAGAGAATTTCACGGTATTCGTTGCCATTGCGTGATTGAGACAGAGCCACTTGTGTTTGGGTGAGCATACTCGTCACCGGGGTGCGTAATTCATGGGCAATATCATCTGAAAAATGGGTCAATTGCTGGAACGCCTGTTCCATGCGCTCCAGCATGTCGTTGAAAGAATCAGCCAGATCGCTGAGCTCTCGTGGCATGGTGTCTGGTGAGAGGCGGGTATTCAGATCACTGGCCGTGATGCGTCGAATTTGCGCGACGATCTGGTGCAGCGGGGCGTGTCCCTGACGAACGGCAACCCAGCCCATAAGCCCCATGACGGCAATACCGCTGGCGATCATTAGCCACAACGTGCGACGGAAATTATCGAGAAATCGTTGGTGGCCATCGATAGCAACGGCAACGGAGAGCATGTAATGATTGCTTAAAGAAAGGGGGTTGCCGTGAGATTGATTACGGTTTGTGTCGTTGCCAGGGTTATTGCTGTCCGGCTTATCGTTACCCGGCTGAGCGCCGCCTAGGGTACGGGTGAGTACACGATAGGTATGACCGCCCTGGCCCCAACTTCGCAATGCAACGCCACCCTTTTTTCCAAAGGTTGAGTGGTCAATGGCGGATAACTCGTGGTCTCCGGGGCTGGTATAGAGGGTGCGCCCCGTTTGGTCTGTCACATAGAGAATGGCGCTATGGTGTCCCACTAAAATATCGCTGAAACGTTGTTCAAGAACGGTGGGGACGTCAATTGCCCCTCGGTTTGATAATGTTTGGGAAACGCTCTGGGTGATGGCTTCGAGTTCAGCAATATCTTCAGTACGGAAATGGCTCTCGATAGAACGCTCAATAATCCAACCGAATCCGGCAAATACGACAGCGGCTGCAATACCAAAGAGCAGGGTGAGGCGTAGGGTTAATGAGGGTGGACGCTGTAGGGTATTCATTGATTCCGTCGTTAATCGCCATTCGGCAGGTCGAGCATATAGCCCATGCCACGCACAGTGTGGATGAGTTTGGTGTCAAAATCATCTTCGATTTTCGCACGCACCCGGCGTATCGCAACATCAATGACGTTGGTATCGCTATCAAAATTCATATCCCATACCTGGGAGGCAATGAGCGAGCGGGGCAGCACTTCCCCCTGATGGCGCATGAGCAACTCCAGTAACGCAAACTCCTTGGCCGTCAGTTGAATGCGTTGACCGCCACGGGTAACGCGACGACGCATCAAATCCAGTTCCAAATCAGCTATCTTGAGCGTGGTTTCAGTAACCGGTGTAGCACCACGCCGTAACAGCGTTCTTACCCTCGCTAACAACTCGGAAAAGGCAAAGGGTTTCACCAAATAATCGTCAGCGCCCAATTCCAGGCCTTTTACACGGTCATCCACGCTATCGCGGGCCGTCAGGAATAAAACGGGGACACTGTTACCGGCTTCACGCATTGATTGCAGAATGCGCCAACCATCAATATCCGGCAGCATGACATCCAGAATGATCAAATCGTAACTCTCTGTCATGGCCTGGTGGTGGCCATCCAAGCCATTACGGGCCAGATCTGTTACAAAACCAGCCTCGCTGAGTCCTTGGCGGAGATAGTCTCCAATTTTAATTTCATCTTCGACGACGAGTATTTTCATAATGCACCTACAACTACTCTAAAGTAAGGAGAAAGAATGGCGTTCTGCCAGCCCCCAATATTTGTTTCTACTCTACTCGCCACCCGCTTCCAGCAACATGACAGGAACATTACAAAAATGTAATGCAGCTGTCACGGGAAGGACAGGCACGGTTGTATATAGTCTCCTACAACATCAATCAAATTGTATAGAGCTTCTAATAACGAGCTTCATTTGAGGTACACCGGCATGAAACAAACTCCCCCTAATCTTTTAGCATTGTCAGACACAAATGCTCCTGATCCATCTCGGCGCCGTTTCATGCAAGGGCTTGCCGCTGGCGGTGTGATGATGGGTATGTCCCCCTTTGTGTCGACCAGCTGGGCGGATCAAGTAAAAACCGCGACCCGTAGCGGTATGGCGCCGGTGCTCACGGGTACTGAGTTTGATCTGACCATTGCTGAAACCATGGTCAATTTTACCGGTAGTCCTCGCATGGCCACCACGGTTAATGGCTCGATTCCCTCACCCATATTGAAAATGCGAGAGGGCGACGCGATCACGATTCGTGTTCATAACAAACTCAACGTGTCCACGTCCATTCACTGGCACGGCATTATTTTACCCTATCAAATGGATGGTGTACCCGGCGTGAGCTTTAAAGGTATTCCCGCTGGCGAAACCTTTACTTACAAGTTTACCGTAAATCAAACGGGCACTTACTGGTATCACTCCCACACTGGGTTTCAAGAACAAACCGGCATGTATGGCGGTATTATCATTGAACCTAGAAATGGCGAGCATATTCGTGCCGACCGTGATTTCGTCGTACAGCTCTCAGACTGGACCGATGAAGACCCCATGGCAGTATTTGCCAAACTGAAAAAGCAAAGCGATTACTTCAATTTCAACGCGCCTACGGCGGTGGACTTCTTCCGGGATGCTTCCACAATGGGCGTCGGCCCGGCGATGCAAAAGCGCAAAATGTGGAATGAAATGCGCATGAGCCCTGTGGATCTGGCCGATGTTTCCGCCCATACCTACACCTACCTCATGAACGGCACGACACCAAGAGGCAACTGGACAGGTATCTTTAAACCCGGCGAGCGAATTCGCCTGCGTTTCCTCAGCAGCGGGACACAAAGCTTCTTCGATGTGCGTATTCCCGGCCTGAAAATGACCGTCGTGCATGTCGATGGACAAGACGTAGAACCTGTCACCGTTGATGAATTTCGCTGCGGCCCCGGCGAGACTTACGATGTTATCGTGGAGCCAAAAGACGAACCCTACACCATATTCGCACAGTCACTGGGGCGTACCGGTTATGCCCGAGGCACCCTGGCACCACGCGAAGGTCTCACCGCACCCGTACCCGAAATGGACAAACCCGAATGGCTCACCATGGCAGACATGATGGGAACGATGGGCGGCGGCATGGCTGGAATGGCAGGCATGGCAGATAAGGGTGGCATGGAAAGTATGGACCACAGCAGCCACAACATGTCAGGCGGCATGAAGATGGATGGAAAAAACAAAGTTCATGTACGCCATGCCAAAACCGAATACGGCCCTAGTGTCGACATGCGCGTCGATACACCGCGTACCAATCTTGATGACCCAGGCATCGGCCTGCGCAATAACGGCCGCAAGGTGCTGACTTATGCCGATATTCGTACCCTTGGCGGAAAGCAGGAAGACCTGCGTGAACCGGGCAGAGAAATCGAATTACATCTTACCGGCAACATGGAACGCTACACCTGGTCTCTTGATGGCCTGGAGTTTGGTAAGTCCACACCCATACATTTTCCACACGGTGAACGCCTGCGCGTTATCTTGCATAACGACACCATGATGACCCACCCCATGCATTTACACGGCATGTGGAGTGACATGGAAGATGCCAATGGTGAGTTTATTGCCCGTCGTCACACCATTGCCGTTCAACCGGCGCAGCGAGTCAGTTTCCGCGTAACGGCCGACGCACTTGGGCGTTGGGCATGGCATTGCCATCTGCTTTATCACATGGATGCGGGCATGTTCCGTGAAGTGATTGTTGCCTAAAAAGGCTTAAAAACGCCTAAAAACCAGCTCAAAAACACCCTGAGCCCGTTATTGACTAATTACAGAGTAATGACAATGAACAAACAAATGGCATTAATAAGTGCGGCAGTGCTGAGTGTCAGTATGTTGCCAACATGGGCAGAAGATGCACCAATGGCAGAAATGGATCACAGCACCATGTCGGGTATGGATCACAGTAAAAAGACCGATAAGGAAAAAACCAAAGCAGAAACGATGGATCATGACCATAGCAAAATGGACGGTATGGACCATAGCAAAATGAAAGGTATGGATCACGGTTCGATGGAATCAATGCAAGGTGGTTCAGCGCCAGCCGATGCCCGTGACCCCCACGCCAACTCCGGTGGTTATTCCATTGAATCCGGACAATATGCCTTACCTGGCCCTCGCATACTGAAACTGGCAGACGAATATAACTTTGGCATGTTACTGATTGATCGTTTTGAAACCGTTCGCACATCCGATAACACTTCATCCGTATATGACCTGCAAGCCTGGTATGGCCGGGATTATGACCGTCTGGTATTCAAGGCCGAAGGTGATGTCGATGACGGCACACTGGAAGAAGCCACCACAGAATTGTTATGGGGCCACGCCATAGCGACTTTTTGGGATACCCAATTAGGTGTACGTTATGACAATGGCGAAGGCCCTGACCGCAATTGGTTAGCTTTTGGTGTGCAGGGTTTGGCACCGTATTGGTTTGAGGTAGACATTACGGGCTATATCGGAGAAAACGGTCGTAGTGCGCTGAGCCTGGAAGCGGAGTACGAAGTGTTGATTACCCAAAAACTCATTTTTCAACCCCGCATCGAAGCAGAAGTTTATGGTAAGGACGATCTTCAACGAGGTATCGGTTCTGGTCTTTCAGAAGTCGCGTTGGGATTCCGCTTACGGTATGAATTTGTGCGTGAATTCGGCCCCTATGTCGGCGTGGAATGGGCCAGCAAATACGGTAACACGGCAGACATAGCCCGCGCAGCAGATCAGGATACCAGTGAAACACGCGCGGTAGCCGGTGTGAGGTTTTGGTTCTAAAAAAGTAAAAATTACGCTGGCGACCAATGTAACGCCGACATTATTGAGTACAAGGAAAAAACTATGTTAGAAATTATTCCCAATTGGCACCCCATTTTTGTTCATTTTACCGTTGCATTGTTTTCGCTCTCGGTGGGGCTGTTTGTCGTTACTTTATTTGTATCGTCCCCCTTAAAAGAACAATGGCTAACCGTCGCGCGCTGGACTTTGTGGTTTGGTGCCGGTTTTACAGTGATTACCGGCTTAACGGGGCTCGATGCCTACAACACCGTCGCGCATGATACCCCGTCGCATGCAGCGATGACGGATCACCGAAATTGGGCCATAGCGACCATTAGTCTGTTTTTATCTTTAGCCGTGTGGTCTTTTATGCGTGTACGCCGCCAGCTGGCGTTAGGCAGCCTGTTCATCGCATTTATGGTGATTGCCGGAGGCTTGTTGGGTTCTACCGCATGGCATGGCGGCGAAGTCGTTTATCGATTTGGCCTGGGCGTCATGTCTTTACCTGAGTCAGAAGGGGAAGGTCATGCTCATGAACATGCCGATGGTGGTGGGCATGGACATGCCAGTGATAAAAAAATGGAAACATCATCTACTAAAGACAATGCGCCACATGATGACTCAGATGGCCACTCGCATGACAATATGTCTCTGGATAAAAATGAGATGACATCAGAAGGTAAAGGCCATGATGATGGTCATGATGATGGGGATAGCCACGAACATTAGTATTATCAGCAGAAGGTACTTTCAGGATGGTGTCCAGAGCAACACAAGATGCACAATGGTGACAATAGTTGGTATTGGGATTCTTTGTTCGGCCACTGGGGGGTGGGGGCATTATTCTGGTTTGTCGTTATATTTTAATCATCTCATTTTATAAATTTGTGATGAGTGGTCGAAAAAAATACGGTAAGTTTTGTTAATGTGTATTTTATCGATTTTATACAATGAATATTTTGGGTTTATTTTTGTAATAAAAAAAAGGTATAGGAGAGTAAATATGTTCACCGTAAGTGAATTAGCAGGACGGGCAGAGGTAACGCCCGACACAGTACGTCATTATGTGCAAATAGGGATGTTGAATCCTGAACGGAATCCTCATAATGGCTATAAGTTATTTACGGGCACGGATGTCACTAAATTACGTTTTATCCGCCAGGCACAAAGTCTGGGTTTCAGCCTGGCTGAAATTGGTGAAATTCTGAATCACTCTAAGAGTGGGAGCTCTCCCTGTCCTCAGGTGCGTGAAATGATGCAGCGCCGGGTGGTTGAAAATAAACAGAAGCTGGACAACCTGAACCATTTGCAAAAACGCATGGAAGATGCACTGGAATCTTGGGAAATGATGCCTAACGGCCACCCAAATGGCGACTCAGTATGTCATCTTATCGAATCGGTAACGGTGGCAAACTCTAACGCTTGACCTAGGGGCTACCCATAGGATTTAAAATGATCTATATTCATCAATAACAATAAACACCGTGTTCTTATTGAGACATAAAGCTGACCATGACGAAAAGGCCTTATTTTTACAGCCGGGTGTACAAGCCGTTTTACTGACAACACCGCCTGTCTATTTGTAAAGGCCTCACTACGCCTGACTCAGCGCTTTCCGTCTTAAACGACAACAGCTGACAACAGCTGACAACAACAGGCAACGGGAGTTAAATGATGGCGAAGGATCCTGTGTGTGGAATGGATGTGTCCGATCAATCTGATAAAACCTCAGATTATGACGATGAACAATATGTTTTTTGCAGTGATCATTGTAAAAACAAATTTGATCAAAACCCCGGTCAGTATACAGAAGCATCTGTATTGAAAGATCCCGTCTGTGATATGGATGTCACAGCTGATTCGCAATATCACGTTAAACATGAGGACGAGGATTTTTATTTTTGCAGCGGCCATTGCCAACAAAAATTTCAAGCTGGACCTGCTCAGTATCTAAAAGACGATACACTGAAAGATCTTGTCTGCGGCATGGATGTTAGCGAAGATTCAGAACATCATTTTGCGCACGAAGGCCACGAGCATTATTTTTGCAGTGATCACTGCAACCGGAAATTTCAGCAAAACCCAGAGCAATACCTACACCCCCATGATCATCCGGACAATAATGTCCCGGTCGATGAATCGGCCATGTATACCTGTCCCATGGACCCTGAAATCATTCAGGAAGGGCCGGGAACCTGTCCTAAATGTGGCATGGCGCTGGAAGTAATGGGCGTTCCGACGCTGGCGACCAAAACGGAATACACCTGCCCCATGCACCCGGAAGTCACGCAGGATCATCCCGGTAGTTGCCCTAAATGCGGAATGGCACTGGAAGCCACCACCGTTGAAGCCGAAGAAGACACCAGTGAGCTGGACGACATGTCCAAACGCTTTTGGGTCAGCACATTGCTGGCGATTCCGGTATTTTTCAGTGCCATGGCCGCAGAATTTTGGCCTGAAATGATGGGTGCCCTGATAGAACCTAAGTCCCGCCAATGGTTTGAACTGGTATTGTCGACCCCCGTCGTTTGGTGGGGTGGGTGGGTATTCTTCGTGCGGGGTTGGCAGTCTATCGTCACCATGAACTTGAACATGTTTACCCTCATTGCCATCGGTGTGGGGGTCGCGTGGACATACAGTGTGATTGGCGTACTTCTGCCGGGTATTTTCCCTGCCGCAGTATTCAATGATATGGGTGTCGTTCCCGTTTATTTTGAGGCGACGGCAGTGATAACGGCACTTGTTTTGCTCGGACAGGTATTAGAGCTACGTGCCCGTAGCCAAACTAATGCCGCCATAAAGCTGTTATTAGGGCTTGCGCCAAAAACAGCCCGGTTGGTTCGTGAAGATGGCAGCGAAGAAGATATTCCCCTTGAGCATGTAAAAATGGGCGATATCTTACGAGTGCGGCCGGGCGAAAAAATACCCGTCGATGGCGTCGTTACCGATGGAGAAAGTAACGTCGATGAGTCGATGGTCACCGGTGAACCCATACCGGTAGCAAAAAGTGCCGGTGAAAAAATGATTGGCGCAACCGTAAACAGTACCGGTAGCCTGTTGATGCGCGCAGAAAAAGTGGGGGCCGACACACTCTTATCTCAGATCGTCAAAATGGTCGCCGATGCACAGCGTTCTCGTGCGCCGATACAAAAACTGGTCGATGTAGTGGCGGGTTACTTTGTACCGACTGTCGTTATCATTTCATTAATAACCTTTGCCGTATGGAGCATCTGGGGGCCAGAGCCTGCGCTTGCGTATGCCGTCATTAATGCCGTTGCAGTACTGATTATCGCCTGTCCCTGTGCGCTGGGGCTTGCCACGCCTATGTCAATCATGGTCGGAACCGGCAAGGGCGCCATGATGGGGGTGTTAATTAAAAATGCAGAAGCTCTGGAAATACTACGCAAGGTTGATACCTTAGTGGTGGATAAAACCGGAACGCTAACGGAAGGTAAACCCAAATTGGTTTCGGTCACCTCCGTGGGAGAATATTCAGAAAACGATGCCTTGCAGCTCATTGCCAGCCTGGAACGTGCCAGCGAACACCCCTTAGCGGAAGCCATTGTACAGGGGGCAGAAGCACGAGGCGTTGCCTTGCTGCCAGTGGACGATTTCCAGTCTATTACCGGCAAAGGTGTAACCGGTGTCATAAATGGCAAAGCCGTTGCCATGGGCAACAAAGCATTACTGGCTGATTTAGGTGTCGATGTTGGTGATTTGCCTGAAAAAGCTGACCTACAACGTGGCGAAGGACAAACCGTCATGTTTTTTGCCATAGATGGCAAAGCAGGGGGGCTAATCGGCGTGGCAGACCCTATCAAAGAATCAACACCTGAAGCGATTCGTCACTTGCATGCAGAAGGCTTAAAAGTAGTTATGCTAACAGGGGATAGTCGAAAAACGGCCGAATTCGTTGCCAGTAAACTCGACATTGACCAAGTGCATGCCGAAGTGCTGCCCGATCAAAAGGCACAAGTGATCAAACAATTACAGGCGGAGGGGCGAATCGTTGCCATGGCAGGCGACGGCATAAACGATGCGCCAGCACTTGCCCAGGCTCATGTCGGTATTGCCATAGGTACTGGCACCGATGTGGCCATGGAAAGCGCGGGAGTGACCCTTGTCAAAGGTGACCTGCGTGGCATCGTGCGGGCACGACGCTTGAGTCAGGCCACCATGGCCAATATCCGGCAAAACCTGTTTTTTGCTTTTATCTATAATGCCGCAGGCGTCCCTATTGCGGCCGGTATTCTTTATCCCTTCTTCGGTATATTGCTATCACCCATGATTGCCGCAGCGGCCATGAGCTTTAGTTCAGTATCCGTTATCACCAATGCCTTGAGATTAAAGAACCTTCGTTTATAAGCCGTTACTCGAAATAGGCTCATTCCATTGATGACTTATGCCCGTCTACTCACCCGTAAGCGGGCATGTGTTATGTGAACCGGTTCACCGTTTTATATTGAACTTGTATGTAATGATGTTGGGCTGAAATATCATATTCGGATACCGTTAAATTCGGTATCTCAGTTCACTCAATTCAAGGCAGCATAGGTAATGGTAAATTTTTGGCAGCGTATATTTTCACCTGCACAAAAAATGCAGGATACTCAAACAAACAAAACGCCTGTCAATGTTCCCAATAAAACGAAAGCCTCACCTGAAGTTAGCGATGCAACCACTCCGGTTACCAATGGCACAGAAAAAACAACTTCTCCCTTAGCCTTAAAAAACATCGGAAATGATTTTTACCGGTATTTATTAGGCGTAGACTCATTTCATGATGGCCCTGTCAGCGCCCTCGAAAAAACCATCATAGATAGTGTTGATACATTAATGCAGTCACAAAAAGAGGCGGCCAACCTCATTCCCCGTATGCCAGGCGTCGTCCCGCAACTGATGCAAAAAATACGAGCGGACGATTATGATGGAAAAGAAATAACCGAAATCATTAACACTGATCCCGTAGTCATGGCAGAAGTTCTTCGACTGGCAAATAGCCCATTTTTTCGTGCCCGCAACCCGGCAAAAAACCTGGCAGACGCGGTATTGCAATTAGGCCAATCCGGTTTACGTGAAGTGATAATGTCGGTAGCAATGAAACCCATCATGCAAGTAGGAAAAGGGTTCACCCATCAACATGCTGCAAAATCCATATGGGAACAATCATTAAAAGTGGCCGTCGCCTGTCGTAGTTTAGCCAAGGCAGAGGGGGTTGATCGCTTTAACGCCTACGTAGCGGGATTAATGCATAACACCGGATCTATGGTGGTGTTAAGGCAGTTCGACCAAGCCGGAAAACCCATGGAACCTCAACATTCTCGTACTTTTCAACATAGTGTCATTCAACGTGCAACAAAGTTAACCTTCATCATTACCGAACAATGGGGCCTACCCGAAGAAGTAGTAACAGCCCTCAAAGAACAATTTGGCTCACACCGACGTCGCCCAGCAACACGCTTAGGCCGCATTGTCGAAATGGGAACCCGATTAGGCCAGATACAGGCTTTATCCGAAAATGGCCGTATTGATGACCCAGATAGTCTTGTTACCTTACTTTCAAAACAAGAAAATGGCGGAAATGCAGTGCAAGCCTACACAGAAATGGGAGTGATTGAAGGGCTTGGTTAATATACAGACTTAGTGCTAAGGACTAAGTTGTTAACCTGGGCAATGGCTGAAACGAGCACCAATATTCTCGGATAAAGATGATCGTCAGGTAACTTCGTAATCTGACCTACATTTGGCGCGGGTGATGAATACAAAAACTGGCCGCACGTTATTTTTTACTGGTTTAGCCGTTTAATCCCATCTCCGTTTATTTCTGCCTGTATTTTTCGTGTTTCTTCTGTCCAGCGGCTTTTGATATAAGCAATGATGGCTCGAATATCCTGATCGTTTAGTACGCTGCCCAGTGCTGGCATGTCTGTTTTGTAATTCTTGGGGCCATACGGTGGTACAAGCCCATATTTGATAATACCAAACAACAATTCATCGGCATGGTGCCAGGTATGTCCCGTTTCATCGTGGGGTGGTGCCGGTAATTTTCCATCAGCATTTCGGGATTTCCAGTTTTTCTGGCCTTCCAGGTTGGCGCCATGACAAGCTGCGCAGTGTTGTTTGTAGACTGCTTGGCCGTGAGTTACCAAACCGTTAGCTGACATTCCTTTTGAAGTATCCGCTTGTTCAGTGGCATGAGCAGTGGCATGAGCAGTGGCATGAACATTTGATAATGGTGCTATTACCAGAGGAACAAAAAGCACCATCCATGATGCGGCCAATAAAAAAGTTGACCGGATATTTAACAAGACATATGACAGGGCAGAGGAGAGTGCTCTCGTCGAATGCAAACTCATCGATACCATTCTAGACTCGTGCTCATGCCCAAATGAATATCCAAAATTAATAAATACCATTTTCACGTTGTAACCAACGAACAAAAGGGAGCAGGGTGTCTACATCTTTTCGGGTTGCTCCAGGCACTGGGGGCATATTGCCGAAACGCCAGTGATGCGCTTGTACACCTTTTAATGCGGCACGATAAAAGGCTGGATCACCGTGATGGGAAGGCTTGTAAAAACCGTGCATTAATGGTGGGCCTTGCGTTGTACCATTACCCCATTCTCCATGGCATTTGGAGCACAGGTTATTAAATATTTTCTTACCCTGGGCATACTTGAAAGGCACTTTTGGTGGGTTATCGACGGAGTATTTTGAGGCAGCAACCCCCGCAACAGGCATCAGTAGCAGCATCGACAGGGCTACCGTAATAGAAAGTGATTTTGTCGATACCATAAAATGGAAATTCATATTTTTACCTATATTTACAGGATGTAGCGTTGTATGTTGTGTTGCTTTAGCACAGACGTACGTCACTCAAAATGACAGATAAGAATAGCAGTGCCTAACTCATAGCCACTGCTATTTTACTGCTACTATTTTACTACTACTTTACTACTACTTTACTACTAGAAGCTAAGCCAACCCATTGAGCATAAAAGATAATTGAACCGTTGCAGTATACAATGAAATGGCTAAAATTTCCGTTATAACTCCGAAGAGTCATTATGAAAGTAGCGATAACGATAGCCTGATTGTAAACATAGATTACGTGTTGTAACCGCAAAAAAATAATATCACAAATGCACACATTCCACCGTAGGGGTGCCCCTTGTGCTTACCCTTATTTCGCACACGCACAAATCAAACCGGTCATCCTACATTTTCCCCTACGGTGGATGATGTTTATATTTTGGTGTTGTTAACGCAAAGCTCGCAAAGGCGCAGAGGACGCGGAGAAAGAATATTAATTGAGGTGAGGACATAAGTGCAGAGTGCTAAGTGAATAGTGCTAAGTGAAGAAAACCACATTCATCTTTTTCGGTGTTCTTAGCGACCTTTGCGTTTACCGCTTCCTCAATGGAATAACCTGACCTACATTTGCCCCGGGTGATAAGTGCAAATGCTGGGGGTACCGCTATATTTTGTAGGTCAGGTTGCGCAGCTACCTGACAATTGCTCCGATGCTTCGCATTAAAATGCAGGGATGCAGATTGTCGAATCAAGCGAATAACGCCAATTAGCATTTCAATCGCCATTGCTATACCACAAATCTACTGTAAAGTTATCACGTGAACTTGCGATACTTTCGTGAACATTAGATTGTAAGTTTCGATGTTACTCATTATTATCCGATTTACCCTGTTACTCTCACTAGAACGAATTCGATGGAGTACGGGTGATCCCCCGGATAAATAAACAATTTTCATATAGTGCCATTGAGCTAATCTATGTTGAACGCTGAATCTACGGAAAGTATCAATAATCTGCTGGTGCGTTGTGTCTTAAAAGACGCTACTGCCTTTGAAAGTCTCTATAAATTGACTTCACCGAAACTATTTTCCATTAGCTTACGTATAGTAAAGAAACAGGAATGGGCGGAAGAGATTTTGCAAGAAGGATTCATTAATATTTGGAACAATGCTGACCAGTTTCGTGGCGATAAGGCCAGTGCGATGACCTGGATGACACGCATTATGCGGAATAAGGCCATTGACCATATTCGCAAAAAGCCGCAAAACGAGATTCAGGATGAAGGTGTTCTTGATACCGTAGTTTCAGGCACTAGCGGTCCTCTGGATCATTTGTTTGATGCTGATACCACTGATGCTTTGCAAAAATGCCTCGACGAGCTTGATAATTCGCAAAAAAATGCGATAAATATGGCATATTTTCAAGGCCTTACCCATCAGGAGTTGTCAGAATCCCTTGACACTCCCATGGGGACCATTAAAAGCTGGATTCGGCGTGGGCTACAAAAACTGAAAGGTTGTTTGTCTCTATGAAGTTAGAAAATCCACAAGTTCGTGACCTTATCGCTGCAGAATATGTGCTCGGCACATTAGCAGGCGGTGCGCGCCGTCGTTTTGAAAAAATGCTATGGAATGACGCAAATTTACGACTGCTCGTGGAAAAATGGTCGAATAAAATCGATACGCTGGCCGCCGGTATTACGCCGGTAACACCACCAACACATGTTTTTACGGCCATCAAAAAACGTCTCAATTTAACCGCGCCTACTGACCGGACAGAAGCAGAAACTCCTGCTAGTGGTTGGGGTAAGCTGGCATTTTGGCGTAGTGCCACAGCGCTCGCGGTGGCTGCTTCTTTTGTATTAGCCCTGTACGTGAGCGTCTACCTGCCGAAACCCGAGCCTGCTCCGGTCTATGTTGCCGTGCTGAATAATGAAGCGGCACAATCGTCCTGGATTATTAAAACCAACGTAGAAGCTCGTGAACTCAGTATCGAAACGGTGTCACCGCAATACATTACGGCCGACAAAGCCTTCGAACTATGGTTATTACCGGCCAATAAAACTGCGCCTATATCCGTGGGTTTAGTGCAAAACCAAGGGGTAACAACACTCACATTACCCTCGGAGTTGTCTGTTGAATTCATTAAAACGGCGGGCTTAGCCATCAGTTTGGAGCCCACGGGCGGCTCACCCACTGGCTTACCCACAGGGCCCGTTCTCTACCAGGGTAAATTACAGCTGCTATAGCTACCGCAATCCCGAGCGCTATCCCTATGACATTTCAACTAATGTCATAGGGAATTCTCTCCGCTTGTTTGTTGCGTACTCTTTTTTTACAGACTCTTTTTTTACGTAAAGGCACCACCGTCCACACGGACTGTGGTGCCTTTTTTATGGCTGTATTTTCGTGTGGCAGATCCGTTCTATTTACCTCGTTGGCAACTTCCAGCGAAACAATAACCTGAGGTATGGGTTCCCACTGAGACCCTTGGAAACAGTGACGTTTGTTTTAAAACCGGTAATAAGCCCACAATTTTATTGTTCCGCGCCTGGATACCGGATCAAGTCCGGTATGACGGCAATGGCACGAAGTTAAGCCGAATACTACCGTTTTCCCGGGTGGAGTGGTTTTTTGACTTATTTTCGTACCATTCCGGTATGACGGTTGTTTGTTGTTTAGGAGCTGCCTAGCTTACAGGGGGCATTTTACGGCGTCGTCGCACGCAGCGCATCTTTTTACTCTCACCAGAAAATCACTAAGCCATTGTTTATATTAACAAAAAAAATAATAATTTATTATGCATCCAAACCCCAATAGCGCCCGTATATGAGGTGTAGGTTAGAAAATCTACGTCATAGATATCGAGTATTTAAAAAATATTTTTTAAAACATTGGAGGTCATTATGAAATTTCAAGGGAAAAAACTTGCGGTCGCAATTGCCACAGCGCTTGTGACAGCAACTGTATTCAGTCTACCCGCCTATTCATCGAGTCATCGGGAGGCGCCAAACATTACCTCTATTCCTAAGGTCGATGCATCTGATTTTTACATGTTTAACAGTTATGAAACCGGTCGTGATGGCTATGTGACATTGATTGCTAACTACATTCCATTGCAGGATGCCTACGGTGGTCCAAATTACTTTGCTATGGATTCACGTGCGCTTTATGAAATCCATATCGATAATGATGGTGATGCCGTAGAAGACATTACTTTTCAATTTCGCTTTAGTAACACTTTAACCAATGGCATCGGTATAACGCTTAATATTGGTGGCGAAGATGTTGCTGTACCATTGAAGAATATTGGTGGTGTTTCAGTTGATAGCAATGCGAACCTGAATTTTAACGAAGCCTATTCCGTTAAAATGGTAACCGGTGACCGTCGTAGCCGTAGTGGTCGTTCAAACGTGACATCGTCGACCGATGGTAGTCGTCGATTTGCAAAACCTTATGACTATGTTGGTGATAAAACATTTACCAATACAGCAGGTTATGAAGCTTATGCCAATAGCTTTATCCATGATGTCAGTATCCCCGGTTGTGCACAGCCCGGTAAGGTTTTTGTCGGTCAACGCAAAGACTCTTTTGTTGTCAACCTGGGTAAAACTTTTGATTTAGTGAATTATGTTCCCATTGAAGGCGATAGCGCTCCGGGTGCTGGTGATGGCGCAGGTTTTCCAGGCGGTATTACGCAAAACACGGCTAACGATGATCTGGAAGATAAAAATATCACGTCTATTGTGATGGAAATTGCCAAGGAATGTTTAACCGGAAGTGGTAACGGTACTGTCGGTGGTTGGACGTCTTCCAGTATGCGTCAAGTCACTATTTTGAACCCACGAGCCACTTTCTCCCTGCCTAAAGTGGTTGGTGGCGCCTGGACTCAGGTGTCTCGTTTGGGCAGCCCATTAGTGAATGAGCTGGTGATTGGCCTGACAGACAAAGACCGTTTTAACAGCAGTGAACCTAAAAATGATGGTCAGTTTGCCACGTATGTGACGAACCCGACATTACCTTCCATATTAAACATTCTGTTTAAGGACGCCGTTAATTCCACCTTAGGACTAACTGGAGACGCTGCGATTCCTGACTTGGCCCCCACGAATTTCCCACGGAATGATCTGGTAGCCGCATTTTTAACAGGATTTTCGGGTGTGAACCAAATGTCACAAGTCACCGCTTCTGAGATGTTACGCCTGAATACGGGAATCCCCGCGGTTCCTGCTGCTGAGCAAAGTCCATTTGGTATTGCGGGTGATGATCTTGCCGGTTACCCTAATGGGCGTAGGCCTGGCGATGATGTTGTTGATATCGCATTGCGCGTAGTCATGGGGGTTCTTTGCCATCCCGTCCCCGTTGCCGGTACGCCGACGGATTTGGGTTTGTGTACACCTGCCGATGCAGCAGTTGGAACCGTGCCTTTCACTGATGGAGCGCCTATTGATGCAAGTTACTTCAGCGAAACGTTCCCTTATCTTGCAACACCCATCAGCGGTTCTGCTAATTAATCGCCAAAGATAAGGAGACAAAAATGTCTATTAAAACAGTTTGTAAATGGGCAACTATCACATTATTGCTAGGGTTGTTAGTCGCTTGTAGTGACAGTAACAACAACAGTAATAATGATAATTCAGGAGCAACAGAAGAAAAAGTGTCGTTTACTGAGCTGAGTCGTGGATGGTTTGATCAGAATGAAAATGACGAACCACCTTCAGCGGAAGACATCGACTTTGATTTTGATGCCGATGAAGATCCTGATGCTTTTAATGACTTGTTAACATCCATGAACAGTGGTGTTGAGCAGGAAAATTAAACGGCTATAAAGGCGTAAGAAGTATATTGGCCCGGTTAGAAAGTAAGCCGGGCCAATTTATTAATTTTCTTCCACGTACTCATACTAATAAATTGATCAATAAGACAATGAAACATCCACTATTTTTTATCATTGTATTTTTTATATCCATTTCTGTGTGTAATGCAGCGCCATTTACGCCAGAGAATGAAAACTTGGTTATTTATCAGGTTGAAAAAACCGCACTAAGTGAAAAGCTGGAAAGCTTACGAATAAACATGCTGGAAAACAAAACCAATTCCAGTGATCTTGAGGCTTATGTTGCCTTTAGTATTAATGTCGCGCGAAAAAAATCTGACCCCCGGTATTTTGGCTATGCAAAAGCCGCGCTACAACCAACCATAAAGCAGTACTTTATATCCGGCACCCATACCGGCTTGTTAATACATTGGGCGGATATTATGCAGTTTATGCATCAATTTGATGAGGCCGAACGAACATTACAGCGCGTTATTAACATTTCCAGAGATAATCCTCGCACCAACTTAATGTTGTCCGCCATCTACCAGGCACAGGGAAGATACCCTGAGGCGTTGAAACAATGTAACGCATTATTTACACGTACCAGTATGCTGGTATTAACCGCCTGCATTACCCAAATAAAAAGCTTAACCGGTAACCTGAAAGACAGTTTTACGGTGTTATCAAAACAGGTCTATAGGGAATCGCACAGTAACGCCGTTAACCATGCCTGGGTACTGAGCATTTTGGCAGAGATGTCAGAACGATTGAATAAAAATGACCAGGCTGCTGATTTTTTTACAGAATCCTTAAGGTTAGACCCCTTAAATGGGTTTACACGTAGCGCTTACGCTGACTTTCTCTTGGACCAGGGAAAATATCGTCAAGTAAAGGATATTTTATCTGACCATTTATTCACCGATGGTTTGCTACTCAGGTATACGATGGCGGACGTACACAGTAAAAGTAATCACCAGAGCACACGGCAGGAAATACGAAATAATATTGAAAAACTACACGCCAACTATTCTTTGAGCCAAAAAATGGATGGCGATAGTCATCTTCGGGATCAGGCAATATTCTATTTATACTTAAAAAAACAACAGAGTAAAGCGCTGGCATTAGCCAAATCCAATTGGGAAATCTATAAAGAACCTGCCGATGCTAGGATTTTACTTCGTTGCGCACACCTCGCGGGTGATGAAAAAACAATCAACCAACTTCGTGAGTGGAAAGAGAGTAATCGTTACGAGAATGCTGTCTGGGATCAAATAATGAACATGGACGGCCTGTCAGGTTATGGAAAAGGAACCACGTTATGAAGATTTTTTTCATGTCCATCTTCTGGGTAATGACCATCAGTCTGGCTCAGGCGCATCAAACCAGTGATAGTTTTTTACATATCAATATGAGGGATGATGTATCCGAACACCCCATTGAAATTCAGTGGGAAGTGGCGATAAGAGATTTACAGTTGACACAAAACTTTGATACAAACTTTGATGGAGCTATATCCTGGGGTGAGTTAAAGCGTAAACAACAATCTATTATTAATGTCTTCAGTGAAAATATAACGATTTCTTCCGTAGAAGGGGCGTGTAGCCTACAGGATAATACCTTATTACTGGAAAAACACAGTGATGGGTATTACGCCGTGATCAAATCAAACGCGAACTGCACGGGTAATATTTCTGAATTCGACATAAATTATAATTTTCTGTTTGATATAGATGCCTTACATAAGTCTCTGGTTATTTTCTCCGCAGAGGGTACGCAAATGGAAACCCGTGTAATCTCAAGCAGTGAGAGAACACTGTCATTTTCTAACACACCGTTATCCGTCATTGGCCAGTTTTCACAATTTGTAAAAGAAGGTGTATGGCATATTGGTATAGGGTATGACCATATATTGTTCCTGATCTGTCTATTATTGCCGGTAGTCTGGATTCGAAAAAACCGCAAACTTGATCCGGTTACGAGGTTTAAACCCGTATTGATTGATGTCGTAAAACTGGTGACAGCATTTACGCTCGCACATTCGATCACTCTTGCATTGGCCAGTTTGAATATCGTCACGATACCGGCCTATATTATTGAGTCACTCATCGCTTTCTCTATTATTGTTGCCGCGACCAATAACCTGTATCCCTTTATTAAAAAGCGTTTATGGTGGATGGCCTTTGCTTTTGGTTTGATTCACGGGTTTGGTTTTGCCAACGTGTTATCAGACCTAGGCTTAAATAATGAAATGTTTGTGATAAACCTTATTGGGTTCAACGTCGGTGTGGAATTAGGGCAGTTAGTCATTGTCGCCGTGGTATTACCCATTATCTATTGGGCCAGAAACTTTAAGCTGTATAAGGGCATCGTCTACCCGGCAAGCTCGACCGCGATGGTCTTTATCGGGGGATTTTGGTTAATTGAACGAGTAGCGTAGCAGGGTAGGGCGATTGTGATTTTTTATACGATGTTTAATGCCAGGAAAACGTTCGTAATTCAGTATTGGCAGGTTTCCAACCTGCCAATACACTTACATGATGCCGGAATGTACCCATTATCTATTTAACACCGTAGGAGTGGCTTCAGCCGCGAATGATTACCACATTCTATCGCGGCTGAAGCCGCTCCTTGTATCTACAAAGACATGGTGCCGTGCAGGATAAAAACCTCGTTACCTGTCGTGACCCGGTGGTCATAAAACTACGCAGCTCATTTCCAACATCTGTGGGTCGAGTAAAAGGGCGGGTTTGAACCCCGCCCCTACGTGGCACACCAGTCTATCTAGCTCGTTTTAAGGCATTTTTATCAAAACTACGTTGGTTAAGGCCGGTACGGAACTTGAAGTTGTTTAAGCTCAATGTGGTGACTTTACCATTTTGTTGATTTTCCATCACTTGTTCATGCGCCCGCCAATACTGGTCAAGATACAAGGTGTAGTTCTGGAACTGTAATACTTTTAGCAAGGTATTCTTTCTGTCATAAAATTCTATTTTTAATGGGATGTAGCGTTCTTTGTCAATCCAAACAATTTGCCGTGTATAGCCGGAATGTTTGTAGATTGGCTGGTTCTCGACGACCCATGTATTTTTTCCATTTAATGTTTCTTCACGAAGAAATTTATACTGGTATTTGTCGACTTCAAATGAGGCCAGGTCTTCATAAGCAAATTGACTGCCCATGAACGGCCCGGATTTATTCGAGGATGATATGCGTTTAACCCGTTTAAGTGCAGGAAGATACAACCACTGGTCATCCGGAGTTACTGCATGGGAGTATGATAAAAAGGCAGTGCCCTTTATATCTCTCGGGCTGTCAAATATGGTCAGGCTTTTATCACCATCACCGGACATTTCCAGAATTTTTAAACGAATAGCACGGGTGCTTTTATCGCCTTGTTTATTGACTAATGTCATTTTCAGGCTTGTCGTGTAATCATTCCATCCCGAATCGCGCTGTTCCACTTTTTTTGCGATGGCAAGTCCTTGTTCTTCTGCACTAATGGCAAAAGCTGTGTTTATTGAAGCAATGCTGACGGACATTGCACTCAATAGAACGGTTGTCATTAATGTCTTCATTTATGCGTCCTCTAATGCGACTTCAGGAATAAGGGGGTTTTTAATCGATGATCGTTCATCCTTCGTATCATCTTTATTTTCAAGCTCGTTTTCCGATGCATAATCACGTCGGTCAAACATAATCAACAGTGCGGGTAATAATAGGAAATCAACAACCAAGGCAATGCCAATGGTTAATGCGGTTATCAAGCCGAGGTCAAAATTTAACTTGAACGTTGAAAATGTCAGGACTGAAAAACCACTCACTAAAACGATGGTAGTAATAATCAAGGCAGTTCCCACATTGGCAAAGGCGTAATGGATGGCCTGTTCCGGGTTTAGGCCTTTTTCACGTCTTGCGCGTAGGTACTTACTCAAGAAATGCACGGTATCATCGACAATGATACCGATGGTCATTCCTAATCCTACGGCCAGTGCAAAACCCACTTCTCCTACAACGACACCCCATACTCCAAATGCCATAACGGGTGGAATTAAATTGGGTATCAAACTGATCACACCAATTTTTACAGAACGTAATGACACCAGGATCAAGAATGAAATCAACATCAGTGCAAAAGCGACGCCACCGACCATTTGATAGACGGTTCTCAAACTAATGTGTGAAAACATATACATTGGGCTGCTGGCGATCAGGGAGTAATCTGCTGCATTTTTTGACAACCAATCCTGTGCCCGCTGGTGAAAATCAATCATATTATTGTTAGACAGGTTATGCAGCGACACCACGATACGCGTCGCCGACTTGTCTACATTGATCTGGTTATTTAAGTCCAGACCATAAGGTAGCGACATTTCATACAGCAACAGATATTGAGCCGCCAATTCTTTATTATCGGGCAAACGGTACCAGTTAGGATCATCCCCGTGTAGGTTTTTGTTCAACCGTTTCATAATATCGCTGATAGTATTAACGTGAACCACCTCTGGCTGTAGGTACAACCATTGTTGGAATTGATCAATACTAGTGAGAAATTCTGGCGTACTGACGCCATTGCTGTGCGGCGATTTCAAGGAATATTCAAGATAGTAGGGGCCCGTTAAATGCTCGGAGGCAAAATCGGTATCTACTCTAAAGGCAACGGATTCATCGAAATATTGCCAGATATTGTCATTGATTTTGTTCTGAGGGATCAATCCAACCAGCACTATCGTTAATGCAACGAAAGTCCACAACAGTGTTTTATGTTTACGGATAACAAAATCTGCAAAGTCTGTCATGTGACGATTTTTGTGGTTCTCTACGACTTTTACACGCATGGGTAACAGCATGACTATCCAGGGTAAAAAGGCCATGGATAATGTAAAGGCAATGATCACACCCATGGCAACCATATTACCAAGATCATGAAACGGCGGTACATCTGAGAAGTGCATAGACATAAATCCGACAACGGTGGTGATTGTTGCCAGTGCAACGGGTTGCATATTGATGCGCAAACTTTCAATAAGAGCTTCACGTTTTGTCATTCCAGTACGCATGGCGTGTATCAGGGCAACCAGAATATGCACCGCATTGGCCACCACAATCGTCATCACAATGGTCGGAGCGCCCGCTGACACAGGAGTGAGTTTTACGCCCAACCAACCAGAGAAACCCATCGTCGCCATAATGGATAAAATGATCACGACCAAAATGCTCAATGTGGCAGAGATACTGCGTAAAAAGACTAACAAACCAAAGAGAATAAGCCCAAACATAATCAGTGTAAGAGACCCCATATCTTTTTGTGAGGCTTCCATAAAGGCATTATCCATCACCACTAAACCGGTTAAATATATTTCCAGGTTGGGGTTCCGTGCTTTGAGTTATGTCACCAGATCACGAGCGAAAGCGGTGACCGTTGGGCTGCCTTCTGCTGAGTTTTTTGGCAAATTGATGGTCACGCTAATCGCCGTCACTGCCGCATCCTCAGAAATGGTTCGATGCAATAACTGAGGTTCGTGCAGGGCAATTTCTTTAATGTCGATAAGATCAACATTTTTCAGTGCCGTTGCATTTTCAACGAGATCGGCGACAATCAAGTCGTCTCCAACGGCGCGAGTGTGCTGAAAATTCGAGAGCGAATCGACACGGGTGGAATAAGGGATTTGCCACGCTTGTTCTGTCAGCCACTCTACACTGGTAAGCGTTTCGCGGGTAAACACCTTGCCGTCTTTTGGCGCCAGGAGGAATAGCACATTGTCTGATTTGTCATAGGTGTTTTGCAAGGTACTAAAGTCGATGAGCTCCGGATTATCATCGGAAAACCAGACTTCATAATCCGTCGCAAAGGCGATAAAACGGCCACCGCTGGCCAAGGAGCCGACGATGGCCAGTGACAACAACATAAATAACCATCGCCAGCGCACCAGCGTGGTTGACAGGGTGAGTGCCAGATCCGTCGATTTATTGTGTTCATTCATTTGATATCACCTTTTTTGTGGGCTTTACACTGTGGAAATGCCAGTTTCAAAGTCATTTTTTACGTATGGTTTACGTATGGTTTGCGAATGCTTTACATCTGTTTTTGCAAACCCTCATGTTCCTTCGCAAAATATAACGTTGTATTAAAATATACTGATGTTGAAAATTATCAGTAAAAATAAAGATAAAACATGGCATATAAGCTCTAATTACTATCCATTCGTCTAAACTGTATAGACTATAACTTTTATCGCTAGTATTCTTTTCACATCGCAAAAACACATTAAACGCTTACCTGGAGACTGTACTGGCACTGTACTGGCACTGTGCGGGCCACTTTAGAGGTACTTAGGAGAAAGTATGGATGTATTGGCAGATGTACTAGCAGTCACCCGATTTGGTAATACCACGCTATGCCAGGCGGAATTTACGGCACCGTGGGGCATTCAATTTGAAAAAGAGCGAAGGGCGACCTTTCATATCGTTAGCCGGGGGAGTTGCTGGTTGATTCCCGGCAAAGAAGCCAAGCCTATACAGATGATGCAAGGTGATGTCGCACTGGTCGTACACGGAGAAGGTCATATTCTGGCTGATTCCCCGGAAACACCGGTCCAACACTATCTCACTGCGGTTAAAAAAGTCTGCTCTGTTGAATCTGCGGAATCAAATTCTACGGTGCTTTTTTGTGGGGCTTACCATTTTGAACAAGATGGTGCACACCCGCTGTTGTCATTACTCCCCCCCGTTATTTATCTGTCCGCCGATCAGGCGCAGTCAGATGAAAGCCTTCGCTCGTTAGTGCGTATGCTGATGAGGGAGCGCTGTCAATCTTCATCGGGCCCTGGGTCGAGTGCCATTATCAGCCGATTGTCTGACGTACTGTTTATTCTCGTGGTGCGAGCATGGCTGGCGAAACAACCTGAGTGTTCCGCTGGTTGGTTGGGGGCCTTACGTGACCCCCATATCGGTAAAATATTGTCACTGGTACATGCCACACCTCAGCAAAGTTGGAGTGTGGCGTCGTTGGCCAACGAAGTGTCTATGTCGCGAGCGGCATTTTCCAAGCGATTTTCACACCTCGTTGGCGTAGCCCCCCTAACTTATATCCGTCGTTGGCGCATGGATCTGGCCGCACGCTTATTAAGAGAGTCGACAACTTCAGTGGCACGGGTCGCAGAACAGGTTGGTTACGAATCTGAAACCAGCTTTAGTAAAACGTTCCGGCAGAGCAGGGGCCACTCGCCGGGCAGTTACCGGACTCATTTTGGGAATCAGTTTCGGGAAGCAGTTTAGAAAAGCATAAGTAAAAAGGGCTACCTGGAATCAGGTAGCCCTTCTACTTCTCGCTCGATGCTCAGTCTTTAACACTACTGCATCAGTTTATTTACCAAGAACCTTGTCGTGGTGATAGCGTTCCAGAACCCGCAGTGATTTTTCAAGATGTTTGGTGGTGATCGACACAATTAAAGGGAAGTCACTTTTCTCGACACCGAGGTAAAATCCTTTGGCAATTGGCCAGTATTCAGCCAGTTTGTCGGCAGCTCTTTTCTGCTCGCTGGGATACTTAAAGGCTTTAATCTTTTTCAAATAGGCCTCGAAGTCTTTGATGGAATTCTCCAGCTGTATGACGTTGTTATGATCAGTAAAGCCATCTTTGAAGGCAATGTAATACTTTGTTGCACGTTCAAGCAAAAAACTCATTTTTTGCGTGGCAATGAGCATTTGCTCTTTTTTATCTTTTTTGTGGATGTACTTTTTAGTCAGAGACTCGGCACCTTCCAACAAGGTTTCACTGTAATCCAGCATCAAAGCGCCACGTTCCTGTGTGTATGGTTGAGCTGCTGTTTCTTTGATTTCATCCGCTGTGAAAGACATGAACATCACCATACGTTGTTGATCTTTATCCCGGGATTTCGTCAACACCCTGATGTCTTTTTCGATAGCGGCAAGACCACTGGCCATATCGCGTTCAGACTGTTCAACGCGGATACCCTGGTTAAGATAGAAATAGGCCTTGGTAATTTGCTGACTCGCCATCTCAATATTTTCTGCGGCTTCCAGCATTCTTATGCTGCGAGAATCCGCAAGTGCGGTACTCGCACAAACCATGAAAAGGAACGTTAGAGTGACCCCTTTTACCATCTCTAGTTTACGATTACTCATGTTCAACCAACTCCTCTTCCAGTTTCAATATTTCGCGAATTTCATCAAAAATTTTACTCGCACTTTTTTCCGCCATTGTCGGTACAAAACGGCCTGATTTACTCGAGGCCATAAATTCAAAGACTAAAAAGTGTTTTTCTGTGGATTTTAGCTTTTCTTTAATTTCAGGAGATACCAGTTTTTCATCGGCATTCAATAGCTCATGGTAAATGTCTTCGTACTCTTTGAGTACTTCTTCAACTTCTTCATAGTAATTGTCATCCGCGATGCCCCAGGCTTTCATCATGTAAAGTGCAGCAAGTCGTTGGGACTCCATGCCGAGCTGGGCAACCAGTACTACATAATGCTCGCCTTCAATACCAGTGTCAGTGGCGACATGATCAGCCACGACTTCACAACGGTGAGAAAATTGTTCCACCTTTTTGTGCAGAAAAGTCATTCTCTTTTTAACGGGTTTTTCCAGCAATTGAGGTTCAATTTCTTTCCAAAGGCCTTCAAGCTCACGAATTTCATCATCCAGGGATTTTTTAAGATGATGGCTTTCCAAATCAATAATATATTTGTTGATGGTTTTCGCGCTGGTGATTAAATCTTTCGCAGGGTCATGATAAGTCACCCCCATACCCACTAATGCATAGTCTTTTAATATGCGTTGAGAGTACATGCACATATCTGCGATTTCATGCACATCTTGTGCGGAAGCCGCTTTAGCTGATGCATCGTAAACCGGATATATCGATTGCAGGGCAAGCGTTACCGCGAAAACCCCTTTTGCTACACCGCTGAAATGTCGTTTCATAAACCCCTCACAATGATTTGTACGTAATGCTGAACAGGAATGATCATTTATCAATAAGTGATTATTCATTGCTCAGTATAATGTTCAGTAAAATGGTAAGTAACTTTATTACCGTTTTGTATTTGCGTTAACGGACGGTCGAAGTCTATCTTGAGTCTTTCTAACAAGTATCTCGATTATAAAGTATTGGTTCATATTTTTATGATAAATATCAAATAGTAAAACCATTATTAATAATTCTATTTTTGTTATATAGCCTCATTGACTGTATGAAAAGTCAGATAATACGCACAACAAAAGAGCGAAAATAAAAGGGAATATTCTACTTTTTGATATGAGTGCACCATAATATATTGTTAGAGAACAGAACAGAACAGAATAGAAAATAAATTCGTTAAACAACCATTCTAATGATATTTACCGTTCTTTGAAATGTGTGATTTAACTCGCCAAACGTCGCTAATATTAACGATAAGCAGACTTTACGACTCCGCGCGTTTTCAATAATAGGAAACTTCCCTCTTTATCTTCAGTCGTTCAGTGGCGATGTTTCGTCGAGACCGGGTATCTATTTTTAGTATTTATCACAGAATTTCGTAACCATTAATTAGGGGTGGGTAAGCTAGTAGATACATACCGTTTTGTTGCTCGCCGCTGTTGATGGCCACTGTTACTGTTACTTGCAATGCGGCTAAGAATGTGGCTAGGCACTTATCTCGGGAAAGTAAAACCTCCATGTCCACGAACCAGGTGACAATCAGTGAAATTATCCAATCGATATGTTTCGTTCAAAAAACCTCCACGTCTTTGTAGATAGGGTTACCGGTATTCGGTATCAAGATGTGTTTTATCAGCCGTGCGTTAATAGACGCAAAATCAACGTCTGGGCACCGCTTACTGAATCATTACTTTACAACGTAAATTGAAATAATAAAATATATACACCTATAACATAGCTTCGGTGCCCCGCAATGCTATGCGTATAAACCCGAAGACAAAGCTCATATTCACTGACTAGGCATGAGGTAACCATAACCTTGAATATTTAAACAGTTGTACCATTTATAGAGGCCTTGCAATAGATGCAGGAGAATATTGATGGAAATTTGATGTAGCTTCCAACACGGGAAATTGCTAATTCAACACAGAGACATAAAGAAAGTAGCATTCTTGCTGATAATTTTTTAACCGGGAGCGGGCAGAATGTTACAGAAACTATTAATTCTATTGGCAAGTTTATTGTTAATTGCATGTGGTGGACCAAGTGACGGTCAAACCACCGAGGAGCAACTTAGCGAAACAGGTATAGTCACCAGCTTAAGTGATGACGATGATGATGATGATGACGACGATGATGATAACGATGATGACGAAAAAACACCACCAGCATCTCAACCGCCTGCAACTCCCCCCATTCCCCCCCCCCGTTATAACACCTCCTGTTATACCCCCAGTTATACCCCCTGTAACACCGCCACCAGTGACGCCACCACCTGTTGAACCTCCAGTGACGACGCCTCCAACGACGCCTCCTGTCGAGCCACCGGCAACACCACCGCCAGCGGAACCTCCTGTGGACCCGCCCACGACGCCGCCAACAACACCCCCACCGGTGGAACCACCCGCAGGTACGGTTATTCGGTTGATTCACTTGAATGATTTACATGCCCATTTAACACCGCATGTTGAGCAAATACGTGATGCGGCGGGTACGCTTCAAAATGTCACCATGGGTGGTCTTGCGCGCATCGCGACACGCATCAACCAATTGCGTGCCCAACAACCTAATAGCTTGTTAATGAACATTGGTGATACCTACCACGGGGGAGTGGAAGCAATGTTTACCATTGGTAATGCCATTATCGCCCCTGTTGATGCCCTGGGTATTGATATTGGTGTGCCCGGCAACTGGGATTTCGCCTTTTCACCACAAGTGACAACGGACCGTTATAACCCCTCACTGAGCGCACCGATTCCAAACCCGGTGGGCACGGTACTGGGGCCTAACTTTCCAAACCTTGCGGGCAATGTCACCGTCGATAGGCTAAGAGGAGGGTCACAACCCTTATTGCCCGCAACGGCAATGTTCAATGTGGCAGGTGTGCAAGTCGGTTTTATCGGCATTACCTCCGATATTGTGCCGCAGATGAGTCCATTGCTGGCATTGCGTATGAACTTCTTAACGGCGCGCGCAGATTATTTGGCACTCATTAATGATAATGCTCAACAATTACGCAATGCGGGCGCACAAATCGTTGTGGTAATGAGTGAACTGGGTATTCATAAAGACTTGGATCTCGCCAATGACATTACCCCCGGAGCGGTGGATGCGGTGTTCTCAGCGCACACACACGAAGCAACCTTTACGATGTTAACCAGTAACTCTGGCACCGTAGTGGTTGAAGCCGGTAACGATACGTATCTCGGGTATATGGATTTTGAAATAGCCAATGGCGCGGTTATTAATAAAAACTGGATGCTTGAAGCTATCGACGATTCCATTGCACAAGACCCAACGGTATTGAGTTTGGTCAATGCTGCCCGTGCAGACTTCCTGGGCGCAGGGATCAATATCGCACTGCCTTCCGGTTTTGCGGGTTTTATGTTGACGGAGTCTATTGATACCATCGTGGGAACCACACAAATTCCTCTGAGGCGACGTCAAGCCCTGGAGAACACGTTCAATAATTCAATGACTGACGTAATGCGCCAATTTGCCAATACGGATTTGGCCATGGTGCCGGGTTTCCGGTTTGACAGTATTGTCACAGCACAAGGTGCCATTGAGGATAATATGGTCGTCAACGGCGATATTACCCTGGAAGACCTGTACCGGTTCTATCCTGTGCCTTTCTATATTTCAGCGGGGCAGGTCAGCGGGCAGGTTCTGACCGATACCATTGAGCAAAATCTGAATGCGGTATTTTCTACCACTGCTTTTGAACAATGGGGAGGGTGGTTTAATGGATATTCAGGGCTCGACCTTGTTGTAGACCTGGCAGCTCCATCAGGGATGCGTATTCAGTCGATGTCACTGTCGGCAAATGGCATGGCCATTAACCCGACTGACATGCTATCCATCGCCGGTTGTACACGTCCGGTAGATCAGGAATCTGCAACGACATTGTGCAGCTACCCAGGCTTCGTTAATGTAGCACCATTAACGAATCCAGCGACGGGTGAGTCAATGACTCCCGTGGACATGATCCGATATGGCTTGGATAACGGTACCTTCAATACCACAATACGAAATAACATCGTGGATCAAAACAGTACCTTAATGTGGCCGAATGATAACGTCTATCAGCCATTAACCGGTGTGCAGTAGTCTGTTTGACGAGTAAGGCAGCTATAACTTGTAGTACTGTTTGAGTACAGCCTGAAAAACAGCCCTTCTCTTAATAGAGAAGGGCTGTTTACGTTTACAACGTTAACAAACCTTATGAGACGGTCACTACAATTTTCCCTTGTTGATGATTAGATTCCATATATCGATGAGCTTCCGCTATATTGTCTAAAGAAAAGGTACGGTCGATGATAGGTTTAAGGTTTCCAGAAAGTAGACCTTCACCGATATAGTCTTTGGCTTCCTGTAACCGTTCTGGATTGAGCGTAATCTCAAAAAGTAAATAACCGCGAATAGTCAGGCTTTTTGAAAGCACCGAGAATAGGGGGTATGGCGTCGCTTCTGTTGCTAAAGCACCGTATTCAATGATGGTGCCTCCCGTCGCCGCCGCATCGGCTAACTGCTGTAATAGTGGCCCACCAACGGGATCAAATATCAGGTCAGCACCATGCCCATCACTGATCTCCATTACCTTATCCACAAGATTCTGTTCATCGGTGACGATGACGTCATTGGCCCCGGCATCGAGCAAGAACTGTTTTTTAGCATTGCCACGGGTAACCGCGATAACTTTTGCCCCTGTTAGTTTTGCGATTTGAATAGCGGCCAGACCGACACTACTGCTGGCGGCGGTAATCATCACATAATCATTGGCGGTTAACCCACCGACTTTAATCAACCCTCCATAGGCCGTGAGATATTGCATCCAGATAGCGGCCCCTTCCGTCGATGAAAGACTGTCCGGATAAGAAGTCACTGCGTGAACGGGAACAATAGCACTCTCGCCATACACACCATACTGCCCTTGGGAAAAGGAAGGGATGGTGCTTACACGGTCACCGATGTTGAATGTATTTATGTTAGGCCCAACGGCCGTTACCACACCCGCTGCCTCATACCCTAACCGGGAAGGACATTCCGGATTTTCCAGGTATTGCCCTTCACGAAACATAATGTCAGCACGGTTTATGCCGATGGCTTCTACCTTGATGCGAAGTTCATCCTTTTGGGGTTCAGGGATGGGGCATTCTTCCAGGGTTAACACATCAGCTGATCCGGTTTCATGAAATCGAACAATCTTGCAGGTTTCTGTATCCATGGGTATCTCCATATAGGTGAGTCGTCTTAATCGTTGAATTCCACGTAGAAAGAAATATTCCGCGTGATGACTATCGCTTTTTCAAATACCCTTCGGCGGTTGAGAAACAATGAGGGTCACGATATAGTGTGTATTACTGCATGTATATAAAGATTAACGCACAAGTAATTAGCGATTATGCACACATTGGATTGGGACGACAATAAGACATTTTTTAGAAGTGGTGCGCTGCGGCTCAGCAACGCAGGCCGCTGCACGGCTCGGTATAAACCACACAACGGTGTACCGGCGAATCTCCGCACTGGAAGAGCGTCTCGGTAAAAGCCTGTTTGAGCGCGCCAATAATGGCTGGGTGATCACTCCCATCGGCGAGCGTATTGCTGATTTCGCTGAAGCCATGTCAGAAAACGCACATAGTATTGAACGCCATATTCTGGCTGATAGTCATGAGTTGACAGGCCTACTGCGAGTCACAGCATCGGCACACTGTGCGGATAGGCTACTAATGCCCGCCCTTCAGAAATTCATTCTGCGATACCCTGAAATCAACCTGGAAGTCATTGATACCGCCGTAGAAGTTGACCTAGCCTCCCGCGAAGCCGATGTAGCGTTACGCGGTACAGATGATCCGCCGCCGAATCTGGTCGGTAAGCGCATTGCCCAGATCGCTTATGCCATCTATGGGACGCCAGCGCTGAAAGAACAGGTAGAGGCAGCAAACCCTGATTCGGAAAATATTCCCTGTATTACATGGGTAGGGGATGGGCACACCCTTCCTGCCTGGGTTAAAAAAAGCTTTCCAAACACTCAACGCATATATCGAGCGACCTCGGCCGCCGTGATGACGGCGATGGTCCGTGAAGGCATTGGCATAGCACAATTAGCCTGTGTGTTGGGTGACCCTGACAACACATTACAGCGTGTTAACGCAAAACATGTAGAGCAGGGAACAGCATTATGGGTATTATCTCACGTGGATTTGAGAACCACAGCGCGAGTTCGTATTTTTCGCGACTTTCTTGTTGAAGAATTGGAAAATCACAAAGATTTGATTGAAGGAAGAATGGGCTAAGCATTATCCTATTGTCACTGTCCGTAAATTAAAGCCCCTGTTAGACAGGGATTTTTCAGCACGTTAGCGCGACAACATTCCCCTTCAAACTGACTCATTAGTCAGAATAACAATTTTTCCCGCAGCTGAATTTTCTTCCATACAACGGTGGGCCTCGACAATATCGTCCATATGAAAAACACGCCCAATCTGAGGTTTAATATTTTTCTTTTCGATATCATTGATCACCGATTGTAAGGGTGTATCCATAAAATCTTGCACGCTTCCCGAATAGATAGTGAGATTTACCGTTGAAGGTATTGCGTCCATTGGGCTAAAACGTTCCAGTTCCCATTTATTGCCTACCATTCCTGTCATACAAACAGCACCAAAGCGTGCGGTACATGCCAGCGAATCGAGTAGTGTGGTTGCTCCCACGAGTTCCAATACTTTATGAACCCCTTCAGGAAACTCGTGAAGAACATCCGTTGAAATATTACCGTTGTCGATAAAGACTTTCTGAACACCCTGTTCTTTTAACCGTGCTTCATTTTCTGGGTTACGGGTAGTGGAAATCACAAAAGCACCCTGTTGCCTCGCCAGCATAGCCGCAGCCAGACCGACCGACGTGGTTCCCCCACGAATCAGCAGCTTTTCTTGAGGTTGAAGTTTCAAGGCAGAAAAAAGAGAACCCCATGCAGTTTGTATCATTTCTGGCAAAGCCCCTAAGGTCTGCCAGTCCAGCGTTGTTGTAATGGCCTGTACCTGGGAGACCGGTACACAGGTATATTCTGCGTAGCCACCATCAAATTCACGCCCCATACCACCCATAACCGTAGCCACGGTTTGCCCAGCACTAAACTCACCACCCGGCGCTTGCATTACAATGCCAACCGCTTCAATACCCAGCACCCTGGGAAATTTCACCGTAGGAGAGAGACCTTGCCGGGTGAAAAGCTCAGACCGATTCAAACCAAAAGCTTTAACCTGAATTAACACCTTTCCCGGAACGGGCACAGGAATAGGTAACGGTTCAAGTTTCAACACATCGGCAGAACCGGGCTCCCGGATGACGACAGCTTTCATTGTCTTTTTATTCATCGTTTTTTATTCACCGTATTATTCAGCGTTTAAAGTGATCATTTTTGTTAATAATTGCCCACAGTATCTTTACTGTTCCCCGTGTTTACAACGGGTTCATTAGTATGTTTGTTGAAAATAAATCTCGCATAAAGTTCGATAAAACATCACTGCTATCCCATTAACTCGATATGCTTCGCTGTTTAACCGGTAAAAAACGTCGCTATTAGACCACTTAGTGGTATGAGAGACATGAAAATCAATATCTCCCCCTCCGACATTCCGGCGCATACCCTCTGGGGCATAAAGGCCGGAATCTAGAATGTCGTTAAAACCACTGGATTCCGGCCTTTATAACCTAAAGGTCACAAGTGCCTCTGAGGGTATGCGCCGGAATGACGAAAAAGTTAACGGGACAGCAGTGATAAAATATATAGCGCTCGCAAAGCCGCCAAGAACGCCAAGAAAAAGTCATCATTCAACATAAAAATCTACCTTAGCGAATTTTGTGTCTTTGCGAGAGAATGAATAAAACAAACCCATACTGTCCCGTTAATGAAATTTCGCACATCGTAACGCACTGGTTTGGATGCCATGGAACAGGTTTGACGCTATTAGACGTCTGAAATTGCACCTTCTCTTTACGTCATTACCGGGCTTGACCCAGAATCCAGTGGTCATAACGATAGTATTTCTGCCCTATCATGAATACAACACCCCCTGAAAAGTATAATTCCATGCAGGGGAATATGTGTACAAAGCGCCCGCAGTTAACGATTCTATCCCAAAAATAGGAAAGTGAATTCTACCCACCACCTCTAATTCTTCACTACCATTCTATGTATGATTTTACCGTTGGGTATGTATATGAGAATAACGCGCTATTTCGGATAAATCTGATTCTTATTACCCATAGAGACTTATCGTTATTATTAACAACAGGAGAGTTTTACGATGAATATTCAAAAAATGAGAAAGACTGTACCCCTATTAATGGCAGTGACGTTATGGTGCTTTGGTATACAGTCGACGGTATCAGCAGGCGAAGGTACTCTGTGTAAAACAGACATTAAAAACCTACTAAGCACCTATGAAAAAGCACTGAATGAAAATGACGTCAATACCATTGTTCCGCTGTATTCTGATAGTGGCGTATTTATGCCCGCCAATAAACCAACAGCAGCCGGACAAGATCAGGTGAAAATTGCCTATCAACATGTCTTCAAAGCCATAGACCTGGATATTAAATTCCATATAGATGAAATTGAATACAGTGGTGATTACGCTTTTGTAAGAACAACATCTGATGGCGAAATAACCATTAAAGCGAATAACATGACCATTAAAAATAACAGCCGTGAATTATTTGTCATGAAAAAAATCAATGACGAATGGAAAATACATCGATATATGTTCAATGAAGTCAGTTCTCCAAAACAGTCTTAGCGTGCAAAGGTAAGACATGTGAATTAACGGCAATGGCTAACCCATAGCCATAGCCAAAACCATTAACTTATTTTCGTCTTAACGGGCCTAACCCGGCATCCAGAAGGTCATTGTAGTGGCCGCAAGTAATGCTGGATGCCGAGTCAATCCCGGAATGACGAAAGAAAAGGAGTCATTTTATGAGTCTTATTCCATTAATCCTGGTACATGCCATATCAACCAGGGCACTTAAGATTGTGAACTTAACATAGGCCAATGAAGTACATCGTCTGATATTTTAATTACGGGACAACACCGACTTTCAATCGATAAAATTATCGGTAAAATGGGGGCACTATAATCCTTAACACGGAAACACCATGACAGTTGACCTGAATGCGATGGCCTTGTTTGTAAAAGTCGTCGAATACAAAAGCTTTTCTGAGGCATCCCGGCGCTTGGACGTACCCATATCAACCGTTAGCCGTAAGGTCAGTGAGTTAGAAAAAGAACTGGATGTGCGTCTACTGGAACGTTCCACCCGAAACTTACGGTTGACAGAACTGGGCGAGGAATATTACGCCTATTGTCGCCGTGGCCTCGAGGAAATTGAGGCGGGAACACTTTTACTCAATGAACGTCAGGCAGAAATTTCTGGAACGTTGCGTTTATCAGTACCGCCAGGGCTGACAGATCGTTTAGTGGTTCCTCTCATCATACTGTTTCAGGAACGGTACCCTGCCGTTAAGGTTAAAGTATTGAGTACAGAGCGGGAAGTTGATTTTATCCAAGACGCTGTAGACCTGGCCCTGCGCGTGGGGGACCTCAAAGACAGCAACCTCGTGGCTCGGCCACTCATACGCTATCGGCACGTATTAGTCAGTTCCCCTGAATATATCAAGGAAACCAGTGCTCCAGCACATCCTGATGAGTTAACACAACATCGACTGATTATCTTTGGCGGATGGTATAGCGATGCACCATTAACATTACTCAAGGACGGAAAACCCCATACAGTAAGCGTTGAAGGAGTGCTTTCGTTAAATGATTATGCCGGTATTTTAATGGCCGTACAGGCAGGGCAGGGTATAGCAGAAATCCCCTCAATATTCTGTGGAGAGGCCCTACACGATGGTCGATTAATAGAAGTTATGCCTGAGTGGCGATTACATCCCACCGTATTGTCAGCCGTTTACCCCAGCAATCGAAACATCTCACGTATTGTTCGTCTGTTTAAAGATTTTTGCGTGGAACATGTAGATGAAATGACACCCTATACCACGGTTTAACCGACTTTCAATGTGACTATAAAAATTGTAGTCAAAAATATGTAATATTTCTCTTTTCTAGTGGTCTGAACCACTGGCACTGTTTTCTATAGAACCATCAGTCAGAAATCAGTAGTGATGATTCTCAAAAATGAGACTCTATATCAAATAAAATCAAGGGGATTTCCATGAATAAACGAGTGACTTCAACATTAGCATATACACACTTTTTTCTTTTTATATTTTTGGTGACAGGTATTATTCACACGGCAACTGCCGGAGATGACGATGCAGTCCGAAACACAATCGTCATTCAAGTGAGTACTGATGACCCTCGCACTCAAAAAATTGCTTTAAATAATGCCGTTAACTTACAAAAACAATATGGCCTGGATAACATTGACATTGAAATAGTCGCCTATGGACCAGGGCTCGGTCTTTTGACACAAAAGAGTAGCCAGGCAGCCAGAGTAAAAAGCCTGGCACTGCAAAACATTACGTTTAGTGCCTGCAGCAACACGATGAAAAAAGTCGCCAAAAAAACCGGACATAAGCCAAAAGTGTTGGAGGGCGTTCAAGTCGTCACTTCGGGAGTTTCTCGTATTATGGAACTTCAACAGAAAGGCTATGCCTACGTTCGCCCATAAACTATTTTACGTTATTAGTCTCGCTTAACGGTTAAAAACACCGCCTTTAGGCGGTCATATTTATCGGCGATACTTTCATCTCGTTCCCACGTTTCTGTTTTGTAGGTTGGGAAAAGGAGCTTCAGCGACGTGCCCAACGTTATACGGTGACTGTTGGGCACGCTGCGCTTTGCCCAACCTACTTAACGGCAACAATAAGGCTATGCCTAAGTCAGCCCAGAGAAGATTTTATCGTTAATCTGAATATCACCCATTACTGAATCATCTTTTATACGTTTACAGTAGGAGTGGCTTTAGCCGCGATCAGTCTTCATTTTCATTATGGACCGAGGTTAAAAACGCTTCTATTAATAAAAACACAATAAAAATATTCACTGCTGTCCCGTTAACTCGATATGCTTCGCGGTTTAATCGGTAAAAACATCGTTATTAGACCACTTAGTGGTATGAGAGACATGAAAAAAGTTAACGGGACAGCAGTGAAAAACATTATATAATAATAAATAAAGGGGCGTATTCACGCCCCTTTATCACTTCCCTATATTTTATACCGTCTTACAATGTCTTCATGAATTCAATTAACGCCCAGCGTTCTTTTTTGCCGAGTGTTGTGCCGTATTCATGCCCAGAATTGGAATCGCCAATGTCGAAGGTATCCAGAGTAGAAGTGTTTCTACCGTGACTGTTTCTAAAACCAACTCTCTTAGGATCAAAACGTTGGCTTCCAACATTAAAGGACTCTTTACGTTCTTCGGCAGGTAACAACAGTTCATAAAGGTTTTGCACTGAACCATTATGCAAATAGGGCGCAGATGCCCAAATACCGTCGAGAGGCCTTGCACGATAAGCAAAGAGGTTTTCTGGCGTATAGTCAGGGAACCCCGGAGCCGCTACCCGAAAGCCAATAGCTTCAAAAAATTCCGGAGTCGTTAACGGTGGATCAATGGCAGCCAAAGAAGTACCGACCGCAAAACGTGCCAAGATACTCAGAAATACCGGAGCCGGTAATTCCGCAGCTCCCGTAAACGGGGCTGGTAAGAAGGGAGCAAGCTGCGCTGTAGATGCCGTGCGCGTCACGAAGTTAAGCGCCATTCTCGGATCGGTGCCTATCTCGCCTAACGGAATCATATCGGTATTAACAAACTGTACACCAAAGGCATTTTCTTCAGCAGGCGTTAAGGGATACGTACCCGTTGAATCTTGCAATGCATGGCATGAGGAACAACTCGGTTCATCACCACGATATTCCGTATAAATAACCCTACCCGCCATTGCCTTTTCCGAGTCTATCTCCCCAAGAATTTCTTGAGGCCAGGCAGGTGATTTCAGAGTAGTGAGTAATCTTTCAATGGCAATAAGCTCTTCTGCCCGTGCACTGGTATTACCCAAAGTAGACGGGTTCTGTAAATCAACAGACCCAAAAGTGCCCAACACTTCTCCAACGTTACGACCAATCGGATTACTGGCAGAACCATTCCACTGCACATAGTCATGCGAAGGTGTATCCCATAAGGCAGGGTAGCTGACGAGTGCATTCGCGGGGTTATGATTACCTGGGAAACCCAAGTCATCTACAAATAGCTCATTCATAATGATGCCAAAAGCATCAACACGACCATAATGACTATTGTCCGCTAAATCGTTTCGTGCCACAAAAGCAGACATCGAATCAGAAAACGCCTGAAGTTCGAGGCGTAAATCAGATTCCGCGCTATAATCGGAGTTATCGAGACGTTCAGAAAAACGTTGAAATTTCCGATTATTATCCAATGTATCCTTTGCTGCATTGCTCAATGCAGTGACAAACCCATTGAAATCAGAAAGGCTAGGTGCGCCATCGAGGCGAATTCTATAGTCGTCATAACGTATTTCATTGGTATGACATGCGCTACAAGTATAGCCAATCCAGTCTTCTCCCGAGGCTTGTGGTTCCACGGCAAATCCAATCGGTAATAATTCACCTCTATCATCATCATCGTCATCGTCATCATCCGAGTCATTTGTTGACTCATCAAATATATAATTGTATTTACGAATATTTTTGGGATCAGAAAATAAACGACGTTTACCGGCTTGTTCTAACGCAAAATAAAACCTCTTGGAGACTAAATTAGAACCTTGAGGGGTAGTGTAATAGGCATTACGCTGCGCCTCATTCCAGCCCTGGTCGAGATACACCAGGCTTTCATGTGAATGCAGGGCAGTACTCATGATGGCAAGTACCGCACCGGCCATGAGAGATGTGGCTGATTTTGTTTTTAAACGTGATAAATGTTTAGATTTATTTTTTATTTTCACTTGCGATTTTAGTATCATTACGTTAAATGTCCTTTTAAGGTTGGTTGTTACTTTTATTCTTATAAAAGTCTGTTTTAGTAAAATCACCGCTATTACCAACAGTCGAGTAAAGATAATGCACGTCATGGCACCGCATTAAGTTCCACAGGCTCCACGATAGTGGGCTATTAAAACCATATTCAAGGGGATTAATCATCACAGCGAGTCAAGAATTATTGATAAACTAGGTGAAGTTAAAATATCACGCCGAGAAATCCTAATGATTATCGGTGTTTAACCTGAATTAAGAGGTTACCAGCTGTTATTCACTTTGTCGTAAATACAAAAGGTGAATATTACCCAAAAATATTGTCAAACACGTATTGAAATTAAAACCTGGATATGCAAGCGGAGGCAAAGCTTTACTTATTGTGGTTAACGTTATGGCTAATGTTATGCCTAACGTTATAGTAGCTGTGAAGGTTAAATCATAACATCACCATAAAAGTGGTCAATTTTTAACCTAACCCTTAACCTTTTTTAACCCGACTTATCACGTGAGAAACGACAGAGGGCTAAGAGCAGCGAATGCATTGTGTACCTCCTGAATTTCCTTTGGGTGACCCAACCCTCAATAACGGCAGTCACTTGCTCAACGCTCAGTGTGTTTTATTCCACTGCCAGTGAAGCCTGTATCATTTTGATGCGGTTGCCGCGCCTGAGTTCTCGCACCAGTGTATTTTGGTTTACAACCTTCCACTGACCAATCAACTCGGCGATCTCCGCCACCTGTTTAGTGAGGCTGAGAGCAAGGGTAAAAGGGGGTTGGTAGGGGGGTGGACATTGTATTCCAGTGGTTTTCGGGTTGAGTGTGACGTATTTTAATCGATATTTGATAACAAAGGGGGCATTGACGCGTGTGGCAGGCTCCGAAAGTCACTTTGTCTGGGAAGTCGATGGCTTGTATTGCTCATCGGGTGGGTATCTGGATAGGGCATAGATAGAGCAAAAAAATGAGATAATTGGCATACCTCATCAACAGATGGATATTATTGAGAATTTGGGGTGAGAGTAGTGAACACGTGAATAAGGATTTTTAAATATGAAGTCGAATACTTCCTTGGGGAAATTACTAGTTATGGGGCTGGGCTACTGCGAAGCCTGTAATTTTAGGCAGAAAGGCTTATCGTTTATCTCGACTGTATTTTGGTTGAAATAATGTATTTATTTTGACTAATTCACAATCGGTGCTATTGCTTTATTCGCAAATCGCGAACAGAGAATGCGCAGATGATCCTAAAACCTCAAGACATACTGTTTTTATTGAAACTCATCTCGGTGGGTAAGAAACCTTGGGTCTTCAACAAGCTGGCCCTTGATTTACATATGAGTCCCTCTGAAGTGCACGCGGCGGCAAAGCGAGCCGTGGCGGCAAGATTAGCGATCAAGAGTGATGAACTCATTTTCCCAAACATTCGAAATCTCGAGGATTTCTTACTGCACGGCATCCAATATGTATTTGTGCCCGAGCGCGGCCCATTAAGCCATGGTATGCCGACCGCTTATGCTGCCCCTCCCATGAACTCATCTATTATTGCTGATAATGAGCCGCCCCCCGTATGGCCAGATCCGGAAGGCGACGTTAGGGGGGAGTCCTTTTCACCATTGTATAAGTCAGCGCCAATGGCAGCGAAAAAGGATTCAAAGCTCTATCAATTATTAGTGCTCGTGGATGCCATTCGAAGTGGGCGCGTCAGGGAGCGTGATATCGCAGCCAAGGAATTGAAGAAGAGGCTCAAACAATATGGCTAGGTTGCAGAACCCCAATCTTGAAATTGGGAAACTATCACGTACAGTTCTTAGGGGGGAATGGGTCGTAAGGCCCTGACCTACCCGGTGCCAGTAAAAAAGAAGCAAACTCCACGTAGTGGAGCTTGCTTCAAAAAAATAAAACAAGAAAAGTCTATGCGTTCTGAATAATTATTAGTTGTCCTGTTTTAACTTGAACACGGATGGATAGCCCGATGGAAAAGCCAGCTTTTTCAAGCCAAGAGCCTTTGAGTAAAACAACAAGAGCCTTTGAGTAAAACAAAAGGAACAATAGGGTTTCCTTTATGCCCCTTGTCTTTTAGGTGGTAGTCGCGGCGCCCTTCTCGAACTATAAGGTTGCGTTCTTTCATGGTTCATTCCTTGTGCTAATGGTTGTAAGCCACCACCTCAAGGTACGAATCTTAGGGTGGTGGGCCATACGAGGTTCGTACTACCGCGCACAAGGAACGGCCACCCGAAGGTGCCCCATACAGCCCACCATAAGGGCTAGCTATAAAAAAAGACGCTAGCTACAATGTAGGCGTCTTTCTGGTGGCGCCTTGTGCTTTGCGGGGTACGAATCCCGGCCTGATTTTTCTCAGGCCCAGTCACTTTAGTCTCAGTGGAAAAGTATGTCAATATATCGAAGCACCATTGCTTAAATCGGGTAAGGGCTGACAACTAATCAGCCCTCCCCACACCACCCTGCATGCGGCTCCGCACAGGGCGGTTCATTTAACTATCCGCTAGGATAATGTATCTTTATCCAACCGTCCCTTAAAGAAAACAGACCTTCCGCTTTCAAATAGCCATTGCTCAGCGCTTGTTGTATACCGGGAGTTTTTGAACTACGCCACGGACCTTTTCTTGTGCTGCCACAAGTAACTGCCCAGTCTTTAGATGCACCCAGTTGCAACAATTTAGTTACTTTTGTTCGCGGTTCGCCTAAAAGCGCCTACTGTTGGTTCGCCACTGACGCCAGTAACACATCCTCACCCGTCGCCGTATCCAATTATCTAGATCCATACACTGTTGGTACACATTGGCTATACCGTAGTAGTTGATCCAGCCTCTTAAATACTGCGTTAATTTATACAATTGATACGACATACTTACGCCCCAATTTCGGTTTGTAAGTTCGCGTACTCTTTGTTTAAATTTCTTGAGCGATTTTGCATGCCATTTAACGTTTCCTCGTGAAAAGGTAAAACCTAAAAATTTACTTCGACTTACCTCAACCACTTGGCTTTTATCCGTGTTTACCATTAATTTTAAACGTGTTTTTAAATAGTGACTTACACTATTCAGCACACGCTTTCCTGCACGCTTTGATTTTACTAAGATGATAAAATCATCAGCGTATCTTGAAAATTTATGGCCTCGACTTTCCAGTTCTCTATCCAAGCTATCAAGTATTACATTTGATAGTAAGGGCGAGAGTGGACCGCCTTGTGGCACACCTTCTTTGCTGGGTTTTAGTTGTTTTCCATCCATAATGCCTGCACGTAAATAACGCCCTATTAATGCCAGCACCCGTTTATCTTTAATATTGAAGCCGAGTTTTGTCATTAATAAATCATGATTAACGCGATCAAAGAACTTAGACAAATCAACGTCCACCGCAATTTTACGGTTTAGCTTTATGTTGCCGGCAACCTCTTTTATCGCTTGTGCAGCATTTCTGTTTGGCCTAAA
>NVUB02000080.1 GCA_002401775.2 Ectothiorhodospiraceae bacterium
AAGTCAAAAACCCACTCCATCCGTCATTCCGGCGAAGGCAGGAATCCAGAGGAATGGCGATATTGGTGGGTTCTGGATCCCGGCCTTCGCCGGGAAGACGGCAGTATTCGGCTTATCTTCGTGCCATTCCGCTCTGACCCCTTTTAAAAACCTGAGTAGATCCTGTTAAAATTGAGTCGTTACTATCCACTTTACATTTAATAACCATTTTAGAGTTAGATCCCCAATAATAGTTTGTCCTCAACTCACAATAACCCGCAAAAATAACATGGCCATGGTCAGGACCTGCTTTAGCTCCATTAGGTGTGAGAACCAAATACTACCCATAAGGGCCGTGTCCTCCGTCTGATGTTGAAGCGTATTCGGTAATAACATATTTCCCATTAGGTGAAGATTTATTGGATGACATTGTATAGTTTTGATCTGCTATAAATCCGCTGTCCACGCTAAACAAAACGTTTGCACCAATCAGTCCCATTAGAACCAATATGGCTATATTTTCTATCAACGACATTCCCATTCTAGTTTTCTACGACGATAAGTTTCTACAACACTTCCCGGACTAAACGGTTATTCGTAAATAGAATGGTACTCTGCAAGTACATCAGTCAGTGTTGGATTCGATTTACCCTTACTATTGATCAAAACAATTGGGAGGGTACCTTTCATAACTGAATCTAAACGTCTTTTCAGAGATGGATTAAAACTTTCAAAACTAGCGCGGTGAGCACGCTTATGTGGAATACCACGCTGTGCCAACTCGTCGACCAACTTATCTGCTCGGCGAGCAGCCTCTTTAGTACAATTTTTGGCTGCAATCACAATCACAGTATTAACATTAAAGTTTGCGGGTTTTGGTATTTCCACAAACCCCGTTTCACTGACATATACCGTGCCTGACAGGAATTCAATACCGCCTTTTTGCCAGTATTGATATGCCATTCCACCTAAACTTAATAAAAGTAGTAGTTTTATTAGACTCATAATTTATCTCTTCATGTCATTATCGGATGGTGCCAGTAGATATCAACGTACTTTTCACCCGAACATCTTACCCAAACATCGCAACGATAATAGATTAGATAATAAAGATTCCAGGTATTTATTATTGTAAGTTCTATAACTTCTTACAATGGGCATCCTGTGAAACTACAGCCTAAACCCACAAGCACAGGTAGCCATACTCACTCCGGTGAGCTATTACACTATCTAACGCGTTATTGGACAACAAAGCTTTCAAGCCCTATCGAGACACCCATCCTATGAGCACTAAATAATTTTTTCAACGATTCATACGTGGATGTTTTATCGGTAATACTGCAACTTTATCACTATTAATTAGATTAAGAACACGGTAATCACCAACTAATTAACAAGGCACCTCAAAATCAAAGTAAGGGTTTTCATCTGCGCTAGGACAACGTTCTGGCATACTATCAAGTGAACGTATTTTCTTTGTTGTATCTTCATACCAATTCAATGCATTAGTAATAGAGTCTTCAGTAATATAATCGGTTATATTCTCAATTTTTTCGACGGCATTACCCAGTATTTCAACAATATATTTTTTCATTTACCATACTTTGCTTCAGTTTTCCGATCCAGCGCTAAAAATGCCTGTTCGACAGGTTTACCCTCTCCTCTATCAAAAGACGCTGCTGATGTGTTAACTGTTTTAATAGTATTATTCAGGTTCATCATCTCTTCATAAGCTTGTGCATCCTGAACGACAACTTGAGCCTTACCATTTACAGTAAGAATTTCGAGCTGTTTGGTTCTTTTTAATCATTTGATAAATTCAGCAGGTTTGCGGCTAAAATCAGAGACAGGGTGTATTGAGTCCATTGTGAACATCGCGATACTTCAACAGTTTATTTACAGATAATTTACAGATAATTATCTGTAATATGCGGAAATATCGTATTTGGCAAGTATAAAATGCTTTAAAATTTGTATGATTCATATCCCAATAATCCATAACATACTGATATTTCTTAATATTTAATATGTTACGGATATCAAAAAGTCACACGATAATAGTGAATTCTGATCTACACCTCGACACTAAACCCACCTTCTACCTCCATCACCGTTAAACAGCATAAATATAGTTGACATTTCATCAATTTTTTACTAATTTCTGTAATAACAGAAACAACTGAAGAGAATGAAAATGAAACTTACGCCGGTGATGGAGAAGTACGTTTTGCACTGGGGGGAGATGGGGACTCGCTGGGGGGTGAACCGTACAGTGGCGCAGATTCATGCACTGTTGTTCCTTTCTTCAATCCCGTTAAATGCTGAGGATATTACGGAAACCCTTGGCGTGGCGCGTTCTAATGTCAGTACCAGTATTAAAGAATTGCAGTCCTGGAAGCTGGTTAAGTCTGTGCCGATGCTGGGTGATCGACGTGATCATTTTGAAACGATGAAAGACCCATGGGAGCTGTTTTACGTGATTATGGAAGGCCGTAAACAACGCGAGCTTGACCCTACAATGTCGATTCTTCGTGAGTGTGTGCTGGAAAGTGAAGATGACAAAGAAACGCCTGCTGAGGTTAAAAAGCGTATGAAGGATGTGCTGGAGTTTATGGAAACATTGGATACCTGGCATAGCCAGATTAAGGGGTTATCTAAAACCACATTACTCAAATTGATCAAGCTCGGCGCTAAGGTGCAGGGTTTTTTGGGCGCTCGTTAGCCCTTCTTTTGTTTACTTATTTCAGTTTTTACAGAAATAAGTGAACAAAGTTTGCACCACAAGCTTCATGAGAACGTTTACAAGCACGAGTACCACAACCTGAAACAGTCTGAAAGTAACCTGAAAACGAATAAAGGAGTTACTGACTAATGAATGCACTAAGTATATTCGCTATAGAAGTGTCGCTCTGTTTTGCGTTGAGTGCCGTTATTATCGTGTTGATTAGACGATTGTTACGCGATGTGTTGCTTGAAACTTGCGGCACCTCAAGGAGGGCTGACTTTTGGGTAATGTTTACGCCGATAATGGTAGTGATTTCCCCACTATTAATGGTTATTTATTTTGCGCCGACGGAAACTGACGCTGCAATTAATGTTACTCAATCTATAAAAGACACGTTGTTCCGAAGCCTGCTGGGCGACATTATTGCCTTGTCGGTTATGGGACAGGTAATGTGGAAATCTCTCGGTGGCAACAACATAGATGTCTCAAAACAATCACCAATCCTAGAAAATAGATCGGCAGAAAGGGGGAAATAAGATGAATATAGTCGTCACGGGTGCAAGTGGATTTATCGGCAGTCATCTTGTTCAAGCGCTAAGTCGTGCTGGTCATACGGTGGTAGCCTGTGTACGTGATACTCGAGCGGCACACCGGCGTTGGTCATCCACACTTCCAGACCTGAAAATTATTCAAGGAGATTTCTACAATGATCATGACGCATCGGTTTGGCAGCCGCGTCTTAACAACATTGATATTGTCATTAATGCCGTTGGTATTATTCGCGAGTCGGGTAAACACACTTTTGAGGCTTTACACACGTTAGCGCCCTGCGCGCTGTTCCTTGCTTGTCAAAAGGCCGGTGTGAAGCGTGTCATACAAATATCAGCTCTGGGTGCTGATGATACGGCTTTGAGCCAATACCACCTCAGTAAACGTGCGGCGGATGATTGTTTGATGTCTTTGGCAATGGACTGGGTGATTATGATGCCGTCAATCGTTTATGGGCCGGGTGCGAAGAGTATGGCACTGTTCAAGGCAATGGCGGCACTTCCGGTTATTCCGTTAATCGATTCAGGTGACCAGCCTGTACAACCCATTCATATTAATGATTTATGTCGTGGCGTTATGCAACTCGTTGAGCAAGAGAACCCCTGCAAGTTGCGCATTGAAATGGTGGGGCCGGAACCTGTCACGATGAAAGACATTCATACTCAGCTCAGGGAGTGGCTGGCGTTGGGCAAGGCCAGGTTTATATCGGTCCCTTATTCCTTTGCGATAACGGGCGCGCAGTTAAGCGGTTTTTTGGGTAATCGTTTTTTAAGAAAGCGTGTTTTGAAAAACAGTCCTCCCGCAAGTCAATCCACGAGTGTTGAAACTCTTGAAATGTTACGCAACGGTAATACTGGGGATGTTCGGCCGTTTGTTAAGCAGTTTGGTTTTATGCCGATGAGTTTTGAATATGCTTTGCGAGAGACACCTGCGCAACAGGCTGACTTTTGGCAGGCTAGTTTATTTGTTCTGCAACCGCTGTTGAGGTATTCAATCGCTTTTATTTGGATTTTTACCGGGGTTATGTCGGCTTTCATTTTTCCTGCCGAACAAAGTTATGCGATGTTGGCGAAGGCAAATATTGTTGGTAATACGGCAATAGTAATGTTGTACGGTGCCGCTGCCACTGACCTGGCATTGGGGATAGCGACGTTATGCGCCTATCGGCTGCGAGTTGTGGGCTTGTGTCAGATCTCGATTATCCTGCTTTACACGGTGGTTATCTCTTTTTCTCAACCTGAACAATGGGTTCACCCATTCGGACCTGTGAGTAAAAATATTCCTTTGATTGTGGCGACGCTGATCATGGTGGCGTTGGCGAGGAGGCGTTAATGGAATTTGCAATGATTAAGTGGGTTCACATACTCAGTGCAACGATCTTATTTGGCACGGGCTTTGGCAGTGCTTTTTACAAATGGTGTGCTGACCGCAGCCAAAACCTTCCAGTCATTGCCCATACCAATAAAGTGGTGGTGTTTGCAGATTGGATATTTACCACTCCCGCCGTCATTATTCAACCGATTAGCGGTATATGGCTGGTCTCTATCACAGAAAGATCCCTGTACGAACCCTGGGTAGTCCTGGCCTTTGTTTTCTATTTTATTGCGGGTGCCTGTTGGTTGCCGGTGGTGCGGTTACAAATTAAAATGCGGAATCTGTCTTCCCAGTCATTGTTAGCCGGCACTCACCTCCCCCCACAGTATCAGCAGTACGCGCGCCAATGGTTCTGGTTAGGAATACCTGCCTTTGTCGCGATGATGGTGGTGTATTATTTAATGGTGTTTAAACCCGTTATTGTTTAAAGGAGTGAATTATGACTGATAAAAAACGACAGCCTGTTATCAAAGTGGCTTTAATGGACCAGTGGAACGATCTCGCTGATATTGTTAAGCAACACTACGACATTACTCCCGGAACGCCCTCAAACATGGTGATAAAGGGGGTGATGGATGAGGTTTATCATTCACCGATTGCCAAACTGTTTCTATTGCCGAGCAGAATATTTGGCGCACTTGTGCCTTATAAGGGCACGAATATTCCCACAGAAGTGAAAAATTGGACAACAACTGACAATCTTTCTGCCATGTTTTGGCATCGTACCTTGGATTTCCCAAACAAGCCTGCGGTGGTGTTCAAATCTCGAATGGAACATGTGCAGGGAAATGAAATTATCGAATATGTCCGTTATGGCATGGGTATACGGATGCAAATGTCCGTTGAAGAGAGTGCTCTCATTTTTAAGAGTATTGGTTATGTGTGGAAGTTAGGCGGCATGACGATACCCATACCGGCCTGGGCCATTTTGGGCAATGCCCGAATCATTGAAAAGGCGATCTCTGAAGATGAGTTTTTTATCGATTTCAATATCACACATCCCATCTTCGGTAAAACATTTTCATACGCAGGGACATATTCAATCGTGACATCGACATCTACCCCCACCAAAGCGTCAACGCCTGTTAAAAATTACGCGGGTAAACAGCAATGAATGCTAGTACGAACGTGCTACCCCCTTTTTTAAAGGCGAATGACAAACTTATTCTGTTTGACGGCGTTTGCAAGCTTTGCAATGCCTGGAGCCGGTTTATCATTTACTTTGATACTGACCGTGTCTTTATTTTGGCATCGGTTCAATCGCCGGAGGGACAAAAAATACTCACACACTTCGCTATGCCAACATCTCGTTTCGACACGATGCTCTATGTAGAAGGGACACATTACTTCGATAAAAGTGATGCTTTTTTGAAAATCATTCGTCAACTTAAATTTCCCTGGAAATTTTTGGCTATTTTCCACTGGATACCCAAGGCAATAAGAGACTGGATGTATGACCGTATCGCGCTCAATCGGTACGCCTTTTTCGGCCGGTATGATCGTTGTATGTTACCCACTGAAGACCACCAAAATAGGTTTTTAAAAAGTGATAAATAAACTCGCCGCAATAAATAATATGGGCCGATATGCGCTTTCTTTCGTGTTTTTTTATCATGGACTAATTCCCAAGATCATCGTATTAAGCCAAACAGAGATCGACATTGTTACTGCTCATAATATCAATATACCCGCCCCTATATTTTCATTTGCGGCGGGCATAATTGAAATTTTACTAGCAATAACCATTGTCTGGTTTAAAAAATCCGTATTACCCCTCTATATTTCAGGAATAATGTTAGTCGCTTTGTTACTGGATGTGGCTATTGTCATGCCGGAGGTTTTAGTTCAAGCCTTCAATCCGGTATCTACAAATATCGCCGCGCTCGCATTATACTATCTCATTATAGTGTCCCAACCCAGCACGAATAAGCCAATTGGTGGGGGTTCAACATCTCCATCGATAACGTAAATATAATCCCAGCATAACGGTAACATTAATACTCTTAACATAGACATGAGGTATTTATTGATGACAGACAAAATGATAAAAACATACAGTAATAATCAAAAACTGCTTTTCATCACCATTGTGATATCGTGCATTGCTGGGCTGGCTATTGGTTTATTACGTCAACGGGGCTTAGACGGTTCTGCCTTGTTGTACATTGGTCTACCAACCCTTATAGCGCTGACCTTTGCTACAACATCAGCCTCCAAGTCTGTTGTGGGTGCGTCTTTAAAGGGCATCACCTTTTTTATTCTGATATCCGGCCCGTTACTACAGGAAGGGTTTATTTGCATGATTATGGCCGCTCCTATATTTTATATCGTCGGTGCATTGGTGGCTTGGCCTTTTGACTATCTCATTAAAAAACGACAACGTCAGATCGAATCAGGGCGTTTTAAAGTCGTGATATTACCCGCATTATTGTTGGTCATGTCGATGGAAGGTGTTTTTGAAGAAACCACGGTCAATCGCCATAATACCGTCGAACACACACAGGTTATCCAGGGTTCTATTGCCGACATAAAAGGAAAATTAGCCAATAACCGTTCTATTTCAACGCCCGACTCACTGTTTGCACGGCTCTTTCCACGCCCTGAAACAATCTATGCCACTGGTCTTTCAGTCGGTGATACGCAGTGGGTTAACATCAGTTACTTTAAGTGGGTTTACTGGAATGAAATGCGAGGAAAAACTCAATTTCAAGTGGTCGAAAACCAGCCGAATTTCATCCGGTTTAAACCGATATCTGACGACAATTATATCAGCAGTTATTTGTCCTGGGGCGATACCCGTGTTGTCTTTAAGTCGTTGCCCAATAATCGTACCCAAATTACTTGGCGAATTAACTTCCAACGAAAAATAGACCCTGCATGGTATGCCGAGCCGTTGCAGCGTTATGTGGTGGGTATTGTGGCAAAGCAAATGATTGCATCACTACAATGATATTCCGTAGCGTCATTTTTCTGCTACCGCTCGCTTTCTGGGCTTGGTTAATCGTTAATCAGCGCTTATCCACTCGGGAAATTACTGCTGGGTTTCTGGGGTTTTCCTGGTCATTTCTGATGGCCTTAGTGTTGAATATTTTATTTGTGAAAATAGGTATTTTGACAGTATCAGTGCACGACAATTTGTTTTATGACGTCCCTATTGACTGGGTAATGTCGTACGCAATCATCTGTGGTTCACTGCTACCCCTCGCGCGTTTACTGGGGTGGACCACTCGCTTGCGTTTATCCGTGCAAGGTATTTTCACCGTTACGTTATACACGTTCGGGGGCATAGACATAGTATCCACGGTCGTTTTTTCTGACGATAATGTTACGGGCCTTGTAGCTTTCACGGCAGCTACCGTGTTCATTTCTTTTCTCTCTGTCCTTATCACCGCCCTGCCCGCGTTGTATTTATCCGACTGGACGGCGAATCAAACGCATGTCTGCAAACGCTCTTTTTTACAGTCTATAACGTGGATGGTTTTTCTATTCTGGTTATTTCCGTCGACACTTTTTGTATTGACGGGCGATAGTTGGGCACCTTTGTTGCAGAGGGAGCTATGGCTAACGGGCCTGTATTTATTGCCGTTAGTATTACCCGGTTATTGTTTAATGTCTGCGCTTTACCATTTTGCGGTGCAAGGGGGTGGGACTGCTTTTCCTTACGACCCTCCCAAGCGTTTAGTGACACGCGGTGTATATCGGTATATTTCGAACCCGATGCAATTGGGGATTTTCCTGGCGATGGGTTGGTGGGGCGTGATGCTTGAAAATATTGGGGTGACCGTTTCCGCCTTTGTTGCTCTGATGTTATTTATTGTCTTTAAGGGTGTGTGTAATGGCAGTTGCGCCATTGGTTTAGACAACCCTGAATGGGATAGATACCATCGTGCAGTACCGAAGTGGTTTCCGCGTATGAAAAAAAGCTAAAGTCGTTCGGATAATATCGCGGTTGAACCCGAAGTGTAATTAAAAAAGAGTATAGCCTCCACAGTAATTCACTGCTTCCTGACTTTAAGATTATTATTCGTATCCCGGCTTTGTCGAATGAGCTGGTCATCATCACTCCTTTTATAGTGTTTCGTTAACCGGTCATACAGCAACACATTGACTGAGGCAGACAGATTCATGCACCCAACGGTGGGAACGTAGACCACGGCGTCAGCCTTGTTGATAATACCCTGGCTGATATTGCCATCCTCAGGCCCAAAGAGATAAAAGGCATTACGAGGGTGTTGATATTCGGGCAGTGCAATGGCTCCCTCTGCAAATTCAACACAAACCAGTGAGGCATTTAACGGGGCGATCTCCAGCAAACAATCCACTTCAGTCAAAGGAACGGCCTGGCCGACTTTACGTCGCATATCAGGAATATCGGGATTACGCATAAGTGCTCGCGGGTATCGCTTGCCGGTATAAAAAACACTATCGACCTGGAAATTCCCAGCGGAACGCATGACAGAGCTGACATTTTCGGGACTTTTGGGGTTAATTAACCCAATTTTGACGGAAAAATCATTCATTTCAGGTTTTTTATCGGTTTTCTGGAGTATTTTAGGAAAAATTCTGCATTTTCATACACTTTTAAGCATTTTGATAATGTATTGCACTCATCATAACATTCTCCTTAATTTGTCATTTTTTGATTATTTTTGATGATTTTTGATGAAAAATAACAAAAAATATTTAAAAACCTTTAAAAATCCTTAAAAAGCGCTGAAATAGACCTATTTTCGTCAAATTTACTGCATAAAAACAAACCTGTATGCCAGCCCTCTCCGACACTGATGTCTCGCAATGGTCTGACTAAAGATGCTCTCGCAAATTTTGGGGTACCGTTACCATAAAACGATGACAAAAAGGGACGTTAACCGGTTATTGACCCATCAGACCTTATGGTTTACTGTGTCTGAGCTAATTTTTGACCAAACATGGTTTTTTTAGACTATTTTTTAACGGGAGAGTCACTATGAGTCTTGCTATCACTTTATTTGTTGTACTTTTAGCCACTGCATTTTTGGGTATGTTTACCAATTAAGTGTAACGCTACCGTCTGATAGGCGGATTAAAAAAGGCTGAGACAGTGAATATCTGTCCCAGCCTTTTTTTATGCATCTTTTTTGAGTGCCATTCAGTTATTTAACGACACACCGCTTTTATTATTATTAATGCTCTCGCAAAGGCGCAGAGCACGCAAAGGAATTCAAATTTCAATCCTGTTTGCTTTGCGTACTTTGCGCCTTGGCGAGAAAATATGAAATGGCCCTCTCTTTTTCGTCATTCCGGGCTTGATGAGAATAAGTCAACGGAGCAGCATTGATATTTTTTATGCATCATTTTATTAAATGACCTTTCTATTACCCGCGAAGCTTAAATTTTACAATTTCCCTGACAATTTCTTCAAAGGGTACGGCTTCAAAACCGGGAAATTTTTCAGCTCCCGCTTCAAGGGTTTGGACTATATCCGTGCCTATTTCGCCTTCAGGCGTAAGCTCAAGCACCTTTTGCAATCCTCGTACACCGCCGACCTGAACCTTCATTTCCTTCGCGTGAGGCAAAACAGAGCTGCCTTTGGGCATTTGTAGAGAGAATTGGGATTTTTCACGCAAATGTCTTAGCCAGACAGCACAACGTTCGGCATTTTTGGCATTTGAGCAGGTGACGATTTCACGCTCGGCAAGGTTTTTTTGGGTCGATTCGGTACAGTAGGTTTTTAGTGCCAAAATCGATTTTTCAAAAGCACACGGAACCGGCATCAACTGAGATCGCATGGATTTGTACTCATTTTCATTCATGCTGCTTACCTCACGTCCTGCATCAATATTTTCCTGGGTGACTATGGGTACACACAGAGTACCCTTTTCTACTCGTTCAGTAGTCGCTTCTGATTCAACACATATTTCAACAGGTGTTTCAACACAATATGAGTAACTTTTCTTTTAAATATTTTTTCACATATTGAAACTCAGTCCGTATCTTATCAATACGAATATCGATATCAGCAGGAATCTCTCCCTGGCGAGTATAATCGACAATATGACCACACATTTCAGACAATGCTTTCGCGCCAAGGTTAGCACTGCTACCTTTCAATGAATGCGATACTGACTCCAATCCCTCTACATTACGTTCTTGAAAAGCATTATATAGCTCTGATAAACGCCGTTCTGAATGTTCAATAAACAAGGTAACCACTTCTGTTAGCTGGTCTGAGGATAAAATATCCTCTAAGTCAGCCAACAATTTCTCATCAAAGTGATCCGAAGTGTTATTTGATATTACAGGAGCAGAAGTGTCTTTACTTTTCTTAATAAGAATATTACTCACATCCAAATAACGAGAAAAAACCTCTATAACGGCTTTTATTCGCATAGGTTTAACCAGAAAGTCATCCATACCGGATTCAAAGCACGCTTTTCTATCCTCATCTGAGGTATTGGCGGTTAATGCTATAACCGGCGTAGGTGACCGGTCATTGTCCTGTTCATACTCTCTGATTTTTTGAGTGGCTTCGTACCCGTCCATCACCGGCATTTGACAATCCATCAATACCACGTGATAACAGTTCGCTTTAAAGAGTATAAGTGCTTGCACACCGTCGTTAGCAATATCAACCAAAAAACCCTGCTTTTGCAGTATCGCGATGGCCACCTGTTGGTTCACCGCATTATCATCAACCAATAATACTGAGAGCCCTTTTCTTTCGGTGGTTTCGAGTGGTGGGAAACGTTCAGGTCGCGGAACAATAATTTCATTATTTCCATCCATTCCTACAAAGGCCGTTAATAAGGGCGCTCGCCTAACCGGTCGCATAACGCTTGCTGAAAATTGAAAATGCTGTACCTTCCCGGCAACATCATTGTCCGACAACCGAAACATACCAATAGTATGCTTGGCATTGACGATTTTTTTACGCAACGCATACACATTTGTCACATTATTGGCCACCAGGGAATCGACGTCTAAAATGGCCACATCAGCGGTTATTGGTAAGGTTAATTCTTCATCATAATTAGATGCAATAACTGAACAGCCCCAGTACTCGACCAGGCTCCTGATCATTTTTGTGGCACCTTTGCCATTGGCAAAAATAAAAACACTCACACCGTTAAAGCGATCTTGCTCACGACATTCTGAGCGACGTTCATTAGGGTCAAGGATTGCGGTAAACCAGAAAGTGGTGCCCATCCCTACTTCCGATATAACACCAAGCTCGCCCCCAAAAAGTTTTACCATTTGTTCACTAATGGCTAAACCTAGCCCCGTTCCACCAAACTTTCGGGTAGTAGACTCATCAGCCTGGGTGAAGGGCCCAAAGATGATTTTTTGGGCCGATTCAGAAATGCCAATTCCAGTATCGACAACTTCAAAACGCAGTAAATTTTCACCGTTCTCAGTAGTGCTTTCTGCACGTTCAAGACTGACGAATATTTCACCATCGTGGGTAAATTTAACGGCATTGCTGATAAGGTTATTCAGAATTTGACGTAGTCGAGTAGGATCACCCCTCACATATTCAGGAACATCGTTGCCAATATGTGCAGAAATCTCGACGCCCTTGCCCTGCACTTCTTTCGCGTAGAGTCCCACAACTTCTTCTAGTAAATGCCGGACATCAAACAATATTGACTCGTAATCGACCTTACCCGCCTCTACTTTAGAAAGGTCGAGAACATCGTTAATAACGACCAATAACGCTTCCGCTGAATTATAGGCGGTGTCGGTAAAGTATCGTTGCTCAGAAACCAAATTGGTTTCACGCAATAAGTCCAACATTCCCAACACACCTGTCATCGGTGTGCGTATTTCATGGCTCATATTCGCCAGAAATGTTGATTTAGCTTTTGTGGCTTCTTCAGAAATTTTATAGGCGCGCGCTAACTCGGTATTCTTTTTATTTAGTTCAAAGCTTTTTGTGCGCACGTTATGGGTAACAAATCGAGCAATCAAAATACCCACAACTAACACCACAATACCAAGCGCGAATTGCAGAATCCAAATAAACTGATAGTCGTTTCGACTGCGCTGCACGGCCGTCGCCGTATATTGTTGTTGTAGATTGATCAATTCATCGAGCAGATCCAGTAACAATTTCTGTTCCACAAGCCCTTTGCTAACAGACTGACCAATAACGTTATCAGCTGTATTGTGCATAAGAAGCTCAGCCGTGCGCCGATTAGTCGACTGTGCGCGCACTGACGCATTTTCCAACTTTAGATGAATTTCTTTTTCTTTTTTATCAATGCCAAGACTCACCAGCTCTTCTCTTCTATTCCGGTATAAACCGGCATAGGAATAAAAGTGCATTAATTCTTCATCTCTCACGAAAGGGTCATTAGTGGCTAACATGGTGTATATACTGACCGCGCGTTGCCGGATGGCATCACGCATACCAAAGGCTAAAGCCACCTTTTTATTGTGGACATCAACAATAACGCCCATATTCGTATTAAATCCTTTCAGACGGTATAAACTCACCGCTGATAGCACCAGCACCAGCAACAAAACAATCGCAAATCCCATACGAACAACGTGGACCAGACGTCGATGATCGACCTCCCCCGCATCTGATCCAGTCCCCGAATCGTTATCAGAAGGTATGTGTTGTGTAGGTTCCATGGTTTCCGTTACTTAACGTCGATATTTGAGGGTTGTTTTATGATGGCCATTATTTGATGAGCATTGTTTGATGAGCATTGTTTGATGACCGTTGTTTGATGACCGTTGTTTGATGACCATTGTTTGATTAACGTAGTTACCGTTTATTTATATCCGTATAGACTAAAAATGCACAAACCTTACCGCATGCTTCCGGTATATCTTCAGAAATGTCCCAATAAAATCAATAAGATAAAACACAGCCTGCTCTCAGTCGCTTAACCTATAGTATTGAATACTGGACCTTTTTTGTGAAGTTTCGGGATTTCTTGCCGCTAATTCCTGGGTGGTATGTCTATATACCCCAAAATAATCAAATGAGACCAGGAATAAACCGTCGAATGCGGACATTAACTCACTTTTTTCAGGCCACCGGTGTTGATTATGTGCCATTTTCTTGTGCTTGTGGGCTTCTCTGCGGCCTGTTTTTGATCCTGTCTACGGCAGTCGATGCCGCCCCAGAAGTTCCAACCTCCCCCACTAAGCCACTGACGAGCGACGTAAACACGAGCCAAAAGATCAACGACGTGCGCGTACTGATTGATATATCCGGCAGCATGAAGCGAAATGACCCCGGAAATCTGCGACGCCCCGCCCTTCAGCTGTTTGTTTCTTTGTTACCTGTCGAGACACCAGCCACCACACATTCTGGCGTTTGGACGTTTGGTCAGTGGGTTAACATGTTAATTCCCCACGGCCCCGTTACCCAACAATGGAAAACAAACGCGCAGGCAGCCACCGAAAAAATTAATTCCACCGGGCTTTATACGAATATTGAAGACGTACTTCGTCGTTCCACCTGGGATTGGAAAAAATCAGCCCCCCATTTTGAAAGAACCCTCATCCTACTGACGGATGGCTTAGTGGATATCTCGCGGGAAGAAAATACCAATGTTGAATCTCGGCAGAGGATATTGAATGAATTATTACCGCAATTACAGCAAGCCAAGGTAACCATACATGCCATTGCGCTATCAAAGGAGTCAGACCAGAACCTGCTCAAACAATTGACCACCGCCACAGGCGGTCGATTTGAAACCATAGAGACGACCCAAGGCCTGGAGCGGCTTTTTTTGCATTTATTTGAAGATGCCGCGCCAACAGACACACTGCCATTAACCAATAATAGGGTAAAAGTCGACAACAGCATAAAAGAAATGACTTTTCTAGTCTTCCGGGAAGACAAAAAATTTCAAAGCAGTATTACCTCTCCGGAAGGAAAATCATACAACAGTAAAGAATTAAAGGCTGAGATGACATGGCACAAAGAAGCGCATTACGATCTTGTTACCGTCAAAAGCCCGGAACCCGGTTTCTGGACCATAAATGCGCCAACCGACTCTGACAACCGTGTGATGGTTGTGACTAATCTCAAATTAAAAACCTCAAAAATTCCACCAAACCTATTAATTAATAAAAAATTAACACTCCATGCCCATCTCGAAGAAAATGGTGATCGCATCACTCAACGAGATTTCCTACATTTTGTTAAAGCCACGATTAATCAAAGCGCGGTTGATTCAGACTACAAGGATAAAACCTGGAAAATAAAACTGAGAGACAACGGCAAAGGTGAAGACAAAAAGGCGAAAGATGGTATCTATACTGCAATACTGGAGAAATCGCTCATTGCAGGGGAGCATGAAATAGAAATTGCCATCAATGGTACAACTTTCCGCCGGCATTCCCGACAACAATTAATTATATACAGCGCCCCGGCAACGGCAAATATAGAAAAAATTACTGAAGAACCGTCAAAAGATCATCAACAAGATGGTTCAGTTGAACGTTCGAAAAAATCCGTTACCAAAAATGCCGGCAATCGCTTCAGGATCACTGTATTCCCATATCAGACGTTAATAAATTCTGACACTCTGAAGGTATTAGCCACACATAAGCTACCTAACGGCGATATAGAAGAATATAATATCCCAAGAACCAACCCTGCAGAATGGCAGTTAGATATACCGACTCATAAAATGAAGGGTAAACATGAAGTAACCGTCAATGTATCAGGAAATGCCATAAATGGTGATGATTTTAATACTGACCTTCCGGTATTGAAAATTAAAATGGGTAAATCCCCCAAAGAGTCAACACACGATGATTCATCAGATGATCATTCCCATAAAGAAGAGGCGCATGATAACCTTGAGAATTCGGAATCTGCTGACGGACAAGTCAGCCTGATTATGGTTTCCGTAAAAGTGTTTATTTTCAATATTTTCTTATTCTTATCTGCATTTTTGTTCTACCGATATCGATTCACAATCAAACAAATGGTACTTCCAAACCTAATAGGGGAAGCATCCCATGGTTAGTTCAGATCCGACAGCCGTCATCATCCTCAGTGAAATTGTTGCCGTTGAAACAATATTAATTATTGGATATGTGATATTTTTTATACTCAAAAAAAGAAAAGCAGCAAAATTTCTTAAAGATACCCTGGATTCCCATACCAATAAAATTGAGGGTAGGAAATCTTTTTTAAAGACAACATATTCCCCTATTTCAGGTATTAATGAAGGGACCCTCAACACCATTGTCGATGACATCGTCGAAAAAGAGAACACCTTTATAAAATTTATACTCGAAACCTTTCACAAAGGGGATGAAAAGGCGCTCACCAAGTTAACTGAAGATATATGTATACTCGTAACGCCCTACCATCAACTAACGCATCAGGAAACACCAGAAGAGCCTGAAGTTGAGGATAAATCAATCATTCCTGACGTCGATTCAGCGATTGATGAATTATTGGCGGATAACGATGATGATGATGACGTCATAGAAGACACAAAAAATCAATCCACAGGTGACCCTGCCCTGGATTTAAGTGGGCCGACTGACAGTGAATCAACAAGTACTGGGGAAACCCCCGACAAGACAAACGATAGCAGCGGTGATGCCAGCAGTGAAATGGATGAAATCCCGGAAGAATTACTACTGGGTTTAACAGAAAAAACCAGTACCGGTGACAAACCTACCGACTCAGCGCCTAATAAAACCCCTGACCCTAGCCCTGCCCCTGACTTAGATACCAGCGAACCCTCTAAGGCCAACGATAAAAAAAATGACGACACCGATTTGATCGACGATTCTTTAGGCGACCTTACACCTGACCTTGATACAGATATAGATACAGAACTTAATTTTGACTCAGCTGAAGTTACTGAATCAAATGAGACCAACACAAAAAGTGACTGATAAAGAATAATAACACTATGAAACTTTGGAGCCTTAAGAAAAAACATATACTCATCATTGATGATTTCCCCGGAATGCGATCAATGTTGTGTAACATGCTTTCTGTTTTTAGTGCGGAAAGTATCACCGAAGCGAGTAATGGTGAAGAAGCCATTCAATTAATTACCGACAATCATTATGATGTTATCTTATGTGATTATAACCTTGGCAACGGAAAAGATGGGCAACAAGTATTAGAAGAAGCAAAAGAAAAGGAACTCATTCCGTATTCAACAATATATATAATGACAACCGCTGAAAACACCTCGGAAATGGTGATGGGTGCTGTTGAATACATGCCAGATGATTATTTGTCAAAACCTTTTACAAAAGAAGTATTAATTTCACGCCTAAAAAAATTAGTTGACCGAAAGGAAAACTTACGAAAAATATCACTCTCCATTCAGCAACGAGATTACGTTTCCGCCATTGAAATGTGTTCAAAATTATTGGATAAAAAACCCAAAAACCGATATGAATTATTAAAAATTCAAACAGACCTTTACATCCGAATTAAAGATTATCAACATGCGGAAGAAAACATACGGATTGTATTGAATGAAAGGGAAATACCCTGGGCATTATTGTACTTAGGTCAGGTACATTTCTATAGAGAAGAATATGATGAAGCCAAGTATATATTTGAAGACCTCTCAGAAGACAATCCAAACTACTTGTTTGCTCACGACTGGCTTGCAAAGGTGCATGAGAAAAAGGGTGATTATGTTCTCTCTCAAGAGTCCTTAAGTAAAGCTGTCACCCGTTCGCCAAAGTCGATAAAACGTCAAAAAATACTCGCTGACATTTCATTTAAAAATAAAGATTTTGATACATCAGAAAGTGCCTACCGAAAAATTGTACGCACAGGAAAACATTCGTGTTATTTAAGCCCTGATGACTTTTCAGGACTGGCGCGTGTATATATACAAAAAGGAATGTCGGTAGATGCCGTGAGTACCATTAATTCAATGAAAGACCTTTTTTGTCAACCTGGAACGGACGACAATATAAAAACAAAGGTTAATGAAGTCCTTATTTACGATGAAATGTTAAATAAGGAAAAAACGGTATCCTCAATACAGGCAGTCATGTCTGAATTTGAACGTTCCCCCGGCTCATTACACAGCGCAGACGCCGTGACTATCGCGACATTATGCTACAAAAATGCACAAGATGAAGACGCCAACAAACTTATTCGTCATGCCATACGAAACAATCATGATAATCAGTCTGCTATTGATGAAATCATATCAACGCTTACGGACATGAACGTTTCACAAGACTTTATTAAGTCATTAATGAAAACACGAGAGGAAGTTGTTGAGTTAAATAACCGTGGTGTAAAATTAGCAACGACGGGTAAAATTGAAGATTCCATTTCATTATTTTTAAAAGCATCCTCCGCCATGTCTGAAAACACAGTGATTAACTTAAACACTGCACAATCATTAATAATGCACATGAAAATGTCAGGCGCAACCGATGATCTTATCCGCGTCACCAAAAAACATCTTGATCGCGTCACGTTTGATGGAAAACCCAGCGAAAAATACCGCATGCTAACGACCGCATACCGTGAGCTAAAAGACACTATCGAAAATGTTAATGACAGGGTTTTTCCATGAAAAATGCTAAAAACAGTATGGATTTTTCAACAATCCTGGCCAGCTCCGTTCATGATATGAAAAATTCCTTGGCCATGCTGTTGGGCTCTTTGAATGAAATTACTAACCAGTGTGAACCAAAAACCTGCCCTGTACATGAAAAATTTCGCCGAATTCAACATGAAACGCAAAGAGTTAACAGGGATCTTGTGCTGCTTTTGACCTTGTATAAAATGGATCAAGGGAAATATTACTTAAATGCGGATGAAGTTTTAGTAGAAGACTACCTTGAAGAAGTCATTCTGGAGTACAAGGAACTACTGGATGGACATGGTATTACGCTTTCCTTACAGTGCCCACAAGATTTAGTTGGTTATTTCGACCGGGATATTGTCTCCAGTGTACTAAAAACCATTATTAGCAATGCCTACCAGTACACTCAAGACAGTATTACGGTATCGGCAGCGAAAGTGGACGGCTTTATTGAGATAAACATTATCGACAATGGCCCTGGCTACCCTTCCCATATGATTTATGACAATACCATTCCATCGACGGGCATTAATTTTGAAACCGGAAATACAGGGTTAGGGCTGTATTTTTCACAACAAGTTGCCAACCTTCATAAAAGCAAAGACAAAACCGGCTATATTCAGATCCGAAATCTCACAAATAATACGGGCGGTTGTTTTTCCATCTTTTTACCTTAGTATAGGTATCAGCTCTCACGAGTTCAGTACTATACTCTCGTCCTTCCCCCCTCTTGTTCGCTCTCTGGCCTTATGGTTTTGTGGTTATCAGCCTTCATTTCTTAATCACTTCAGGAAATTTACATAGCATTATTCATAATAATCACTTAACCCACAAAAAATATGTATAAAATTTGCGCATTAGCTAAATTTTATTGGATTCAGGACGATTAGTTCTGTCAGTACTTAAATAATTATTGTACAGAGGATCGTTATCACCAAAATATGGCAAGGAAAATACGTTATCAGGAATCAGGGGGGTTACCATCGTGACGGTCAAAAGAAAGTGATCAGCAGCACGTTATCAAAAGTGAAATAGCTGCCTTGGTCATATTCTACGGCAAAACGCACAGGTATCATTTATACAGAGTATCCAATAAAACGATAGCAAATAATAACGACCACATTATCGACAAAAGACACGTATAAAAATGAATAACCAACTTGTTAAAGCGGATATCGGCCATTCGAAATCACTGATTCTTTCAGGGTTTTCGACGATTCTCATCATTATTGCGCTAATTATTGGGTATTGGTTTAAATCGCTTTCCGATAATCAAAACATTCTGGGAACATTGGGGAATAATTCTTATATTATTCAAACACTGACGAATATTGGTCAAACGCTACGCAAGCAACAGGCTCTCTCACATCAAATAATCACCGCTACGACGACTGCTCGCCCAGAAGCTTTCTATCAAGACTTTCGCCGTAACCATGAATTATTTGCCCAATTAAACCTCCAACTAACCACTCAGCTGAGCAACATATCAATGGATGTTGGTGGTATTACCATCAATAGCACACCTAACAACAACTTTGCCATCATCAGCCTGCTACATGAGTTTGAAAATAGTGAATATAGCGTGCTCGTCAGCGTAAATAAGGGTGACTCTGACAACGCCAGGAAAATCATAAATCAATTACTCGACATCGATAATCCTCGTTCAATCGCTAATGCCATTCAACGTGTTGACCGATTTATAATGTCAACACGTCATTCCTTGATCAATACGATAATCTCTGGTGAAAGCACTAATAATTCCGCTTATTATCTCGTTGTAATATTCAGTGTCATCGCAGTATCTTTAGGGATATTTACCGTTCTTATCATCAAAAGAACCAGCAAAACAGAAAGTCGTCTGGTTGATCAAGGAAAGAGAATACAGCTATTATATGAAGCCACGTCCAATTCCGGCCTTAGTCTGGATGACAGAATCACAGAAACCCTGAAACTGGGGTGCCGCGTTCTTGGAATGGAAATTGGAAAACTCGGCAGTCAAGACCCTGAAAAAAATGCCTCCTTGTTTTTAAACACGGTCGCCCCCTCTGACCTGCCCGCCAGGAGAGGTCTGGTACTCCCCCTTGATAAGACTTTTTGTAATATTACCTTTTCTACCGACGGCCCCATCGCGATTCACCATGTCAGCACTTCATCCTATAAAGACCATCCGGCCGCTAAGTTTCTCGGCATGGAAGCGTATTTGGGTACCACCATATACGTACATGATAAAAAATTCGGGACCGTCAATTTTTCAAACAGGAAACCCATGGAAAGCGCTTTCACTCAGGCGGATGTCGATTTCGTCAATCTACTCGGCAAGTGGATCAGTGTCACAATGGAGCAAATAATTACGGAAGAAAGCTTACAAAAATCGAAAGATGCTGCGGATGCCGCTAACCAGGCTAAAACTACGTTCCTGGCAAATATGAGCCACGAAATACGTACCCCTTTGACGGCAATACTGGGATACTCCGAAATGCTACTGGATGACGATCAATCTCCGGAAGAAATGGAACATGAAATCAATGCCATCATTTCCAGTGGCTCGCATTTACAGCAAATTATCAATGATATTTTGGATTTATCAAAAATTGAGGCGGGGCAACTTGTTATTGAAAACCGTAAATTTTCGCCTGTTGTGTTCACCGACGAATTAAATCCCATACTCAGACCTCAGGCACTCAACAAAGGATTATCATTTAACGTCAATTATCAATACCCTCTTCCTGCCGAAATAGTGACTGACCCGACCCGCCTTAAGCAAATTTTGATCAACCTATGTGGAAATGCCATAAAATTTACCGCAAATGGCCATGTTACATTGTCTATCGCCTATCTTTCGGAAACCAATCAATTAGAAATATCCGTCACTGACACGGGAATCGGGATGACGGAGGATGAACAAAAACGACTCTTTAAACCCTTTTCCCAAGCGGATGAATCGACAACACGGATTTTTGGTGGGACCGGATTAGGCCTTTGCATTTCCAGACAACTCGCCCAAAAACTGGGGGGGGATGTCACGATACAAAGCGAAAAAGGCAGCGGCAGCGTATTTACCTTCCAAATAAATGCCGGAATTGACAGTGACAAACTTAAGTTACTCACCGGGCCAGACCTCAACATTCATCAGTCTGATATAAAAATACCCACCGATACACGCCTATTAACTGGCCATGTTTTACTGGTCGAGGACAACATCGATAATCAGAAATTTATCGCTAAATTCATTACTCGTTTAGGACTCAGTGTCGATATAGCCAACAATGGCAAGGAAGCCATCAAGCGTGTTACAAACACCTCCTATGATCTGGTATTAATGGACATTCAAATGCCGGTAATGGATGGGCTTGAGGCGACGAAATACCTGCGAAGTTCTGGCTTCAGTATCCCGATCATCAACTTAACGGCTAACGCCATGCAAGAAGATCGGAAAAAATGTTTTGATGCCGGCGCAGACGACTATCTTGCCAAACCCATTGACTCTGCGCGTTTTTATAGCGTATTGGCCAAACATCTGGCCGCTCAACATACCGTGATGCCATCGCCACTTAATGAGCAATCGGC
>NVUB02000081.1 GCA_002401775.2 Ectothiorhodospiraceae bacterium
CCGATGGGTATGGTTCCTTGCCGGTTGAATCGCCAGCATCCAATGTTGACGATCTTGGCGAGTATCGCCGCCAGCATGAAACACTCGGGTGGGGAGAGCTGGAGACTGTCGATTCGCCTCTCCTTCCTGTCGAGAAGCTAACGCCAGAATTAATCCCGCCCGTACTGTCAGGATGGATTAACGATATAGCACACCGTCTGCAAGCGCCGCCTGACTTTGTGGCCACGACAGCCATCGTTGCCTTAGCGTCGGTTATCGGAACGGCATGCACTATCAAGCCGAAGAAAAAGGACGATTGGCTGGTGATCCCAAATCTATGGGGGGCATGCGTCGGGCGTCCAAGTGTCGTTCTTAAGACACCGTCAATGAAACAGCCGCTTGAATTCTTGGGTCGGCTGCAATCTATTGCTGGCAAGGCATATGAAACGGATAAACAGGCCCACAAGTTCGATTTGAAGGTGGCTGAGGCGCAGGATAAATCGTTCGAAAAAAGTATAGGAAAGGCAGCGGCGTCGAATAACGCTAACGAATTATCGAGGCTGCGTACTGCCTATACAGACAGTCCAGAAATTGAGCCGCCAGCCTGTCGCATATTCAAAACAAACGAAACGTCAGTGCAATCGCAGACTGTTTTGCAGAAAGACAATCCACGAGGAATTTTGACGTACCGTGACGAATTGGTAGGGCTTCTATCACGATGGGATAAACAGGGGAACGAGGACGAAAGGGCGTATTTTCTTGAGGGTTGGAATGGCGACGGAAGCTACACAGACTTCAAAATTGGTCGCGGATTGGTTGAGGCTAAATCGATTTGCATATCGCTAACTGGCGGCATCCAACCTGACAAGCTCGCCAAATATTTGCGTCAATCGGCTGATGGCGGAAATGATGGGTTGGTACAACGATTCCAACTTGCCGTATACCCCGATGAAAATACCCAATGGGAATTGGTGGATAAATATCCTAACAATGACGAAAAAACCCGTGTATTCAATATTTTTCAAACACTCTCGGAAATGGATTTTGAACAACATGGGGCAGAGAAAACAGAGTTTGATAAATCCCCATTCCTTCACTTTGACGCTGAGGGGCAATCGGTTTTCAATTCGTGGATAACGAAATTGCAGCACCGCATTCAATCCGAACTTGATCCGTTAATCGGTGAGCATCTAGGTAAATACCGAAGTCTCATGCCAACACTGGCGCTTATATTTCACCTTGTTGACGTTGCAGATGGTAGCGCAGTTGGGCCAGTGACAGCGCGGTGTGCCAGGTTGGCGGCTGGGTGGTGCGAATACCTGGAAACTCATGCACGTAGGATTTACGACTATGCCGCCTCGCCTGACAGGGACGCCGCAAAAATACTATCTGAGCGCCTGGACAAACTGCCGGAGCCATTTACCGCGAAAGATGTTTACGACAAAAAATGGCACCTTTTGAAAAAAAAGTCTGAGGTGGAAAATGCCTGCGATGTCCTTATTGATAAAAATTGGCTTGTAATGAATGAGCCTGCGCCCTCACTAGGACGGCCAAAATTACCAACTTATTCCGTTAACCCGGCCGTAATGAGAAAAAAATAACTGGCGTATATAGCGTTCGCTAAAGGGGCTAAAGGGGCTAAAGCCTTAATATTGGTTATTATTTGACCACTTAAAGCATTTTTAGTGATTTATGCGCTACTTATTATCAGTAAATATTATATAGGTGACTTATGGGTTTTTGGATAGATCAATGTATTGCAATGCGACGTTCTGAGGACGAACAGTATGTTCCTGCTACTGAAAGGCTGGTACCGATAGCTGGCGGCGACTTTGTTCGAGCCGTGAAAAAACTATCGTTAGCTGACGGGGAATCGATACGCTGTTGGCTTGCCCACATTAACGAAGTTAGCCAAGCCGAAATTGATAGCGTTCTTAATCAGTGTCGTGAGGACTCTGGTGCGTTGCGATATTTTCTACAGCGAGCCGCAGAGGTGCCAGTTAAATCACCGCCACCATTGAAGCGGGTGAAATGTCTTTCGTGTGACCATTTTAAGCCTCTTAACCATCCGCACCTGGGGCGTTGCGATAAAGGATGTTGGGAGCCTATGGCGGGCTTGTGGGGCGCCCAGTCAAGATATTGTGAAAAGTTTGCAAAGGGTGACAAATGATACTCCGAGGTTACCAGTTAGCGGCTATCGACAATCTACGCGACGCATTAAAAAAGCATCAAAGTGTGCTACTTCAGTCCGCGACCGGGTCGGGGAAGACTGCCATTGCCGTCGAAATTATCCGGCTGGCAGCAAATAACGGAAAGTCTGTGCTGGTGTTAGCGCCACGAAGGGAACTAATTTGCCAATTCAGTGAGCGTCTAACAGCCGCAGGTGTTCAGCATGGCATCATTATGAGTGGCGAGCCACGGGACAACTGGGCGTCCATACAGGTGGCTAGCTTCGATACGATTCACGCCTGGATCAAGCGCGATAAAATTGTATTGCCAATGGCCAACTTATTAGTCGTTGATGAATCTCACTTGTCGCTATCGGCATCCCGCAAAAAAATTATCGAGCACTACAAAAGCAAGGGCACTCGCATCATTGGAATGACCGCAACGCCTTGTCGTGGCGATGGCCGTGGGCTGGGCGAGCTGTACGATAAGATCGTCGAGACGCAATCAATTGCGAGGTTAACGGCTGACGGCTATCTGTGTCCTGCTAAATACTACGCGCCAAGCACTCCCGATCTGGAGAAAATCGGTTTAAATTCTCAAGGCGAATATATCACCAAACAGCTTGATGAAGCTGTCGACCAGCCCAAGCTTGTTGGCGACATTGTTTCTAACTGGCTGCGGTTAGCTAAAGGAAAATCGACAGTGGTGTTTTGCTCAAGCTGTGCCCATAGCCGCCACGTTCGAGATGAATTTATTAGCCAAAATATAAATGCTGAACACTTGGATGGCAATACTGAACCGGGTGAACGCAGAGAAATTCTGGCCCGTGTTGGTAGCGGTGAAACAACCGTGCTGTGTAATGTTTTTGTGGCATCTTATGGCTTGGATATCCCCCGTCTTGAGGTCGCTGTATTGGCTCGCCCCACCAAATCGCTGGCGTTGTATCTCCAAACAGTTGGCCGGGTGTTGCGTCCATACCCTGGCAAAGATGAAGCCCTGATAATTGACCATGCTGGCTCAGTTGCAGAACACGGTTTTGTAGACGACCCGATTCCCTGGAGCTTGTCTGGTAAAGTAAAAATTAATGATTTGAAAAAAAAGGTAGCGCAGGAGCGATCCGAACCCAAAGATATCCACTGCGGTGATTGCGGTGCTGTCTTTAAATCCAGTCGCAAATGCACCGGATGTGGCGCTGAGTTAATCCCCAAAACTGAAGCAATGCCGGTTCATGAAGCGAAACTAAAGGAACTAAAACGAACGCCAAAACAAGAGAACAAACATGCATCATGGCCTGAGAAAATATCATTTTTTGGGCAGTTAAAACAGCATTGTATAAACCGGAACATAAAACCCGGTTGGGCTTCCCACAGGTATAGAACTTTGTACGGAGTTTGGCCCAACGACCAACGATTGAAGGCGGCACCATCGGTTGCTGTCACCGCACCCGTAGCCCGCTGGATTGTTTCACAAAACATCCGACATGCCCGATCAAATAATGCCTAAAAATAGCACAAAAAGGCGACGGCACGGGTTCGAGCATGTACTATATTGGGTATCAGCTGATTTTTTTAACAGCATTAATAATTTAATGAAAATAGAGGGTTTTTAGATATGGGTCTAGCTGCCGACATAGCGTCCGAACAGGACGCGAAGGACGATATTGCTAAAAAGGAATGGAATGATAATGCGAATCAAACAAACGATTCTTCGCTAGAAAATCTCGATGAATACACGGAATACGTCGCCCCGTGGCGTGGTGTGGGCGGTTATTGGAGTCGCAACAAAGACAAGCTTGACGCAAGAGATGCGGCGGCACGTGCAGAACATTATGCTCGATGGATAGATACCTCGAATCGTCAGTTAGGCGCTGAACAGGATCAGCAG
>NVUB02000082.1 GCA_002401775.2 Ectothiorhodospiraceae bacterium
AGCCTATCTACGAGTGGTGTTGGAAGATCGAGACTTGAAGAAGCTGGCGCAATTGTGGGTGAGTGGAATGTCGATTGACTGGACGTTGCTGCATGAGGCTATAAAACCAGGGCGCATCAGTTTGCCGACATATCCGTTTGAAGGCAAACGTTACTGGTATGAAGAAGGCGGGCAGCGCGAAGTGGCGTCGGTGAAGTCGGAGCCGACTTTGTCAATGAGAGCGTCAGCGTTGCCTGGCAAGGAGCAAGAGGTTCAACGTGCGACAACAACTATGCCATCTAATATACCACCTAATATGCCATCGAATCTAACCGGAAAATCATCGGCTAAAGCCAACATTCCCATGGGTACGGGTGCTAAACCTGTGGCCGAGGCGTTACTTGAACGTGCCGGCCCCTATCAGGGTGATGAAGTGATCTTACAAATCGTTGAGGGTGGTATTGCAATTATCACCCTACAGGATCGCGCTAACCGCAATATGTTTACTCGACGGTTTATACATGGGATTGCCGCCAGAGTTTTGCAGGCCCAGCAGTCTCCAGGCGTGAAAACCATTATCCTGACCGGCTATGACAACGTGTTCTGCATGGGGGGATCGCGTGAAGAATTGATGACGTTGGTTGAGCGTGAGGCTGACTTTGATGATTTTCCATTTTTGTTTCGTGGTCTGTTGGAGTGCAAGATACCGGTTATTGCGGCGATTCAGGGACATGCTTTAGGGGGAGGCCTGGTTTTTGGTCTTTTTGCTGACGTGGTGATTATGTCTGAAGATGGTGTGTACAGCGCTAACTTTATGAAGTATGGCTTTACGCCGGGAATGGGGTCAACTCTGATTTTGCGTGAAAAGCTGGGAGCAAACCTGGCGACTGAGATGATGTTTACGGCCAAGGGGTTTTCGGGGGATGAATTGCGGACTCGTGGTGCTTCGCTCATCTTCCGTAAGCCCGAAGATGTTTTGTCAGAGGCTTTGTCGATCGCGCGTACGTTGTGTGAAAAACCGCTGCAGCCTTTAAAGGTTCTCAAGCGGGAGCTGTCCGGCCGGTTGCTTGAGCAATTAAAGGGGATTGTCGAGCGCGAACTTGATATGCATGAGGAGACCTTTGCAGACCCGGAGGTTAAACGACGTATTCAGTTTTATTTTAATCCAGGAGAAGCAGTACCGGCGGAGACACCTTCACAGCAGGCGCCAGGGGCAGTGCCTTCTTTAATAAATGATGATAAACCCGTTAAGTTAACGACATCTGATCTATCGCTAAAGTCTGTTAGACACAACGTTGCTAAGGTGCAAGCCACGCTTATTACGACGATTGCCAGTGTCTTGCATCTGCCGGACAAGGAAATAAACGGCGAAGTCAGTTTCCGTGAGCTGGGGGTTGATTCGATCACAGGGGTAGAGATTGTTCGTGATCTTAATAGCGCACTGGCTCTTAATCTGGATGCGGTGGCTATTTACAATTATCCGACAGCCTCTCTTCTGGCTGAACATATCTGTACGGAATTGGATAAAGGAAACGCTACGGTGGCGATCGTTGGCGAAGCTGAAAGCGTTTTGAATGACGCTGCTTCCCTGTCTCAACCTATGTCGCAACCTATGTCGCAACCCAGGGGCGAAATTTCCAATGTTTCTGAAGCCCAGGTCAGTGCTTCCATTATTAAGCTTGTCGGCGGTGTTTTGCACCTGCCTGAGGAGGAAGTGTCTGCGGAATCAAGCTTTCGAGAGATGGGCGTTGACTCGATCACCGGCGTGGAAATTGTCCGTGATTTAAATGCTGCGTTCCGGTTAAATTTGGACGCCGTATCTATATATAACCACCCAACGCCAACGATATTGACGCAACATGTTTGCGCGGAATTGAATAAACGACAAAATAGCGAAGCGTTACTGGATGTTGCACAGACCCCGGTATCGCAATTACCGTCTGATTTCCCCCAGTCTGCTTCAAGTGCACAGGTTGTATCTCAACAGGAGGTACTGGGGCGTATAGTGGCTATTATTGGCCAGGTGTTGCATTTGCCTGAGGATGAAATACACGGTGAGTCAAGCTTTCGCGAGATGGGCGTTGATTCGATCACCGGTGTGGAAATTGTCCGTGATGTAAATAAGGCGTTTCGGCTGAACCTGGATGCTGTGGCTATTTATAATCATCCAACACCGATACTGCTGGCCCAGCATATTGGCACAGCGTTGAGCACGATTCGAAAAATGGAAGTATCCGAAGTGTCAGGCAGGGTACAGGATATTGCCAATACCTCTGTGTCTCCATTACCGGTGCTACAGGCGGAGCCGGTTTTGCCATCTATAGACAGAGATTCCCTATCAACGGCTGAGTCGCCAGCTTCCGTATCAATTAAGTTGCGCCAGCCTGTTGCAATGGTCAGACGTGCAGAAGAGACAGTTGCATCAAACCCAGATACTTCGTCTATACCTTCCTTAAGCCCTTCCCCGACAGTGTCTTTGGTCAAAAAGGGAGTGCTTGAGTTATCTGCGGTAGCGCCCGCCACATTGTGCCAGCCTACGTCAACGGCGGGAACTCGCGATGAATCTGTGCAGCATTCCGTTCAGTTGCGTCAGAAACCACTTGTTGGTGATCTCGGGATGGATCAGCAACCCGTTTCTTCGCGGGTATCACCGGGGAATATTCATGCGCAGCGACCTGAGAAAACCGTCGCTACTGAGTCCGCTGAGACTCAACGAAAAACTGAGGTCGCTATTGTTGGAATGTCAGCACGACTTCCGGGGGCCGGTGATGTAAGGGCTTTTTGGGCTAATTTGCGTGATGGTGTTAACAGCATCGTCGAGGTGCCTAAGGAGCGTTGGGATGCGGACAAATATTATGATCCAATCTCGCAAACACCCAATAAGACTTACTGTAAAACGGGCGGCTTTATAGACGACGTTGATAAGTTTGACGCGCTTTTTTTCCGTATTTCTCCGAAAGAAGCCGAGTTAATGGACCCTCAGCAGCGTATTTTTCTGGAGGAGTCATGGAAGGCTTTCGAGGACGCTGGCTATTCGGAGCTTGAACTTCAGAAGAAACGCTGTGGCATATTTTTTGGTGCGCCGATGAGCGATTACCAGAAAATTCTCGTCCAGGCCGGAATGGATACTGATGCCGAAGCGTTCACGGGTACAGCGCCGAGCATCCTGGCCGGGCGTCTTGCCTACTTTCTCAATTTGAACGGGCCTTGCATCACCATCGACACGGCATGTTCATCGTCACTGGTGGCGATTCATCAGGCCTGTCAGAGTTTGGCCGCAGGGGAATGTGATATGGCACTGGCAGGGGGTATCACGCTGATGTTGACGCCGGATTTGTTGGTAAAAACCAGTCAAATTGAAATGGTGTCACCCACGGGACAATGCCGGAGCTTTGATCAACAGGCCGATGGTGCAGCGTTTAGTGAAGGTGTGGGTGTTGTTGTGTTGAAACCTCTGGAAAAGGCAATCGCCGACGGTGACTATATTTATGGTGTAGTCAAAGGCTCCGCGGTCAATCAGGATGGTCGCACTAACGGTCTTACGGCACCGAGCGGCAAGGCCCAACATAATCTCGAACGCGATGTTTACCGCCGTTTTGGCATTGACCCTGCTCAGATCAGTTATGTAGAAGCGCATGGTACTGGCACCAAACTGGGTGACCCTATTGAGGTTAAGGCGTTAACGGAGGTGTTTAGTGAGTTCACCTCTAAAAAGGGTTTTTGTGCAATCGGTTCGGTTAAGGCAAACATCGGTCATACCTCAATGGCTGCGGGGGTAGCCGGAGTGATTAAGGTGCTCCTGGCGATGCAGCACAGGCAATTGCCGCCTGCGGTGAATTTCAACAGCCCCAATGAGCACATTGATTTTGAAAACAGTCCGTTTTTTGTCAATACCGCATTGACGGAATGGCGTGCGCCCGCGAATGAAAACCTTAAGGCCGCGGTGAGTTCCTTTGGGTTCAGTGGCACTAACTGTCATTTAGTGTTAGAGGAGGCACCAGAACGGATTCGCCGTTCTGCCAAGAGCCAAGATTTACAATTAATCGTTGTATCTGCCAGAACTCAGGAAGCATTGTGTCAGCGTTATCTTGATATCGTCGATTGGTTCGATATTCACCCGCAAACATGCTTTGAAGATATCATTTATACCTTGCAGGTTGGCAGGACACACTTCCCTTTGCGTGCCGCGTTACTGGTTTCGGATATTGGAGAGCTGCGACACAAACTGCTGGCCCTTGTCGATAGAAAAACAGTGGATGATTGCTTTTATATCGAGAGTGGTAGTGCATTACGTCCTCATGTGGTGCGCAGTGATGAGGTAGCGCGTGTGCTTGACTCGTTACGGAAACCGGTTAATGCCACTGTATTGCGTCGTGGTCTGCGGGAATTAGCCGGCCTGTATGTAGAAGGGCAGGAGGTGGACTGGCATGGCTTATACGAAGCCGATGAAGGGAGACGTATTCCGTTACCGGGTTATCCGTTTGCCAGGGAGCGTTATTGGGTTGATAAACAACCGGAAGAAACGGCTGAGCCCCGTTCAGAAGTATTGCATGCACTGGTTGGTCGTAATGTTTCTACACTGCATGAACAGGTGTTTACAACGCGTCTGCATGATGATGCTTTTTTTCTTGCTGACCACGTGGTTAATGGTTCGAAATTGTTACCGGGGGTGTGTTATCTGGAAATGGCGCGTGTTGCAGCCAGCTTGTCGCTGGGTGAACCGGTATCGCATCTTCGTAACGTGGTTTGGTTGAGGCCGGTGGTTGTGGGCGGTGACCCGCTTGATATCAGGATTTCCTTCTTTGCAGAGGATGACTATGAAGATGACTATGAAGACGATAATAAAAATGACAATGAGGATAAAAGCATCGAATTTGAAGTGACCTCTGGCAGTGAAGATGAGCTGTGTGTTCATGCACAAGGCGTTGTGATGTTTGCGGTTACAGAACCCGGGAATTTACCGGCATTGGATTTTTCCGCGATTCGCGAGCGTTGTCATCAGCAATTGGATATAGAGGCATGTTATCAGGACGCCAGTGCCAGGGGATTACTTTATGGCCCAAGTTTCCAGGTTTTACAACAGCTCTACCGAGGCACGGGGGAGGCGTGGGCCGAGCTTGTTCTGGCGCCACATACGAGTGGTAACGACGATTTTATATTGCACCCTTCGTTAATGGACGGTGCTCTGCAAACGGTGATGGGAGTGTTGCCTGAAGACGCAGAAGGAAACGCGCTTTATCTGCCTTTCGCTGTTGATGATGTTGAGATATTCGATCATCTCCCCTCCCGCTGCTTTGCTTACGTAAAGGCAAAAGGAGAAATAACCCGTGGCATAGGCCGGTTTGATGTGTGGCTGTTGGATGACCACGGCGGTGTTTTGGTGGTTATGAAAAATTACACCGTAAAAGCGCTGGGCAGCCCGGTGGGGACAGTGCTGGATGACGAGTCCTTGTTAGCGTTATTCGAGGGTTTGCAAAGTGGAGAGGTCGAATTGCATGACGCTGAACAGCGTGTACAGGCGGGGGGAATATCATGAGCGCGAAATTATTGCTTGAGCAGTTGAAAAAGGGAGAGCTGAGTCCGGCGGAAGGCGTAAAACAATTTAAGCAACTTAAACAAGCTAAGCAACGGCAAACAGAAAAGCAAAACAGTGCTGAGTTATTGTTCGTGCATGCCGATTGGGTCGATGCACCTTTGCAGCCCGTTTCAAAGCCTACTGGGGATATTTTGGTTTTTGATACGACAGGTGATCTCATTGCCGAACTTCAGCGAGTCTGGCAACAGCGTGAAGGCTCTGGCCTTGCACATACCGAGGTACGCTGGGCACGGGTCAGTCCGGGTGCCCGTTATGCCGTTGATGGCGATCACTATCAACTGCCGGTGGCCGACGCCAAAAGTTACACACGCCTGCTTGACGACCTCAAGGCACAGGGTTTCCGCGTCGGTCTGATTATTCATGCCTGGAGTAATGACACCTATTCGCCGGAAGTATTGACTGAGCAGCTTGACTCCAGTATCGGCAGTCTCTTTCTATTAAGTCAGGCATTGCTGCAACAAAAGCTGCAACAAAAGCAATCTGAAACCGTGGAAGTGCAATACGTCTATCGAGGTCAGGTGGGAAGCGTATCACCGGTCTACGCTGCACTGAGTGGTTTCGCCCGTACCGTGCAACTGGAAGCGCCGCATTATCACTACAAAACGATTGAGCTGGCAGGCACGCTGGTGGAATCCAGCGAAAAACTGCTGGATGAATGGGGCCAGCGG
>NVUB02000083.1 GCA_002401775.2 Ectothiorhodospiraceae bacterium
ATTCTATTGCAACGAATCGCACCACCAAAAGTAGGCGCTCTTAGGCGACAGTAGGCGCTTTAGGCGACGCCGCCAGCGCGGAAAAGGACCAGAATCACGCCACGAACGGTGATTGAGAACGGCCCCTAGGTAACCAATAGGTAACCATTAGAAAACCATTAAAAAACCATTAAAAAACCACAGGCAACCCGTTTAACCACTGGAAGCCCTGGCTGCTTTGACGCACCGCTACCGGGATACATGGCCAAAGCAAGTGTTTTAAGGACAAATAAATTACTAAAACTGAAGTAAACTGGGGGCAAGGCCGATGTTATTGGCGCAACCACCTTGCATGGGTTTATTTTGCGTGGGTTTATTTTGCATTGGTATAGCCCTGTATTACCAATGTCATTAAGTTAAGCCTGATTTTCTGTTACAGGTGAGCGAGCAAATCCCAACATCATTGGCGACGTTGGGGTTCGCAAGCTCACCGCCAACCTACCAACAGTCGATAATCCGTTAACTTAATGACATTGCATGCCTTACCCCAAGCTAAATGCCTTATTTCAGTCAACTTTACAACATTCTGCCTCCAAAGTGATAAAATAAACCATCAGAACAAACAGGATCAACACATTTTCCACTTATGTTTAAAAATACACTGAGTACCACTTCGCGCTGGTTTGAGATTTGGCTGGACAGTTTCGGCAAAGAAATGAACAGCGGCACCTGGCACGATTCAGGAAACGCTTCAGGAGATAGCCCGGAAGGAGACAGTCAGGCTCCCCATATCCCATACAGTCGTAAAGCCTTTTCTGTGCTGGGGATGCCCATACCGGCTGCTCTGGGAGCGGTAAATTCCCACACTCCGCGTTTCGACATTCAGGGCGACCTGAACACCCCTGCTGCCAGCCTTCAGAAGATGATGAATGAGCTTGGCGTGGTCATGCTGCAATTCCCTTATTTGTCACCGGTTTCTGAGCTTGCCAGTAAGGTCAATACGAATACTCCAGGGCTTTTGGTGCATGTTGAGCCCTGTGAAACCGCGCCATACACAGCAACCACCGGTGACTGGGACGAATTCTGGACGGGGCTGGGTAAAAGCCGCCGGGAACTGGGACGCCGGGAAAGGAAGTTTATGGGTAAGGAAGATGCCCGCTTCACTCTGCTGACGGATTGGCAGGAGATTGAGCCCATCTTCAGAGAAGTGCTGGAAATCGAAGCCTCGGGCTGGAAGGGACGCGAAGGCAGCGCCATTGTGCAGGATGAAAACACCCTGAAATTTTACACCAGCCTAGCGAAACACTGGGCTGAAGCCGGTTACCTGCGCCTGTTTTTGCTGTACGAAGGTGACACCCCCGTCGCCTTTGAGCTGGATGCTGAATTCAACGGCATACTGCACTGTTTTAAACACGGTTATCTGGACAGCTATTCAAAACAAGGCCCAGGCCAGGTGTTACGGGTACTCATTTTGCGTTGGGCGTTCGAAAATGAGGCCGTGAAGGTATTTGACATGTTTGGTCCGGATTCCGATGCTAAACGTAAATGGGCTACGGGCAGCGAAGAGCTTGTCACCCTGAAAATATTCAAGCGCAGTCCCTTGGGGATGCTCGCCTGGTTACGTTTTTCCCTGGCACCCCGGCTTAAAGCAAAAGTCAGTGGCTAGTGTTTTTCTAACAACCCAGCGCAAAGACGCTGAGGGGCAAAGGGCGCTAAGAAAAAGGGCGCTAAGAAAAGCGTGTAAAAGAAAAGCTTTGCGACCTTAGCGTCTTTGCGCCTTTGCGTTAGGTGTTAAACAGTCAATAACCCTGAAAATAAAGCATTGCCGTCTTTTCGGCAGTCTTTTGGGCCGGAACCCAGTGGTTTTTGTTAGTTCAGTACAGCTGGATCCCGGCTAAAAACGTGCCGGGATGACGAGAGTTTTATATTTCATGTAGCAAACATTGTAGGAGCGGCTTCAGCCGCGAAAGATGCACCACTACCCCCATCGCGGCTAAAGCCGCTCCTACAAAAGCAAAGCCGATTCATCCGCCTTTCCGGCGGTCTTTTGGGCCGGAATCCAGTGGTTTTTGCCATTTTAGAGCGCTGGATCCCGGCTAAATACATGCCGGGATGACGGGCATACTTATGTTCTATTATGAGCCATCAAATATGGTGATGTTGAGGTTACTTTTCAATCAATTCATCCAATGTCGCGGCGAGGATGCCGGTGAGGTTTTTACGGCTGTATTTTTCCAGGCGCGCTTCGTTAACGTCTTCGTCTGAATCCCCTGCTTGCCAACGCTCATACAATGACTTTAAGGCTTGGGCAATGCCTTCTATATCCGTGGGCGCGATGGCCATTCCCGCTTGGGTTTCTTCTAGTATGTCTTTGGCAGCACCACCTGAAACCAGGGCCAGTATCTGCCGCTTCATCCCCAGGCCTTCGTAGACTTTAACGGGGACCTGTAACCGTGACCATTGGCGTTCTTTTTCGGCGGCTTCGGTGTCGCCTAATGCTTCACTCAATACCAGAATCACATCTGCCCCGGCCGCCCTGCACAAGGCCTGGGCGTAGGGAATCCTTTCTTCTGTTAATTCGATGACCGGTTTCAGGGCAAAGGTTTCCACATCTTGTGCGAACGCATTGCCTGTGCCATAAGCTCCAGCGCCGAGAAAGGTGATATGCAGCTGCTTTTCATCGATCCATCCTTTTTCGATGGCGTGTCGAGCGGCTGCCAGTAAGGGCCGAGGGTTACGATTCTCCCCATCAATGACGCCCCCGTAAAATATCTGGAATTTATCAAGGCGCTCAGGAACTACCTGGCTCAATTCTTCCTCGTCGTAGCCATTAGGAATTGTGACGAGTTTACGGGCATCAACATGAGGATAACGCTGCATAAACCACTCGCGCATACGCGGCGTGTTGCAGATTACCCGGTCCGCTTTTTCTAATATTTTGCGTTCTATCCATGCAGAGAGCCATTTTTCATAGCCTTTCATGGAGTCTTCTACCCATGGGTCACGGAAATCCGCTATCCAGGGTAGGCCATGGCGTTTTTTTAGCAACAGGCCAATCAATAACGCCGAGGGCACGGGATAGGTGGAAAAAATGGCTTTGAAGTTGTGGTCACCGCGCAATAGCAGCTTTGCCTGACGCAATGCGGGCAAAACCCACAGCCAGTATCGGTCTGGCACACCCATAAAGGACGGATATATACCCCGAATACTGAGCACTTTTTTAATGTCCTCTGCCCATACCCGGTGTACGCGAACCGTTTCGGGTATTTTGCTGACCGCAGACGCATCCGTGCTCGGATAAAGCGTTTCGGGAACGCTCAATACATCACAATACCAGTTAAATTCCTGAAGATACTGAGTAAACTTCAAGGTACGAAGCACGCCTGTGCTGGTGTTATCCGGTGGATAATGAAAAGCTACCATCAGCAAGCGCTGCGAGTGATCACTCATATGCTACCAAGACCTCTTCCCACATTAATAAACTCCTCAATAGTTGATTACCCTGCAAAGCAGCTTGTCACCCCGCTTCTTACTGTCATGTTTCTTACAGCCACACGTATCGAAATTGGCTATACTGTCGAGCTATATGCCAACTACAAGCCAACACAAGCTAACTATTAAGCGACCAACAAGCGGGTTGTATTTTACTTAAAAATTACTCAAAACCCTTCAATTTTGCGTAAAAATGCTTAAAAATACGTAAAAATCGTCAAATTTAATGAAAAACAACGAAAATTAACGAAAAAATGCATTTATCTAACAAAGTTTCCAATAAAAAAGCATCAACCGAAGGCGCTTACTATGCCGAGGTTGATCCTGTGTCCGTTCATCTAAGACGACAAAATCAAATAGCTAACCACCACATGCCCATTAGCCCAGGCATATCTGCATATTGCTATTTAATGCGCATTTTTTTATTAGCCATAATGTTTCTTCTACCCAGCGCTCTTGTTTTAGCCGCCGGGAAATGGAACGACCCGCATGATTACTACAAATCAGCCACACGCAGTAGTGGTGATCTCTTGCGCAACGTCGAAAAATTCCATTTGCCGCAGGGGCTGGCAAAAATGAACAAGAAAAAATACGACCGTGCGCTGGAAGATTTTGATTTCGTACTGCGATATTACCCAAACCATCCCAAGGGACTGCTGTTCATGTCCGAAGTAAGCCGACGCATGAAAAAACCCGAAATCGCTGAAAAATACTTTCAAAAAGCCTTCAAAATGTACCCCGGTTACGCCAATACCCACTCTATTTATGGCATTTTTTTACAAAAAACCGACCGCATGGAAAGAGCCATAGAGCAATACAGAAAGTCCCTAAAACTAAAACCGAACGCCTCAGAAACTCACTACAACCTGGGTCTGGCACTGTATAAAACGGGGAAACAGGACGGCGCACTACTACATGCCCAAAAGGCCTATAAACTGGGTTACCCCCTGCCCGGCCTACGCAACAAACTCGTCAAAGCGGGTATATGGAAAAAAAATAAACCCGCAAAAACCAAACCTGACAATGTTGAAGAGCCATCAGCGGGTAAAGAGCCTTCAGCGGATAAAGAGCCATCAGCGGGTAAAGAGCCATCAGCGATTACCCCTGAGTAGATACATCATTAAGCGGCTTTGTTTTGGCATTTCTCTGGATTCCGGCTTAAAACATGCGGGGTGACGGTTTAAATAGCTGGGCCGTCAAAATAAAGTGCACCTGCCCTGCTTCCGGCCACCACATCACGCACCATTTTAATCTCTTCTTCGGTTAACTCTTCTTTCCATTTGTTGGCGGCGCGCTCGGGGTTTTTATAGACGCTGTAGTAATCCTTTTTTTCTCCCTGGGTGCTGCTCGCCAAAAATCCTTCTGTCTGTGTGTTCCAGGACAATCCTGCAAATTCAAACAGGCGTTGGGTCACCTCTACCGGCTTGGCACATAAATCTTCATACCGAACGAGTGTCGCATTCTTGCAATTTTCAAGCTCGCCCAATGCTTTTTCGTTGAACAATAACCACTGCCAGGCTTGGCGCTCAATAGGATGAGAAGCTTTCAGTTTTTCCAGGGTCAGCTCTCGGCTGCGGGCAGCATCGGTGTCCAGCAACAACGTCATCAACCCATAGTCGTTACTAATAGAGTCTTGCGCCGAAAACCGTCCTTGCTGCTCTCCACGTTTTACCGAGGCAATGCTCCCACAGGGGTGACGAATTTCAAAAACCAGCCGGACTTCCGGTAACGCATTGGCAAAAAAACCGAGTCGCCCTACAGATTCAATGGACTTCCACGCGATATACACCTTGCCAGCCGATGCCGGGCGCAGTTGTGCCAATACCGGAAATTCACCAAAAACACGCGACCCCAGCTTCGCCCCAAGTACCGCAATACGACGCCAGATATGGCCCACGGCCCCTAAATATCGCTTATTAAACATGGGTAGAGAACCGCACACTTTCGTGGAACGTGATTCGGTCAATTTTTCGACAAACGCCCGCAATTCCTGACGTTCAGCGTCCCCTGCATTAGCACTAACCAGAAGCGGGATACCGGTAAACGGGGTTACGCTGTCGGGCTCATGTAAGTATAAAGAGTCAGGATGGCTGTCAAACAGTTTTCCCAGCCATGTAGTCCCTGAGCGCGGCATACCGCACAGGATTATCAGTTGATCATTACTCATTCAATTTCTCCGACGGCTTCTCCGGCTTCAGCACAATCACACTCCCGCCTAGTCCGTTCAAAATGCTTTTAATTATCGACAACCGCTTACCAGTGAACATCATGTCATCGGACCCGAGTGGCACGACGTTAAGTCAAAAACGCCACTCCATCCGTCATTCCGGCGTATACCCTCTGGGGCACTTGTGACCTTTGGTTATAAAGGCCGGAATCCAGAGAAATGGCGATAATGCTGGGTTCTGGATCCCGGCCAGCGCCGGGATGACTTATCTTCGTGCCATTATAATCGGTCCCCAACGTTAATCGCTCGCATTTGCGCAATTATCATCCCGAAAGTTCAGGAGAACGATTTCGATGAGAAAATAAAGTGCATTCGTCAATTACCGATAAGGCCACAGTATATTTCGATGTATAATTCGATAGTATCATTCAGCTTCTCTTTATTCAGCAATGCAGTAATTTGTAAAGGCCAACAATACCGGTGAATAGTCGTCAACCCACACTCACTTGCATCAGCGAGTTTTCCGATTTTATGAAATTGGCCGACAAATGGAATGCGCTCGTCGAAAAAAGTACGGGAAAGTCCGTTTTCCTCCGCCATGAGTGGTTTGAAGCCGCCTGGCAATGGCGCCAGCATTCCAGTGAACTCTGTATATTGACAGTCCACCAGGACGATGTCCTTATTGGCATATGCCCTCTCGTCAAAACCCGTGTGCTGAAAAACAAACTGTCACTCCGCGCCCTTGAATTTTTAACCATTCCCGATACACAGTTTTGCGACATCATCGCCGCACCTGACGAAAAGCCCCTCGTTCTCGAGGCATTTTCGCGCTGGTTAAAGCAAACCAGGCGCAGCTGGGACACACTGAATTTGTCGTATTTACCGAACACCTCTCCCACCAGCGAATCTTTACCCGCGATTCTCCAAAAAGCCGGACTACAGGCTAGCACTTCTCAGGTTGAGCAAAACCCGTATATTGAACTGCAATCAAACTGGGACGAATTCTACAAAGGCTGTAGCCGACGTTTAAAGAAGGGCAACAACCTTATTCGCAACAAAATTCAGCGGGCTGGCGACGTACGGTTGGAACAGGCACAAACTCCTGAAGAAGTTCGTAATGCCCTGAAAGTCCTCGCCACGCTTTCTTCACAAAGCTGGAAACAAACCACCAATACTACTTTCGATAACGCCGGCCCCAAAGCATTCATCGAGCGTCTTACCTCTCTAGCGATACAGCAAAATTGGGCGTCTTTATGGATACTCTACCTGGATGACAAACCGCTGGCTGCTGAATATCAACTTATTTACGATGGTGATGTTTTTGCGTTGAGGTCAGACTTTGATGAAAAAGCAGGCGACCTGTCTCCCGGCAGCTACCTTAACTGGCAACTTTTAGAGCGACTATTTGGACAACAGTTTGAACAACAAATGGATCAGCCCCTCAAACGCTATTACATGGGGCCAGGCAAAAATGCCTATAAAAAACGCTGGACAAAGATTTCTGTTCCCATCCATCGCGTCACGGGCTACAACACCTCATTACGAGGTCGAATTATTTACAGTATCGATCAATACATCCGCCCGTGGAAACAGCAATGCAGCCAATGGTTAACACCCAACACTGAAAAAAAGGACTCAACAAAATAATTTACATGAAACTTTAAATGACACTTTAAATAGCACTTTAAATAGCACTTTAAATGGAAAAGTGTTATTTCGGAAGCCTATTTACCGTCATTCCGGCAAATACCCTCTGGGATGAATGGCACGAAGTTAAGCCGAATACTACCGTCTTCCCGGCGCATACCCTCTGGGGCATAAAGGCCGGGATCCAGAACCACCATTGGTCGGTAACCCACTGGATTCCGGCCTGCGCCGGAATAATGGATGGAGTGGGTTTTTTGGCTTATCTTCGTGCCATTCCCCTCTGGGGTATAAAGAAACTCATCTAAACAGCGGACGTTTAATCTTTACTATTATTCGTTGCATATGTATTTTCAGCGGGGTAATTATAAGGTGGTTATAGTGCTTATTTTCAGTAGAAAAGGATACGCTATGTTTAGAAACATCAGTTAGAAACATCAGTTAGAAACATCCGTTAGAAGCATCAGTTAGAAACATCCGTTAAGAAGCATCAGCCGCAGGGATGCGGCTGCTGAGCCTACAGGGATGTATTTACGGCGTTTTCTAAATACAGGGTATCCTTTTCTTGTGCACCAGCAGCCAATGCAAATATTGATGCAATAATTAATAATATCTGTAAACCACTTCGTGCTACAGACTCTGACCGCGAACAACAAACACAACATTTAACAAAGCAATACGTTAATAAAAAAACGAAAAACAACGACAAAACAACAACTAACACAACAACTAAACAACAACAAAACAACAAAGCATTACAGAGGATATTTTTGTGAAAGGTATTTGGGGCCAAATCAAAGCACAGGCGCAACAAGATGATGTAAAAACATCATTAAAAAGTATGAATGTCGGCCAAACACTGGAATCCACTACTGCCCACTACCTGCTGGGACAACATGCCGGCCTTGCCTATCTTTCTGATGCTAATATCCAGACTTATCAAAATACTACTATTTTACTGGTTATCAATGGCCACCCAACATTAACACTCGAGTCAGGTTCACCTGTTTTTATAGCCGCTGAACATATTGCCGTAGAATACCTTGCCCAGGGCGCAGCGTTTATTCGCGCCCTATCCGGGCACTTTTCCCTAATGCTGGTTGATGAAAGAAACGAAGAAGTTTTTTTGGTAGTAGATCACCTCGCCACCCGGCCTATTTTCTACGGAATGGACAATAATGGCTCATTCAAAGACGGCCTGATATTCGCCTCGCATATTGATGCCATCAACAAAAACCCGGATTTCCTGCGTGGTGAAATCGACCCTCAATCCATTTTTAATTATCTCTATTTTCACATGGTTCCTGGCCCGGAAACCATGTACAAATCCATACGCAGCATTCCAGCGGGCCATTATTTACATTACAAAAATGCAGCCACGACCATTAACCCCTATTGGAAATTGCAATTCAAAGAAAACGAACACGCCCCTTTTGAAACACTGCAAAAACAATTTAAAGATATTTTACGATCTTCAGTGGAGCGGGCGGCAACGGGGCAATCCACCGGTGCATTCTTGAGCGGCGGCACAGACAGTTCAACCGTCAGTGGATTTTTAGGCGAAGTCACTGGAAAACCCGCCAAAACCTATTCCATTGGTTTTGCCGCAGACGATTATGATGAAACAGAATTTGCACGCCTAACGTCCCGCCATTTTAAAACGGAACATCATGAATATTCAGTAACCCCGAACGATGTCGTTGACGCAATACCCCATATTGCACAACTGTATGACCAACCCTTTGGTAATGCTTCAGCGGTACCCACTTACTATTGTGCAAAACTGGCAAGAGAAGATGGAGTCGAACGAATTTTAGGCGGTGACGGTGGCGATGAACTTTTTGGCGGCAATACCCGCTATGCCAAACAACGGGTATTTTCTCTATACAACGAACTTCCCAAAGCCTTGCGCAAAGGGCTTATAGAGCCCGCCATTAACATGGTTCCCTTTGGTAATAGTATTCCGCCTGTTCGCAAGATACGCCGCTATATATCACAAGCCTCAACGCCCATGCCAGAACGCATGGAAAGTTATAACTTACTCAACAGGATCACCCCGGCGCGCGTATTTACCCCAGAGTTTTTAGAGCAAGTCGATACCACACGCCCAATACAATTATTACAAGAAACCTATAACGGTGCCCATGCGAAGACCCAACTCAACCGTATGCTCGCCCTGGATATTAAATTCACACTGACTGACAATGATCTGCCGAAAGTCACCAGCATGTGCGAACTGGCTCAAATGGGAGCCGGTTTCCCGCTTCTTGATGACGAACTCATCGAATTTTCCGCACGCCTCGCACCCGACCTTAAACTGCGTGGCAACCAGTTACGCTATTTTTTCAAAAAAGCATTAGCCGACTTTCTTCCCGCCGAAGTGCTGGTCAAGAAAAAACACGGATTTGGTTTACCCTTTGGCGTGTGGATGGAAGACCATCCAAAACTGAAAAAAATTGCCAACGACAGCCTCAATGATTTACGAAAACGGAATATTATTCGTACAGAGTTTATTGATGAGCTTCAAGGTGAACTTGTCGCCGCCCACCCCGGTTACTACGGAACACTTATCTGGATATTAATGATGCTGGAACAGTGGTTCCAACATCATCATTCGGAATAAAACTGAACCGTAGAATTTTATTTTTGAATGCCCTCTCCCCTCCTCATTATCCTATGATCCGTAGGGGCAGGTTTAAAATCTGCCCAAATGGTGGGCACTCATAATACGGTTGATCGTTTTGGATTAGGTGGTTCGGATGTCAGAGCGGGTTTAAAACTCGCCCCTACGGGGAAATCCAATAAGTAATGTAGGGTGTACCCCACAGTTTTGAACTAGTTTACTGCTCAAAAACCTATTGAGTGACAGCTGAATCGGCATTGCTATTGTAGGAGCGGCTTTAGCCGCGATGGGGAAGTGGTGCACCCTTCGCGGCTGAAGCCGCTCCTACAGTGCTTGGCACATGAAACCTAAATACCTTGCCACCCCAGCATGTTTTTAGCCGGAATAACGGATAGCCCCCATTAACATTCAGGCTACTGTTTCAATTTTTGTTTTCATACAGTTCTGCAGTAGGCGCATCATAAAGCGTTCCGGTTTTTTGTCCCAGGGGGTGAACCGGGGTAATTGATAAACGTCTGTTTGTGCGGTTGATACACCCCATGCGGTTGTCACGGCAGTTGAAAAACCCAAATCTTTTAAGTGCTGAATATGTACGGCACCATAGTCTTGGTTAGGCTTGCCGTTAGGGTATGCAAACAGGTCAATGGGCTGGCCGATGATGTCTTTGAGTAAATCGCGGCAGTCAGCCATTTCCTGACGTGCATCATCACTGTTAATTTTTTGCAATATAGGATGGTTCACGGTATGTGCTCCAATCGACATCCCCTGCTGTGAGAGTTTTTTAACTTGCGCATGGCTCATCATAAAATCCTGGGCCAATGGTGTTCCCAAACATTCAATAATTTCTCCCACTTTTTCCAAACGCTCATTCGGGGCAAAATACTTCAGCTCGCCTAATAACCTTTTAATACTGCTGAATCGTGAATGATCCACTGAAATATCATGGCGTCCTAGGCCCAGTTGAGTCAGATCCATAACGTTACCTTGAGCATGACGTACCGCTTCTGTGACTTGGTCATTCCACATCATTCCGCCTTCCAGAAACCCCGTGGCGATAAAAAATGTTGCAGGAACACCCAGCTTTTCCAAGATAGGGAGTGCCACCTCAGCGTTATCGGCGTAGCCATCATCAAAGGTGACGCACACGGCACGATTGGGAAGCGAATTTTTCTTTAGCCGTTCTACCGCTTCAGATAATGGTAAGACGTTAAAATGTTGTGCCAATAATTGCATTTGCCATTCAAAAGAAGCAGCATCCACTTCTCCCGGCAATAGTGGGTCAGGCTGTTTCAAGACCCGATGATAAATCAAAATAGAGAGCTTTCCGTGACGCCCACCTGGCGACAGAAAACGAGCGGGTAATTGCATAACGCTTTTAGCAATAGACGTTGGGATAGACATATCGTTTTTATTGCTTATCGCCGGTATCAATGGCCCGTTTGCCAACAACCACAACGGAATGACTCAGCAACGCGGCAAGTGGCACCATTAATTTTAAAAATAACGTAACCAAAGGCGTTTCCAACACCCATTGAAATGTTTGTAACCGGCCCGGTAATATGGGCAACCAATGGCGTTGCACATTAACCATTCCGTGTTTCTTCATTAAGTTAACTAGACGTCCCGGCGATTCATACCGAACATGTAGTGGGCGGCCTTGCAGACGACGTTTTAGCCGTTCCCATAAATTTGGTAAACACCAGCCATTCAACGCATCGATCCATATCTGGCCACCCGGGCGGGTCACGCTGGTTAAACTTTTCACTAATGATTCCGACTCAGACAAGGCCTGAATCACTCCGAAGCACAAAACCCCATTAAAGGTACTTTCCTGATACGGGAGACGTTTGGCATCGCCGACGGCCCACAGGATTCCTTCGCCAGGGCGAAGTTTTGCTTTTGCCACGGACTCAAATGAATAATCGACGCCAATAACCGTGCAGTGTCCTTGATTAAGGAAGCGAGTATAAGTACCAGCGCCACAACCGGCGTCCAACCAAATGCCGCTATCCGGCACTGCACCCAGTAGTCGCTTAAAATATCGCAAGCGTGTTTCCAGGCCCGATGATGACCATCCCGCAATACCTGCATCATCTTCATTATTGGTCGCAAATTGACGAAAGCGGCGTTGCCAATGGTCTTCAAATGTCGTTGCTTTTTCCGATGCCGGTTTTGAAGACAGCGGTTTTGAAGACAAAAGTTTTGAAGACAAAGGGTCTAAAGGTTGCTGCACGGACGGTTGTGACGTCTGTTGAGAAGACTTATTTGCAGACTGTTTTACTGAAAAAGCCTCGTTTTTTTTGGACGTCATATCACGGCAACCTTTGTCTTCGGCCAGAAGGCGGTCTTTGTATAACGGGGGGTTCCTGCAAAGTAGTGCCACCGTGTTCTTCCAAATGCTTGAGAACAACCATTTTCGTTAACACCATAATGGCGATGAGGTGGTACAGTAAATCAAAATAGGCCAATCCCAAAAATGCGCCGCCCACAATATAGCCAGCCAAACTGACTTGAACCATCATTGCCAGATCGTTCGCCCACTTTAGTTCATCATTGCCCTTGGTAATGCGCATAATATGGTTTCCGGTTCGCCATGTCAGGAAAATAATCAGCAAAAATAAACCGAGACCAACAAACCCTTGTTCTCCTAAAATTTCAAAATAAATACTGTGGGCATCGTGGAAGTTATCAGGTTCTGGTGCATAGATTTTAAAATAACGTCGATCAAAGGCGCCAAAACCACCGCCAATGAGCGGCCGATCTTTTGCCAGATTAAAGGCAAAGTACCAGGCATTGATACGCCCCATCGCCGATTTATCTTCTTCAAAGGTTTCAATGGTTCCCATGCGGTCTGACCATTTATCGGGCATAAAGGCAAACATCACAATCACACCGAGAAACATCATTCCGCCAATCAACAGCTTTTGTTTACTCTTGTACCAGAGGACAAAAATCATGGCGGCGGCTGCCAGGAATGCACCACGAGAATATGACCCTACGATAGCCACCATGGATAATAATGCGGCCCCTAGCATGGCCCACTGCATCCATTTTTTTTCAAAGGAAAGCTGAAGGTATCGTAATAATGGCAAGGTCATCACCAGTGCCAGGGCGATTTCAGTATTGCCACTGATAAAGCTGCCTTCCGGGCCCACCACATGAAACTGCCCACCGGTTAATACGGTAAAAATACCGCCTTTTACCCCATAAAATGCCAGTGACAATGCGATAACGGTGACCAGTAAATGAATACGCTCTCGGGAGTTAATTAACATGAGTGTAATAAAGGTAATAAGCTGCACTTTTACGACTTTATCCCAATCGACCCAAGCGTATGCAGAGTCCAGTGCCAATGCGGTGGTAATTAAAATCCAGATATTAAAAATAACCAGTAAATAGACAATGCGGTCTTTAGGCAGGCGTTTGGGGTCTTTGGAAAACAAGATGCCAATAATAGTGACCAAGCCGATCAACATGGCAAACGGAAAGTTGTAGGCAAACCCCCAACCCAGCCGGTGCGGGTTCATGTAACCAATCCAGGACCACAAAAGTACACCAACATAGGGCCTGGCCAAAATCATTGGCAGTAATCCAAAAACAATTAGTGTGACAAATAAGTCTCTCATAATCCTACTGCGTAAATCAGTAACGCTCCTTTAGTGGCACTAGTATAGTGTTAACCGATATTCATCGTTGCATATGTATTTGCAGCGAGGTATTTATAAAGTAGTTATCGTGCTTATTTTCAATAGAAAAGGATACCCAGTATTTAGAAGCATCAGCCAGAAGCATCCAGCCGCAGGGATGCGGCTGTTGAGCCTACAGGGATGTATTTACGGCGTCTTCTGAATGCAGGGTATCCTTTTCTTGTGCACCCATAGTCAATGCAAATACTTATGCAATAATTAATAGTAACATTACTCTTTTTTCAGACTGGCTTTTACCAGCTGAATAATTTCATTAACCTGTTTTTTATTCACCGTCAGGGATGCCACAATATAAGCAATGCCACCAATGGCGATGGATGAAACCACCCGCATGGCGACACCGGCCTCCGTCGAATCACTGATCCAGGTGTGGAAATAATATACTGCCGCGAACATAAAAACGGACGCCAGGAATGGACGCGCGAGGAAACGATGAAATTCGGAAATTTTTAAGCCAATAATAGGGAAAGCCACAAAATAATTGACATATGTCACCAACGTAGCGGCAATGGCATAGCCCATGGCGACCCCGGTTAGTCCCCATTTCAAGCCTACGACAACGCCGACGAGCATGACGGGTGTCGCAAATAGTGTGTAATAAAAACCACGCCGCACTTGTCCCGTGCTCAAATAAATAATACCCACCGTTGTGCTAATGCTTTGCAGCATACCCACCCAGCACAATATTTCCAGCACGGGTACCATCGGCATCCATTTTTCGCCAAAGGCGAGCATGACAAAATCTTCACTGATGACAAACAGCCCTACCATCATGGGAAATGTCACGATGGCAATAGCCGATACGGATTTCAAATACGCCGCCCGGTAGCGTTTTTTATCGTCCTGCATTTGCGATAAAGTCGGAAATAACACTTTCACGATCACGCTGCTCACCTGGCTCAAAGGATAGAGCATCAACTGATATGCCAAGGAGTAATAACCGAGTGACGCGGTGCCGAGAAATTTACCGACAATCAGTTTGTCACCATTACGGTGTGCATAATTCAGCAAATCGGCACCCAGCACATTGGCACTAAAAGACACCAGGTGGGTAATGCTTTTCCAGCTAAATTGCCAACGAGGCCACCACTGCGAATAGCGCAGGGTCATGGAAACATTCACCAATGAGCCGCAAATCGGCTGTGCTACAAGACTCCAGATGCCGAATCCGTTCATCGCCAGCGTGACGGCAATGACAGCCCCCACCATACTGCCAACGACCTGTGCTTTGGCGATCAAACCAAATTGCAGGTTTTTGTACAAAATGGCGCGAGGCACGACGGTGGCCCCCGAAATAAGCAAGCTAAAAGCCAGCACACTTAACACCGTGAGTACCCGTTCGTCATCATAAAAATCGGCCACAAACGGTGCTATAGCAATCAAGCCAACCACCAATAGTCCTGCGAAGATCAGGTTGGCCCAAAAGCTGGTCGATAATTCGATATCGCGGACATTTTTGGACTGTACTATCGCGGCTCCAATGCCAAAGTCTGCAAACAACTGTCCGATACCGACAAACACAATGGCCATACCCAGCAAACCAAAATCACTCGGTTCCAATAAGCGCGCCAGAATAATGGAGGAAACCACTTGAATGACCTGCCGAATGGCCTGACCACCGCCCGTCCAAAAAACACCTCGTGTAGCGGCAACGCCCAGGTCTTTTTTAGCATCCTGTTTTGGTTCGGGTTTTATGTCTTGTGCGTCACTCACATGAATACCTTACAACGTTTTTATACATTACTTTGAACGGTAGATTGTTGCTCAGGGTTAATATCACCCAGACCAACCACGTAACGATGTTTGCCGGAACGCTCTGCGGGGATCTCATCAACGCGATCAACAATGATTTCAACACTTTCACCGAGTCGGGATTTAAAATCGGCCTTTATGCGGTCTACTGATGCGCGACCAAATTCGTCGTTGGCCACCAAAAGTACACGGGTACGTTGCGTGCTTTCCTGAATGATTTTGAATTCACGTACCCCAGGAAGATCACGCACGGTATAGATTAATGCGAGACCATGCATCACGGTTCCATCCGCAGCGACAACAAAGTCGGTAGTACGCCCTTCTATACTGGCCAATACGGGCAGGCCTCTTCCACAGGCGCAGGTTTTGTCACTCAGTACACCTACATCACCCGTCCGATAACGAATAAACGGGAAATCGCGGGTGGCAAGATGGGTAACGACCAGTTCGCCACGCTCACCGACAGGCAAGACGTTGCCCTGGTTATCGACCACTTCGACAATAATATCTTCTGCGGTCAGATGCAGTGATCCTGCCGGGCATTCGTGAGCAATAAAGCCTGCATCACGTCCGCCGTAACCATTCGCCAGTTTACAGGCAAAGGTATCGGTGATGATCTCTCGTTGCCAGTCATAGGTACGCTCAGCCGTCACAAAAGCAACCTTAATGCCCAGATTATCCATGCGCACCCCCTGCTTTTGTGCATGTTGGGCTATAAAGGCCAATGCCGAGGGATAACCGAACAACATATCCGGGCGCATTTTTTGTATTTCCTGCAAAAAACCATCGATCTTTTGTGCCGACATTTCAAAGGCGGGCAGTAATTTGGATCTGAAAATCCGGTCACGCCAGATTCGCACATGGTCTTGCGAGCTGAGTTCAATGGGGGAACCCCACAATACGATTTCAGGATCACCGATATCGACATCCCACCAGCGGGTTGCGCGCCACTTGGCAGCAACGTCATGGCTTACGCGTTCATTTCCAATAAAAAAGATCAGCGGTTCACCGGATGATCCACCCGTGTTAAATCGGGAGAGGTCTTTTGCCTGCGTCGATTTCAATGCTTCCAGATTTTCCCGGATATCTTGCTTGGTAAGAAAGGGTAACCGGCTCAGGTCATCCAGTTCCCGTATATGGTCGGGAGAAAACCCCGCATCGGAAAAAAGCGTTTGGTAATACGGTACCGTGTCGGCAACATTTTTCAACAGTGTTTTGAGGCGTTTCAATTGAAAGGCATGAAGTTGTTCAGTTGACCACCACTGGCTTTTTTCCATTGCCTGTCGAACAGACAAGGTTGTATGCCCTTTCAATTTTTCCTGAAGCGGAAATATGACGGAAGAAACCAGTGAATTGTATAAATTACGCATTACGCTGCCCGTTAATACCCGAACGCGATGGTTTTTGTGGTGCCAGGGCATTACGGTACACGGCAAACCAGCGTTCCCGAACCTCAGGCCAGGAATATTGAATGACGCTTTTTAAGCCTTCTGTTTTAAGACGCTCTGCTAGCGCATCATCCTGTAAAATCGCCAGGATGCTTTTTGCCATCGCGTGATGGTCTTGCGCATCTACCAACAACGCCGTTTTACCATCTTCGACAAGATAAGGTACGCCACCAACATTCGTGCTCACAACCGGCACCGAACTTGCCAGCGATTCCAACACGGATATCGGCATATTATCGACGAGGCTGGGGTTCACCATGACATCGGCAGAATGATACAGTGCTGCCATTTTTTCATTTTCGACACGGCCGGTAAAATTAACGGCGTCACTCACACCTAATTCAGCCGCCAGTTTTTCCAGTGCGGCTAATTCCGGCCCGGAGCCTGCCACCGTCAATTGCGCATTGGGTAACTGAGCTTTGACGTGTGCAAAGGCGCGCACAACGGTGCCGATGTCATAAATGGGTTCGAGGTTTCTTGAGACTAATATGTGAGCGTCCGTTATATGCGCATCCGTCGTGTTCGATACGTCGTTTGTGGTATGAGACGAAAATTTTTCCAGGTCAATGATATTGGGCACGATCACCGACGATAATTCATATTTTTTAAAAACGGCTTCAAGAAACCCGGAAGGGACTACCAGTATTGCCGCGCGCTCCAGATTTTTTCGGATTCGCCCGATGGATTTTTGAAAGAAAGTATCGGCTTCTCCTCCCCGGTAATTCACAATGACCGGTATACCTCGCATGGCGCCGATCATAATCGCAGGCGCCGCAAACAAATGCCATGACATGCCGGAGTTGGCCATCACGTGAAAGAGTTGTACGCGCCCGGCCGTGGACCACAGGCGAAAGATAAAAGGCACTAAACGAAAAAGAGCACGAATACCACGCAACTGCCCCACCCAGGCGGGCTGGTAAGGCGCGTTGACCTGAACAATATCCACGCTAACACCTTCAGCTTCCAACAACCGGCGCAGCTGACGAGCCTGGTTTGCCATTCCACCACTCGGTGGCGGTAGAGGGGCCACGAGCCCGATGTAGGTGGGATTCTGTGACGTTGGTAGCGTTGATGGTTGATGAGAAGCGTCCGTCATACTGCCTTTCTCATCACATTGTCATAGACTTTTTGGTAGCGCGCAATACTCACCGGCCAGTTTCGCTCGGTTTCAACATACTGACGTCCGGCGTCTTTTTGCGCTTCCCATTGGGGTTCACTGTCGAGCAATTTTATGACCGTTGCTGAAAGTGCTTGTGCATCCCCCGCTGGAAATAATTGCCCGGTCACTCCATCTTTAATAAGTTCTTTATGTCCACCAACATCAGACGCGACGACTAACCTTCGTTGCGCCATTGCTTCCAGGGGTTTCAATGGCGTCACCAGTTCTGTCAAACGCATCGGCAACCTGGGGTACACAAAAACATCAATGAGGTCGTAATAAGTTTGCACTTTTTCGTGTGGGACACGTCCGGTAAAAATCACCTTGTCAGACAAATTATTATCGGCAACAAAGGTTTTGAGCTTTTCGTCTTCCGGCCCGCCTCCCACTAATAATAATCGTACCTCTGGCTTGGCTTTCAGCATTTCCGACATGGATTGCAATAATAACAACAGGCCTTCATAGGCATAAAAAGAGCCGATAAAACCAATGACTTGTTTATTTTGCAAGCCGAGCTTTTGAACGAGTGCCTCATCAATACTTTGTCCGGCAGTAAACGCCGCGATATCAACCGCATTAGGAATAACCGTAACTTTTTCAGAGGAGACGCCACGGGCAACAATATCACTGCGTAAGCCTTCACAAATTGTGGTTACGCCTGCAGCTTTTTTCAGTACCGAGGTTTCCAGCATACGAGTCAGACGATATCGTAGCCCCCATTCTTTACTGGTGCCATGATCTACGGCGGCATCTTCCCAAAAAGCACGGACTTCATACACCACTGGAATACCCAATTTGCGACCAACATTAACCGCTGCCAAACCATTTAACGCCGGTGAATGGGCGTGTAATACATCAGGCTTCACTTTTTCAACAATCTCCAACAGGCGTTTTTCCAATGCCATGGACACGGCCAGCTGGTTAAGTACGGGTAATTTGGAGAGCATACCTGTTGACGGTCTGGTGCGGAAAAAATGCAAGCCATCGATGGTCTCTTCCAGGCCATCCGGTTCTATGGCCTGGTTATGTTTAGGACCTGTGATGTGGTCTGTTTCCCACCCGAGCGCATGTTGTTGCTGAATAATGGCGCGGGAACGAAAGGTGTATCCACTGTGCAACGGAATAGAATGATCAAGTATATGCAAAATTCGCATGGTCGCCGCCCTGGTTGTTACTGGTAGTTACTGAGAGTTACCAAGCACTTTACGTTGAAAGGCTTCGAACATTAACAACGTCCAAATACTGGCACTGTTATCGCGTCGGCCGGACTGATGCTGATCAACCATCGTTTTTATATAATCACGGTTAAAATAACCCGTAGATGCCAATGTATCGCCCAATAAAGAGGTACGGATACGATCTTTTAGTGGCCCGCGGAACCAGCTCGCCAGGGGCACGGCAAAGCCCATTTTCTGGCGATACAATATGTCCTTAGGCAAATGTGGCTCCAGGGATTTTTTGAAAACGTATTTTCCTTCTCTGCCTCGCAATTTTTGATTGGGTGACAGGCTCGACATCCATTCGACTAACTTGTGGTCTAATAATGGTACTCGTACTTCCAGACTATGGGCCATACTGGCGCGGTCCACTTTGGTCAGAATGTCACCCACCAAGTAGGTTTTCATATCAATATATTGAATCATTGACATGGGGTCTTGGGTTGGCGAACGTTTTTCATGATGCCGAAAAACCTCCAGAGCATGGTAGCCCTGCAAGTCTTTTTTGAATGGTTTACTGAACAGTTGCCCGCGCAAAGAGTCACCCATGATCGACACACTGTGAAAGTAGCCTTCGATAGAGTCGCGCGCAATGCATTCAAAGGTGGCTTTGGCACGCAACACTTTAGGTGCCCAATCGGCTTTAGGATATAAGCGTCCCATCAATCCAAACAAGGGTTTTCTAATACTGTCCGGCATAAACCGGCGCATTTTTTCTTCATTCATGTGCCAACGATAACGGCGATAACCGGCGAGGTTTTCGTCGCCACCATCACCGGACAAGGCGACAGTGACATGTTTTCTCGCGAGCTGACAAACCCGATACGTCGGCATGGCGGAACTGTCAGCAAAAGGTTCGTCATAAATGTTGGCCAATTGATCCAGCAAATCAAAATCATCAGGCGCGACCTGCTCAACCTGATGTCGTGTATTGAATTTACCGGCGACTTGCGCCGCAAATTCCGATTCATTGAACTTGGGGTCACCAAAGGAAATGGAGCAGGTATTCACCGGGTCATCAGACAAACCGGCCATCATAGCGACCACGGCGCTGGAGTCCACGCCACCGGAAAGAAAGGCGCCCAGCGGCACTTCGGCCAGCATACGAATATCCACCGCTTCGCGTAGCCGCACAATCATTTCTTCCTCTGCTTGGGCATCGCTGATGGGGCTAACGGCAAATGGGATATCCCAATATTGACGTGGTTCAGGTAATGGCTTTCCATGTTCACAACTTAGAACAAAACCCGGAGAGAGTTTTTTCGCATGTTGCAGGATGGTTTTGGGCTCTGGTACATAACCAAAGGCAAAATAATCTTCAACCGCTCGCAAATCCGTTTCACGCGGTAAACCCGGATGAATGAGCAGTGACTTAAGCTCGGAGCCAAAAATTAAATGTCCATCGGGCAGTAGCGCGTAATATAGGGGTTTAATGCCAAGCCGGTCGCGGGCTAAAAATAAACGACGGCTGTTACGGTCCCACAAGGCAAAGGCAAACATGCCACGAAAACGGTCGACACAGGCTTCGCCCCATTCTTCCCAGGCATGGACAATGACTTCGGTATCACAATGTGTGCGGAACACATGGCCCTTGGCTTGTAATTCTTTTGCCAGTTCCTGAAAGTTATAAATTTCACCGTTGTAAACCACCACCACGGAATTATCTTCATTGAACAGGGGTTGCTGGCCACTGGACAAATCGATAATCGACAGACGACGATGCCCCAAACCAACACCGGGTTCGGTATGAATGCCACCTTCATCCGGCCCACGATGAAGCTGGGTCTGGTTCATTCGCGTCAGTAGTGCCTCGTCGATGGGACGCTGACCCTGAGTATCAAAAATACCGACTAATCCGCACATGTTGTTATTTTCCGTTCACATCATCGGCGGCAATCGCCGCATTTCCAAGAAGTGCATCATAAACGGCCAGATAGCCATCCACCATACTTTCCATACTAAACATTTGTTCTACGCGCTGGCGCCCTGCTTGACCGTGTTGCTGTCGCTGTTGTGCCGTTTGGCAGTATTCCCGTAAGGCATCGGCCATCAATGCCGGCTGCTGCGAGGGCACTAACCGCCCGGTTTTATGGTCTTCGACCAACTCAGGATTACCACCGACGGCGGTTGCCACAACCGGTAGCCCTGTGGCCATTGCTTCAAGAATGGTGTTGGACACCCCTTCGATGAGCGACGGCAGCACAAATATATCCAGGCATTGTAATAACGCCGGGGCATCATTCCGACTGCCAGGCATCCACACCAGAGACTCAGCATCGGCTTCCTGTAACAATTGTTGAATTGGCTCTCGCAGCGGGCCTTCACCGACAAGCACCAATCGCAGTCTCTCTCTACCGCGCTCAACTTTATCGAGCAGCATTATAAACGCTCGCACCAGAGTCAGTTGGTCTTTTTCAACCTGCAAGCGCCCTACTGTGCCGATAATAATGGCATTTTCCGGTACAAACCCTTGAGGCAACCTTTTTGCACGGATTGAACGATATGTTGAACCATATATTGAACCATGAGTTACATCACAAGTTGAATCATCGGATGACTCACCCACATCCAGAGCCACATCCAGAGGAAAAAAGGTTTTCGCATCCACGCCATTATAAATCTGTCGAATCCTTTGTGGCGAAACTTTGGCTTGATTTTCCAACCATAACGCCAAATTTTGCGACAAAGCGATATATTGACTCACCAGTGGATTTAACAATTGACGAAACAGCAGGTATTTACGGTTTGTACCGTCAAGGTCTGAGGTATCCCGACCATGCTCACCTTGCACACGGTAAGGGACACCCGCTAAAAATGCGGGTATCTGATATTCCAGCGCGCCCAGGTTACGAGTATGAACAATTGCCGGTCGCAATTGGCGCAGTAGTCGCCAGAAACGAAAAAAGGCCGACAAATCCACGCCCGGCTTTTTATGTAGGGCATAAACCTCAACATCGTCCCGTTGAAGTCGTTCACGAAAATCGGTGAAATCATCCATACACACAATCACGTGGCGATACCGATGCGAAGCCATGCGGTTAATGAGATTCACCAGGCCGTTTTCCATTCCCCCCACGGCAAGCCGATAGATAACATGCACGACCACCGGTCTGAAACCTTCGTGACCTTGCATTAATGCGCTACCGATTGCCGTAACGCCGGTAGCATGTCGTTCAAATAAAGCGTCATGCGTTCGCGGGCTTCATCCGCCGAAATGTCATAGAGGCTGGAAACCACAATGGCTGCCGAATGTTGGTTCGGCAATAACAGGCGTCGGCGTATTTCAAATAACTTAGCGGTCACATTATTGTTCGTGGCACTGCCGGCAATTTCATACCACTGCCAGATAAGACGTTTACTACCACCCCGATATTTAACGTGAGTTTCACGCAGTTCCCAGGTTTGGCCACTGCGTAAATTTAGGCTGTACATTCCTTCTTTTAACAGACGTTCCTCTTCATGATCAAAAACGGCATTCATCACATTGACTAGTTCGCCGCCCTGCTGTTGATGATTAAAATAAGCAATATAAACATCGATGCTGTGACTTATTACTGGGGTAGTTAAAATTGCATCGCTGATCGCGATCGCAGAATCAGCCGTCCCAGCGATATAACGCCCCCGATACTCCGTCGCACCCGGAAATTGCGGACGCCAGGCGTTTTTAGATTCCACCTCAACATGACGTGGCCCCTCCCAACCAGAAACGCCTATCGGCAATACCACTACGGAGGGTACAACCTGACTTGCCCTGGCATCTAACCAGGTTGCCAGGCCAGGCGCACTCGCCGTAACCGCCAATGCCAGAACAACCCAGACGCCCGTTCTCAACGCTGTGTTATTGCTCATGTTCACCTTGGCATGTCCAGGTGTCGTTACTTGATCCAATACGACGACCCCATTCGAACTTTCAGACAGGTTTTGAGATACTTCCGCCGTTGATTCGGTATTTTGAAGGTCCTCGACTGGACGTTCTTTGGCTGAAGAGTCCTTGAACAACGAACCTATCCAAAACATCACAAACATAACCAAACCAAAAAACAACCAACCATAAAGAATATGGTCTACACCAGCCGCCAGTTTATAGTCACTAAGATAGGCCATCATAACGATGCCGTAGGCACGAATACCATTAGCAATAATCGGAACGATCAGCGCCAGACCAATAAACAACAAACGACGCCACTGACTCGTATAGGTGATGTAGGCGTATAACGTGCCCAGAGCCAAAGAAGCAATGAGATAACGTACACCGCTGCAAGCCTTGGCAACTTCAAAACTGCCCGTCGGTAAATAAAAGAACAAACCTTCCCATAACACAGGGACTCCGGTCAGCTGCAATATTTTAACGACAAAGGCTGCTGTGAAGTTTTGTAACACTGGCACCAGGAACTCGCCAAGTGGTACCGCAAAAATAAAGTAGCCGAGTGGAAACATAATTTTTGCGGCGACACTATTACCAAAAACCAACCAGACCAGTGTCGGTAACATGGCAACAACTGCAAATTGTTGTACCACAGCAATATCGGCAATGTACCCTAACAACCAAAGAAATGACCACGTCAGGCTAAACAATACCGCCAAAGGTGCGGGCTGTGGAGAAACCGTGGCAACCTCGGTGCGTTTTTCCCACAGTAAATAAGCGATGATCAGTGGAATCAAAAAGCCATGTGCAAAGGTTTCATTGTGCCACCACACGGCAAAAATTCCCGCATAGGTAGGCCAGTATAAAATGCCTATGGCCAATAAAAAGAAACCGGCAATGAGAGACGAAGGCCGCCAACCGGCATCCCAGCGAAGAGAATTGAGAGACGTTGAGGGCGAGTTATTCATCCGGGATAATGTTGTTCTCATCATTGAGATTCACTTCAGTAGCAGAAGCTTCTACAGTTTCAACTTGCGAACCTGACAATAGTCGGTCAAATGTTAAAAGATTGTGCGCCCAGCTATAATGATTCAGCACACACTCCCGACCGGCGTTGGCCATATTTTCATAAGAAGTCGTTAACATTTCCACGCCGCGGGCAATAAAATTGTCAACGCCTTTTTCAACCATGAATTCTTTACCGGGTGTGGCAACAATACCTTCAGCGGCCTCTGGCGTGGCCAACACTGGCACTGACATGGCCATGGCTTCCAACACCTTGTTTTGAACACCTCGGGCAATATTCATTGGAGCAACCGATAAATCAGCATGGCCTATATAGGGCCGAATATCATCAACTGCCCCTGTTACGGTTACTCCGGGCAGATTACCCAAGGCCTGCACGGCGGTAGTCGGTTTACCACCCACAATATAGAAAACAGCCGTTGGTAATTGGCTGCGAATCTGTGGAAAAACATCATTGGCGAACCAGCTTACCGCTTCTTCGTTTGCCCAATAATCCATAGCCCCGGTAAACGCGATAACTTTATGGGTTTTATCATAAGGACTGGGGAGCTTATGTGCGGGTGAAAAATAATCCGTATCCACCCCGTTATGTGCGGCAAAACTTCTTTCCGCGGACTCTGGTGCCAATGCTTTGAATAGATCAGATTCATGTTCAGATACAAACACGGTTGCATCAAACTCAGCAGCAATTTTACGTTCGTACGCCAATAAAGTACGTGCTTCACGCCGATATACCCAGCTCATGGGCCAGGATTTGGAACGAGCGTATTGCGCCCATTTATCAGAATCAATATCCACAAAGTCAGCAATGCGCCGCTTGTCTGCATAGGCAGTACCGGAAACAAATTGTGTCATCGGTGAAGAAAATACGACAATTCTGTCCAAGCCTGGGCGCGCGACTATATCGTCTACCCAACGTTGCATTGCCGCGTTTACATAATATGGCACCGTCAAAGACTCACCGGTTAACAAGCCTTTAAGACTGGCCAGTTTACGCTGACGCGGATTTAGGTTTTGTAAAAAAACCTCGTCACACATCTCACCAATCTTCGATTGATAAACCCAATCCTGCGGGTCATCGACAAACGCGCCCAGATGAACCGTATGCGTTTTTGCCAGGTGCTTCAGTAAATTAAACGAACGAATTTTATCCCCCTTATTCGGGGGAAAAGGAATACGATGAGCCAGAAAAAGCAATTCCTTTGGCATCGAAATAATTATCCCAAATTCTTGACGATGTGGGGCCCTAACCACTGGGTGGCTGACAATGGCAGTTTTCGCCAAAGTTTGATGAAGGTCTGGTATTTAGGGTTATTGGGATTAACTTCCGGTATCTCTTTCGCCTTCACCAGATGATATTCATAATGCAATGGTTCAGGTTCAAAGCCCCAGTTCTTTTTAAAGCTATAAGAACCTGCGCCTTGTTTACTACGCCCATAATCAAAAAGGCGAATGCCTTCTTCAGCAGAACGACACATAAGGTCCCAGTACATAAAATCATTGGCTTTGAGTGATCGGGCTTCAGACGTGCCGCCACCGTAATACGGTAATACTTCATCACGGAAATAAAAGTTGAGTACGCTGGCGATGGTACGCCCCTCTTTAGTGATGGTTAATATCCGGCAATCATCACCAAATTCATCACGCAGCGTAGAAAACAGCTTACGAGAAAAAACCGGTGTGCCCAGCGCATGTACACTTTGCGAATAGGCATCATAAAAACGGTCGATGCCGTCGTCCCACTGCCCTTCCAACCCCGCCTTAATGCCTTTTCGTACCATGGCGCGTTGTTTGCGAGGAATATTTTTCAGGTTAACCTCAGGATCTGGGTCTATTTCTTTTCTGAACGTTACATAGAGATCTTTATGTGCCCACTCAGGATATGCCTGTTTCCGGTTGCGCATTTCCAAAGCATCAACGTTAAGAGATTCTGCTTTTTCCTTAGCCACTTCGGTTAATTTCTGAAAGGCTTCGTCAGAATTGGACGCAACGCCACCGTAGACACAGAAAGGCAGTGACATTAAAGAATTGCCAAACAAACGGCTATTGATCTGAGCCAACGGTAACACCGCTTCGATTTCTCCATGTCGTTCTGCATAAAGGAACCAGGCGCGATGCCCAAAAACGTCTTCCATTATCCTTTTCCAGCCTGCACGGTGAAAAAAGGTCGCGCCTGGACACGTCTGCACAAAGGCATCCCAACGCGGTTTGTCACTATCTGACAGTTCATGAATCGATAAATCAGATGAAGCTGTCACTCTGCGATCTCCTCTTGCAAAAATATACGATCCATTCGATCCCAGTTAAAATCCACTAATAAATGACTTAACCGTTTTTCCATACAGCCAAGGTTCAAATAATGACGAAAGCGTGTCTTCCAGCTTATGCCTTTTTGGCGTGGCTGATCAGGGTCAATCTCCCACGGGTGAAAATAAAACATTCCCGCCTGAGCTTCCGTGCGGTTAACTTGCCGTAAAGCCCAACGTGACATGGCGTAAGGATAAAGACGGAAAAAACCGCCACCGCCACACGGCAGGTTTTTATTCCCCAAGCGCAGTGTAGTAATGGGTATTTCAAGAATTCCCTGGTCACCCCTTGGTCTAAAGGCAAAGCGAGATGCCTCTGGCATACCGTAAAGATCATGTTTTACGGGGTATATGCTGGAGCTATAAATATAGCCCGCCTCATATAATTCATCGAGTGCCCATAAATTGTTAGCGCCAATGGAATAGCTTGGGGCACGGTATCCCTTTACCTGTACGCCTGAAATATCTTCCAACAATGTTTTAGTTTTCTCAATGTCCTCACGAAACTCTTTCGGACTTTGTTGAGTCACACGTTTATGGGCAAAACCATGGCTTGCTAACTCGTGTCCTTCATTCACAATACGCTTTACCAAATCAGGATAGCGTTCGGCCACCCACCCTAAAGTGAAAAAAGTCGCTTTCACATTTTTTTCAGTAAACATTTCCAATATGCGGTTTGTATTTTTTTCAACCCGACAGGGAATGCTGTCCCATTGCGCACGGTCAATGGTATTTTCAAATGCTGAAACCTGGAAATAATCTTCCACGTCCACGGTCATCGCATTGATGATGGCGTTTGAAGCAGTACGGTTAAGCGTGTCGGTATTTGACATGTTTTGTTTCAAGCTCAATTATTCAATTAAGATGAGGGTGTAGATAAGGGTGTAGATAAGGGTGCCAGCCAGGTTTCAAGTTTTTCCACAATACGTTGTGCGGCTTTCCCATCCCATAATTCCGGTACTCTACCCGCCTTTCCGCCGTTTTGCATGACATCATCAAAAGCGGCACGAATACGGCTGGGGTCCGTTCCTACAATAGTATTCGTGCCCTGTTCGACAGTGATAGGTCGTTCTGTGTTCTCGCGCAAAGTGATGCAGGGAACACCTAAAGAAGTGGTTTCTTCCTGAATCCCGCCCGAATCGGTTAACACCATACGAGCCTCAGACATCAGCCCTAACATTTCCAAGTATCCCTGCGGTGGCAATGCAAGCACTCGCTGTGGATTTAGAAAACTGGACAGGCCAGCATCCTTAATTTTAGCCGCAGTACGTGGGTGAATTGGAAACACCAACGGAAGTTGCTCACTGATTTCAGCCAACACCGTTAATAGTGATTTTAAAATCTGCGGATTATCAACATTGGACGGACGATGGAGCGTCAATAAACCATAGGCTCCCGATTGAAAAATAGCATTAGCTTGCGTATTTTTGAATGTTAACTCTGCCGATATTTTCTTTTCCAGCTGGGCCTGCAAGGTGTCGATCATAACATTACCCACAAAATGGATACGTTCTAGGTCTATACCTTCACGTAATAAATTAGGTTCAGCATCACGTTCTGTAGTGAACAAAAGATCCGATATCTGATCTGTCAGTACGCGGTTTATCTCTTCTGGCATTTTCCGATCATAACTGCGCAACCCGGACTCAACATGAACCACGGGAATATCTTTTTTTGTTGCCACTAACGCACAAGCAATGGTTGAATTAACATCACCAACAACTAACACTATTGCAGGATTTTCAGTATCAAGCACCGTTTCAAACTGACGCATAATTTCAGCAGTTTGCACTGCATGGCTACCGGAGCCTACTCCCAAATCAATATCAGGTTCAGGAATACCTAATTGATCAAAAAAGGCGTGCTTCATGGCCGCATCATAATGTTGGCCGGTGTGTACTAGAAATGGTTTTAGCGTATCGGAGTGCTTCAACGCCGCCATAATCGGTGCAATTTTCATAAAATTGGGGCGAGCACCCACCACGCACAAGACTTTATTTTTTTCTTTCATCATTTTTTGGTTAATTTTTGGTTAATTTATCGTTAATTTAGAATTATCTAATGAGTTACTTAATAATCAATCGATAATATATTGCACATTTATCGCAAGGCCATTACCAACTTATCCGAAGACTCGCCGTAATGGTATTACTGGTATAGGTATTGTTGATGCTATCTCCCACGCGTTGCAGACGACGAAGTGAAATACTCGCTGAGGCACTTTTATTAATACGCTGACTCAGGGATGCCGATGCAACACGAAAAATATCATCATTATCTTCTCTTAGGGTTTTTCGCCAGGTCATACTGGTGGAAAACTGGTTTTTCCGGCTCACCTGCCAACTCCAACGTAACGTACTGCCAAAAATCTCATCAACAACGCCATTACCTTCAAAGGAACGCTGTTCCGTAAAAACACTGATGCCAGAGGTTGTTTTTTTCGTGCGCATTCCCCAGTTTGCCGTAGCGGTTTTTCGGATAAAGACCTGATTAAAACTCACAGGGAAAGCCACACTGAAAAGTCGTGGCTCCAAAGTATCAGGATCAATCACAGGGTTGCCGTCAGGATCAATGAGAAGAAGTTCCCGAATTTCACTCTGCAAGGCACGCCGTGAAGAGATGCTTTCGGCATAACTCAAACCCCAATTATGCCGGCGCGCCTGGTGGGCAAAATTCAGACTCCAGGTACGGCCAAAGAACCGCTCACCTGCAGTCGCCGACAGGTTTGTACGTGAGGAAGGTCGCCAATTAGCACCCAGGTTCCAATACTCTCCTCTCGGAGAAGCCCGTTGGCTGCTGTATTTGTTATTTTCGATTCCCGCAACACCGTTAAACCCGATACGCGCACTGACTTGATAACTCACTCTCAGGGATGCGCTTTCGCGTCGTTCATCGGCACGGTCATCATAGTAAATCTCGCGTTGCTGCCAATTAAGTTGCCAGCTCCAGGAGCCAAGAGCACGATTCGGCCTAAGATTCACCGACAACCCTCCCGATGAACTGTTAAGTGCGCTGGAATCACTGTAAGACACATTATCGTAGCTATAGCGAATTTCCGTTTGTAAATTTTCGCCAAGCCGAGACCGCAAATAAGGGGATACTCTCGTACTCAATACATCTGAGCGATTACTCACCACGCCAAGGTTACCGATGGAGACTTTGTCGTCCGGGCTCAAGACTTGTTGACTAAGAGATGTTGAGGCATCAATAAACAAGCGTTGAGGTAAAAGGGTGGCATTTAAAGATGACCGTAACTGATGGTACGAATTATTGCGCGAAGGCTCATCGAGGTAGACCAAATTTTGCAAGTTATAACGTAATGACAGGGTCAAATTTTTACCATTACCGGTCAAAGCCACACTAGGATTAATTTGTGTGACCAAATCCGATTGCTTGTCAGAATTACTACTTAGTCTCACATTATCAATGTAAGTTTCCGACACGGTTAATGATGGCGCAACCGACCACTGAGCAGCATGCACAGATGACGACAACAACATTACCATAATGGCAACAGCACAAAATGCCGCTTGCTGATAGTGGCGACGTACGCAACGATGATGAGTGAGCATAGTTATATTCTGCCAATCCAGCTCACGCAGAGGGGGATAAGTTAGAATTTCCCTCAAAAGAAAAATCCACTCTGTCGTTATATAAAGTGTTATATAAAGTATTATATAAAAAACTATATAAAGGACGATACAAAAAGGTAAACCAATAAAAAGAAGATAAGGAAAATGTTCCTTGTTTCATTTCAACGACAAAAAACATGGCCCTAATTTCCCTTGGAATACATTCATTTTTCCTAATGGTGTATTCTCGCAGCCTCAAAACATCCATAGTGAGAGATTGAAAGAATTGCCCGTACACTATTGGCCGTAGCCGTAGTAGCTACCATAATAATCATTACTTAAAGAGCCTCTGCTCTTATTAAGCAACATGCCAATTACCTTTCTTTCATCTATTTTGGCAATGGCTTCTTGAACAACATGTTGAGGCGTTTTCCCCGTTTCAACCACCATTAAAATTTGCCCCATATTATGGGCCAACACACTGGCTTCGGTGGTCGCCATTAATGGCGGGGCATCAAAAAGAACAATGCGGTCGGAGTAACGATTCGATAATTCACCGGCAATGCGTTCCATTTTTTCACTGGCTAATAATTCAGTGGAGTTCGAATGGATTTTGCCCGCAGGCATAACACTGAGTTTTGGCATATCGGTGCTTATAATCACATCGCCTAATTCCACATTATCATCCAACAATACATCAATTAATCCAGGCTCATTTTGCAAGCCAAGCAATTGAGTCAAGGACGGCTTAACGACATCACTGTCTATAACTAATACCGTAGTGTCACGTTCCATGGCAATGCTCAGTGCAAGATTCAGCGTCGTAAATGTTTTACCTTCTCCGGGCAATGAACTGGCTATCATGATGAGGTTGGCCCATTTCCCTGAGTCCCCCCCTTTACCTTGTGCATTCATCAACAAGGGACGTTTCAACATACGGTATTCTTCTGCAACTTTACTGCGCGCAATACTGGGGGTTAAAAACCCCTGTTTCTCCAGTTCCGCAAGGTCAAGGTGACATACAGGGCGTTCTTTGGGTGCGCGTTCTGTTTTATCTATCTCTTCTTCCGTATCTCTTTGCGGGGAACGTTTAACTTTTGCAATATCACCTTGTTTGGCATTTTTGTTCATCCGCTCCATTAAGCGTTCTATACTACTCATAACAGCTGCCTCACCGCGTTAATAATTTGTCCTGACCCTGCACCCTCAGCACGAAAAATAAATATTACGCCACCATAAAGCATTAATAACACACCCCCCACACTGAGAAATGCCGCAAATTTGAGCCGTTGTTTAAACAGTAAGTTAGGTGTCCAGATACGAGACACTGAACCGAATACCGGTAAACCACTGATTTTCTGCAAAGTTCGGCGATCATAAATGGCGGGGCGAATTTGTGACAGTAAAAATGCCAACCCAAGGCCTGCCCCCATAGCCGCCAATAGAGCGGCGGAACTGAATAAGATCCGGTTTGGTCCCGATGGCGATAACGGAACGCGCGGAGGGTCTATAACTTTGAATTTGACATCATCACCCGCCTGTTCGACTTGTTCACCCATTCTTGCTGACTCCAAGCGCGACGTCAGGACATCATAATTTTTCCGTACGAGCCCGTAATTTCTATTCAAACCTTTAAGTTCAGCTTCAACCTCAAGAATGACATTGACCCTTTTGTTTAGCGCGAGCACTCTGTTTCCATACTCTTCTACACGGGCAGAAAGCGAAGCAACGTTTGCCTCTGATTGACCCAGCGTAATCCGCAACTGCTGATAAACAGGGTTTTGCTCTAAACCTGGCGATTGCGGTGCAATTTCTGTGGTAACACCTTCAAGGGATTCCTCTTTTTGCTTTGTTAATAGCTCAATAACACTTTTAGTTGACTTTACCTCAGGGTGTTCATCGGTATATTGTAAAAGCAGTTCGTCTAATCGAGTTTGCAAATTTAGTATTCGCGCATCCAGGGGGCTCGTCTGAAAAGAAGCCCCTGTAGAAGAACCAAAACCAAAAACAGGTTCCTCGCCTTCGATTTGACGTCGCAATTCATCACGACGATTTGAGGCCTCTTTCAAAAGCAGACGTGCATGCGTCAGTTCGCCCTGAGCACCTTGCAAGCGTTGAAAAAACCCTTTACCTTCGCTAGGCATTTGGCCAATATTTTTTCGCTTGAATTCTTTGATTCTGTCTTCAGATTCTTTCAGGCGTGCTTCATGGTCAGCAATTTGTTTAACCAGAAATTTTTGAGCAGAGTCCGAATCGCGTCGGGTTTCACCCAACGTGCTCTCCATAAATATCGTGAGCAATGCCTGCACAACCCTTTTCGCAACCTCCGGCTCGTTATGCGCATAAGAAATTGTGTATAAGTTCTGGCGCCGGGTACTACCGAATTTAATGCTACGTCCCAAGCCATCCAGTAACGCTTCCATTTTTCTTGGCGTTTCAGCCGTAATATCCAAATCGGTCATGCGAGTGACCTTTTCCAGATTAGGCCTGCTTAACAGCGTTCGTGACATCAGTTTTAATCGGTACCCCACATCAGGCCGGGTCGCAAGGCCGATCAATAATGGTTTAAGTAATGAAGCCGTATCAACATGAATACGCGCAGTTGCTTTAAACTGGTCTGGCATTTTAGAAACCAATAACCAACCCGTCAGCGAAATTGCCCATACCAGTGCCATTGCAAACCAGCGATATCGCCAGATACCTCGAAGGTAGGTAATAATTTGCTGTAATATTTCCTGAATGGGCATACCAATTTTCCTGCGAATACTTTTACGTTAACTATTTATACTTAATTTCGGTAGACATTTAGCGGTTAGACATTTGCTATTTAACGTCAAAAGCTAAAATTTAAAACCAGGCTTCGGGGATAATCAACGTATCCCCCGGAAGCATGTCGACATTCGCAGTAATATCTCCGTCCTGTATCAGGTCATCTAAACGTAGTCCATACTGCATTTGTTTACCGTCGACAATACGAATAATTTTAGCTTTATTGCCATCGGCAAATGCCGTTAACCCACCCACAGAAATCATGACATCCAAAATAGTCAGATGCTCCTTGTACGGTAAGGATTGTGGTCGCGTCGCTTCACCCAAGACCCGCACCTGCTCACTATAACGTCCAACAAAACCAGTCACGACTACCGTTACTACCGGGTTTTTAATGTAACGTGCCAGCTCTTTTTCCATATCGCGCGCTAATTGAGTCGGTGTTTTCCCGCTCGCCATAACATCTTCAACCAATGGAGTGGTAATTCTGCCATCCGGACGCACCGGCACAGAGGACGATAATTCACCATTTCCCCACACAAACATATTAATGTTATCACCCGGGCCAATGAGGTAAAACGGTGCGTCGCTGCCATAGGTTGCTGGCCCAAGGGTCGGCAGCGTATTCGTCGCACAACCACTCATCAGTAACAGCAGAAAGACAAGGGAAAGCGATAATATAAAGGATCGAGGTGTGTGCATTTTTTTCATGAGCATCTCATTCAGTATTGCAAAATAGTGTAGCCAAACAGCTGAAGTTGACCCCGTCATATGAAAAGCATGGTCAGCCCGCTCTTGCTTTTCTGTCACTACTTTTCTATCACTCTATAGGTAAGTCGATCCGAAGCAGGTTAACGACCATTGTCTCTCAGGCGCCAAATAGACCCACAACCCCACAAAGTTGCCGTATTCTACTCGAAAATGCCTGCTATTTGCGAACTAACATCAACAATGAGTAAGTTGTCGACAACGGTATTATTACCCAAAAACCGGGCATCCCTGCTCATTATTCAACCGACCCGGAATAATGCGTCGAAACGCAAGAAGCCTATCGAACCGCATAACCATTCACGTGTATTGTCCTGGCCGTTCGGTATTCTGAATAGTTCAGTATTCTGGATAGTTCAGTTTGGCACCGAAGCCCTGTGCGCCCAAATAGGGGCGCTTAGGTAAGATATTGATCTGCAATCGTCATTTCAAGATTTGTGTAACCACCCTATGTTTGATGATAAACACGTTATTGAAACTGCCAAAGGCATCAAAAGCTTACCTAAAAACGCCTGTTTCTGGTGTATCCGCTTATGTGATCCAACAGATCGTTCCCGGATTATAGCGACATAACGATGCGCATACCTCACACCTCAGCATGACATTTTAATACGTAACCATTATTTAGCACCACAATGTTTCTATACCTATCGGCGACCCATCATATTCCTAAACATGCAAAATCATATCTCCACACCGCAGTCTGAAACCACACAAAGAACATATTAATGACTTAAATAACATTAAGTTACCTATAGCCTTGAATTCTCAACCAACCACACTACCGATACCCATAGCCCACATATGCAGTACCTCGACGGCACAGTGACTACCTCTAAAGAGTTACACCAAACGCTAATGACACTTTCAGTCCATCATCATCTCGCCTCTATCACCTCTATCACCTCTATCACCTCTATCACATTGCTCCCATTCAATACCCGCAGGACATATAACTATCAGGATCACTCTAACCTTGTATTTGGCAATCAGCATTTTCCAGGAAGCAAACCTTCATTTGTCGAAATTTCTTACACTTTCCGTAATTCACCCCTCAACAAATATCAATATATATATAGTTCAATCACTTACAAATATGGCACGTATATTGCTATCAAGTTAATCGTAAAGCACGTTTATGTTCAATACGCGTTTTATGAGGTAAGTAGCAGTTGTTGTTACACAATAATTATTACACTAAGGATACGTTTTATGAATTATCGTAATCTGACACGCGCCATTGTTACATCCAGCGCCCTTCTACTGGCTGCAGTACCTGCCCACGCAGTGCTAATCCTCCAAATCAGCGACGGTACGGTTGCTGGAACGAAAACCATCATTGATGGTGAAATGAGCGGCGCAACGTACGGTACATATACCAGTAATGTTGATGACAACAATATTGGCTTGGAAGGGTTTATTTCATTTAATGGCGCTATCGGCAGTTTTCTCGCCAGTGCTTCATTCGGTACATCCAAGCCGATCATCGGTACCGATACCGACGCTCGTTTGGGTTTGAACTCAATTGACATCTCTGGTGGAGCGGGTTCATTAACAATCAGCCTGACGGATACCGATTATAGCCTTCCCATTCTACCGGGCAGCTATGGCGTAACCGCACTGATTTCTGGTATCACCGATGGAGACGTTTGCGTAAAAACGTATCTTGATAGCAGCAATGCAGCATTTGGAACCGACACCTTGTTGGCTGACTATTGTGCAACTGGCGGCGCCTTCTCTTACACCAACAACCTTTATGGTGTAGAAGCAACGAGCCCATTTTCTCTGACACAAGTTGCCACCATTACCCACACAGCGGCGTTTCAACAGACATTTGTTAACGCAACCGTTAGCGTGCCTGAGCCAGCTTCATTGGCCTTGCTGGGAATTGGATTACTCAGCATCGGGTTTGCGGGAAGACGTAGACGCAACAAGCAGTAACGGTTTAATTGAATAATAAAAGCCCTGCCAGATATTCTGGTGGGGCTTTTTTTTGTCTATTGAAGTCCTACGGAGTATGTAGGATGAACACGTATTTTGTGCCCACATTCTCTGGTTTCCACGATCCTCTCTGGGAATCCATATTTTATTTTGTTAATTCACCCACCAAATACATTCCCAAGCTACCGCATCCTGCTCACGCCCCTCGCCTAAGAGCGCCTACTTTTAGCACCTGCGTCCGTGCAGGCGACGCAGAGCGTGCAAACGAGGAATGCAGGCTTGAGATTGGTATTGTGAGAGGGTATCTACGAAAGATTTTCGGGTTACCCGCACACCTCCAGAAACCACCAGCCCGTAGATAGGTTATAAAAAACTCGGCCGCAAGCGACCGAGTTTTAAGAACCCAATAGCTCCATCGCTTCGCGATAAAACATAAACATGCCTCTAAACAAAACTCAGCTTCTTGATGTAGGGTGGGCACTGCCCACCAAT
>NVUB02000084.1 GCA_002401775.2 Ectothiorhodospiraceae bacterium
CATCACTGATGCCTTCCTCTTGAGCCACCTCCACGACAGAGCGATTATGTGGCGGTAACAGCTTCTTTAATACGGCGGCTTTACGTTCCTCTGAATAGCTCGGCATTTCAAACTCGTTCCGCCCCCTGTCTTATTATTATATTTCAATAGAGGCGACAACTATCCTGACACAGGGGGGGGGCGACGGGAAGAGCCTAGCCAATGATGGGTGAGTTTTGTTGACTCGTTTCCATGCTCCTGCGTGGGAATGCATACTGGGTGTCACAATAACTTCCGGTATGAGTTCCCACGGAGACCGTGGGAACTAGAAGAAATCAATGGTATTGAGGCTAATGTGTCTTCTGCCAGTATCGGCCGCTATTTTTCTGTTTTGGGATTTGCTGGGAGAAGGTGTGCAGCCCTCTATTTCCTGGACGTTTTTGTCAACGCCAAAGATTGTGTATTATTGACATATCTGAAGTCATACTTCATATTATCCGAATGTGGATTGAGCGAGATATTTCCAGTTTAATTGAGACGGTCAATGCTGAACGCCCGGCGCTGTTGCTTACTGGTGCGCGTCAAACCGGTAAATCCAGCTTGTTGAACCATCTCTTCCCGGATCATCCCTACGTTAGTCTGGATGTCCCGCTGGCCGCAAAACAGGCCAGTGAAGGTGGTCAATTCTTTCTTAGTTCCCACGGTACACCGCTCATTATCGATGAAATCCAGTATGCGCCTGAACTCTTTCGGCAAATCAAGATCCAGATTGATCAGCACAGACAGTTAACCGGTCAATTTATTATGACCGGCTCACAAAAATTTTCCTTGATGAAGGGAGTCTCTGAGAGTCTTGCTGGCAGGGTGGCGATTCTGAATTTACAGAGTCTGTCCGCCACTGAGCTAATGCGGCATTTCAAGTCGGAGTTGAGCGCGGCTCAGGTTCTGGAATGGCTGGTTCGGGGTGGTTACCCGGAAGTTTACGAGCATGACCTGGATTACCATCGTTTTTTTGGCGACTACGTTGCCACCTACATCGAGCGGGATGTTCGGCAAATACTCAATATCCGCCATGTACGTGAGTTTGATCAGTTCATGCGCCTGTTGGCGATTCGTTCGGGACAAATATTTTCCATGAGCCGGATTGCTACGGAGGTGGGGGTCAGCGCTCACACTATAAAAAGCTGGATCAGTGTGCTGGAGGCATCGAATATTATCTATTTGCTCAAGCCCTATTATCAAAACTTCGGCAAACGGATTATCAAATCACCCAAGCTGTATTTTCTGGATACCGGCCTGCTGTGTTATCTCGCCAATATTCAGTCGGCCGAAATGCTGGGAAACAATCCACTGCTGGGCGCATTTTTTGAAACCTATGCCTTTGGGCAATTATTGCGTAGCTTGCATAATCAGGGTAAGGCCGACGAAATTTATTATTTCCGGGATAAGGATGGACGGGAGATTGATTTTCTGATCCCCGAGGGAAATTTAGTAAACCTTTATGAGTGCAAGTGGCATGACGAGAGTGGAAATGTGCCTAAAAATGTAAAAAAAGTGGTGGATATTTTTGGGGAGGAAAATATCCATCAGATCACAACGATTACTACAACAGCAAAAAAGGTGCGCATCAGTGCGCAATTTAGTGTGAGCAATGTGGTGGAGCTTTAATTGCTTCGGATCCAAGTATTTTCGTCAGGGCCTATTTTTACGATAAAATCTATGGTTTGAAGCTTTTTTGTTGTAAATGACATCGGTCGCGCAAATGCTGCTGAGCTTCTAGCAAATTCAATCTACCTTTGGCGGCGATATGGTCTAGAAATGTTTAGTCCTTAGCACTCAGCTTCCGTAGGTTACGTAGAACCACACCGGTTATAAACACTGAAAACCCATTGAATACCGGCTAATTGAGGTACCTCTCTAGCGTGGTGTTTTCTGTCTTTTTTATGTTAATTGTAAATATTATTGACAATATACATGAATATGCTTAATCTTTTACCATGATTCCCCGCACTGCTGAAATTGCTCTAGGTGACCTGTTGCAAGGGTTTCCTATCGTTACAATTACTGGCCCCCGCCAGTCTGGTAAAACTACGCTGGCTAAAAAAGTTTTCTCAGGCAGGCCTTATTTTTCATTGGAAGATCCTGATATTCGCAGAATGGCTCTGGATGATCCGCGAGGCTTTCTGGGGCGTTTACCCGATGGTGGAGTACTTGATGAGGTGCAACGGGCGCCGGAACTTCTTTCTTATCTTCAGTCTCATGTTGACGCTGATGGTCGTATGGGGCTTTTTTTGCTCACGGGGTCACAACAGTTTGGGCTGATGTTCAATGTTACGCAGTCACTGGCTGGCAGATCCGCTTTTATTGAGTTGCTCCCACTTTCAATTGGCGAGTTAACGAAAGCTAATAAATCACCCCAAAGCCTTGATGAAATGCTCTTTCATGGCGGGTATCCAGCACTGTACGATAGGCGATTAACGCCAAGCCAATGGTTTCCTGCTTATGTAACGGCGTATGTTGAACGTGATGTTCGTCAACTGATTAAAGTGCAGGATCTTGAGATATTTCAACGCTTTGTACGATTATGTGCAGGCCGAAGCGGGCAGCTACTTAATCTTTCGTCGCTGGCGGCTGATTGCGGGGTAACACACAACACCATCAAATCGTGGATTTCTGTGCTGGAGGCGAGTTACATTTTGTTTCAGCTGCGCCCTCATCATAAAAACTTTAAAAAGCGGTTGGTGAAATCACCTAAAATTTATTTCTATGATGTTGGCTTGCTCTGCTGGTTGCTTGGCATTCGAGAAATGGCGCAGGTTGCCACCCATCCTCTGCGAGGCCATATTTTTGAGACATTGATTGTTTCTGAATATATGAAAGGATATTTTAACAGGGGGGAGACCGCTCCTTTGCACTTTTGGCGAGACAGCAATGGTGTTGAAGTGGATCTTATTGTTGACGTGGGTGCTCTGTTGATGCCGATTGAAATCAAGTCTGGTCAGACCGTTAATCGGGATTTTTTTATGGGCCTAAAGCACTGGATGGGGGTTGCAGGTGATCTGTCTGATAGGCCCACCTTGGTTTATGGTGGAACAGAGTCTTATAACCATGGTGGTGTGGATGTTATTGGCTGGAAAAAGTGTGGAGAAAGTTTGGTTAAAATGTAACGAAGGGCAATAATGGGCGTGTATCAGAAGGGGATGATCATGCCAGCAATACTGCGACCAACCTCTAGTTTTGCCCATACCTTCGCCCGCAATTAGCACTGTTGGCTTGTTTTTTATGTTTTTGCCTATTAACAAAATTTAGCTTGAGGTTAAGCGTTACCACAATAATAATCAATTCTGCTTTTGTAGGGTGGGCATCGCCCACCAATTGCGCCCAATCCAAGCCTCGATGGTGGGCAATGCCCACCCTACATCAAGAAGTCGAGCTTTGTTTAGAGGCATGTTTATGTTTTATCGCGAAGCGATGGAGCTATTGGGCTCTTGAACTAAGGATAATTTTTTGGTATTGAACTCTCAAGAAAAAGTCAGGTATTTCAAGGGCTTATATTTTATTGGTGGTTGAACCCATTGTTGTAAGTACAATTTGATGGTGCTTTGTATTGCGTGGGGGCGTGTTAGGTATTGAATCGGCAAAATAAGTGATGAATAAAAAAATGTATAAAAAACTCAGCGAATCTTCACGTAATACGAAAAAGGCATTGCTTGTGGGGCTGGATGTCATTGCCCTTCCTATTGCGTTGTGGGCGGGTTTTTCATTGCGGCTGGGTGAGTGGTGGCCGCAGAATATCGATAATGTATGGTGGTTATTTTTTGCAGCGCCTCTTGTGGCGGTGCCGATTTTTATTCGTATGGGGCTGTATCGTGCCGTTTTGCGCTATGTGGGCAGTAAGGCCTTAGTGACTATTGTAAAAGCGGTCACTATTACCACATTGATATTGCTTGCCTTGATGGTCATGTCTCAGTCTCATGGTGTGCCGCGCTCAGTTTTCATTAGTTTTTGGTTGATTAGTTTACTGTTTATTGCCGGTAGTCGGCTTGTGCTGAAGGGTTATATTCATTCCTATACGCGCAAGATAAAAAATAAGCAGCCCGTGGCTATCTATGGTGCAGGGGCGGCCGGTGCTGAACTGGCGAAAGCTATGCAGTCCGGGTGGGAGTATGAGCCTGTCGTTTTTCTTGATGATCAAATTGAGAAACAAGGGGTAGAAATTCATGGGGTTAAAGTCCATTCGCCCACTGAGCTCCCGGAACTCATTGAACAAACCGGACTTTCGCAAGTATTGTTAGCGATGCCAGCGCTTTCACATCGTCGAAAACATAAAGTTTTGGAAAAACTGGGAGCCTGTCAAGTTCAAATTCGGACGTTGCCTGGCATTGCGGATCTGGTATCGGGGAAAGCAAAAATATCGGATATCAGAGAAGTTGATACTGGTGATGTGCTTGGGAGAAATGCTGTACCGCCCATTCCTGGCTTAATAGGGAAATGTATTCGCGGTAAAAATGTGATGGTTACCGGGGCTGGAGGCTCAATTGGTTCTGAATTATGTCGCCAGATAGTGGAAAATGGTCCTGCTAAATTAGTCTTGTTTGAGCAGTCTGAATTTGCATTATACAAATTAGAAAAAGAGCTTGAAGCTTATAACCTCGGCCTGGAGATTATTGCTGTGCTTGGTTCGGTGACCCATTCTCGAAGAGTGGAATCTGTTTTAAGAAGCTTTGCAATCCATACGGTATACCATGCGGCGGCATATAAGCATGTACCGTTGGTTGAGCAAAACCCCATTGAAGGGCTGCAGAATAACGTATTTGGTACATGGCGTACCGCCGAGGCCGCTAAAGCGGCAGGTGTAGAAACGTTTGTGTTGATTTCAACGGATAAGGCGGTACGGCCCACCAATATTATGGGTGCTACGAAGCGTTTGGCCGAATTGGTATTACAGGGGATGGCAGAGGAAAGCGATACGACCTGCTTTACCATGGTTCGATTCGGTAATGTGTTGGACTCATCGGGCTCGGTGATTCCTTTGTTTCGGGATCAAATTAAAAAAGGTGGGCCAGTGACGGTCACCCACCCTGAAGTAACCCGTTATTTCATGACTATTCCTGAGGCAGCTCAGTTGGTGCTACAGGCGGGAGCGCTAGGTGAAGGTGGTGATGTATTTGTTTTGGAAATGGGGGACCCCATAAAAATTGACGATCTTGCTCGTAGTATGATCCGTTTAAGTGGACTAGAGGTTTGCGATGAAGATAATCCTGAAGGGGATGTTGAAATAAAATATACGGGCCTCAGGCCGGGAGAGAAGTTGTACGAAGAGTTGCTCATTGGGGATAATGTGACTGGAACGGAGCACCCGAAAATAATGCGTGCGGCGGAAGAAAAACTATCGTGGAAAAAAATGTTGCATTATAAATATGAGTTTGAAATGGCAAGAAACAATTTTGAAACCAAAAAAGTAAAATTATTGCTCGAAGAAATTGTGAGTGGTTATAGTGCTGATAAAGATATCGTGGATCCAGTGTGGAACCAATTCTGTTTGATTAATAGTGATGCTGACAATCCCGATCGTGGTTTAAGTGTTGATAGTGATAACCTAGTGGATGAACCTGTAGAAGGGCTTGTGGAAGCCCCTGTAAAAGAGTCTGTAAATGAAAGATCGCTTCATTGATGGAAAGAAACACTTTCGAAAATACTCGATATCCTTTAGTCGTTATAAGGTTTAAGTTTTCATTTTAGGTTAGTAATTTGCAGTGAGCTTTCTATAGATCATCTATAGGTGGTAGGAGGCGTAAGTCGTTAGTTAAATATCTATGATTATTAATAAGAACACATCCATTAATTCTGCTGTATTTCTGTTTCCTGCATTAATCGCAACAGTGCAACATGGTGGGGGAACAGTATATGTTCTTCTGCTTCTCTTTGGCTTGCTGTTTGGATGGCCTGCGTGGCGTTCTTTGGAAGCCTGGGAAAAGAGAGTACTGTACGGGCTTGTCGTCTTTTTTGTGCTGATTAGTTTGTCGCTGGTTAATACTCAGGATTTTGCCAGTGGTATGAAAAAAATAGAAAGGTATTTACACTTTCCGTTAATAATACCGATGTATTTTCTGATTAAAAAATATCAAGTGGAAACAGGGAAAATATATTTGATGGGTTTGTTGGCGGCGTCTATGGTTATGTTTGCTCAGGCGTATTACCAGACTTCTGAATTGGGCTGGGGAAGAGCGGTAGGCGCATACAATCCCTTGATATTGGGCGATGTTGCTATGTTGGTCGTCGTTATTGTGGCTTGTGCGGTTCTCACAGTATCTCAACATTGGAAGCATTATTTACTTGGGCTCGTCACGTTTGCTTTGGCGATTTCAGCCAGTATTATGTCCGGTTCGCGGGGCGCGTGGATTGCGTTACCGGTTGTTGCTCTATGGCTATTGTGGATGAAACGGAAAAGCTATAGCGTTGTCTCGATTATCTTAATTGCATTGTTGGGCGGTTTGTTGGTCTGGGGAGGTGCGAACTTAAAACAGGTAAAACCTCGAGTCGATAAAGCCGTCGCTGAGATTTACCAATACTCTCAGAATCCTTCAAAGGCGAACTCAATAGCGTATCGCATCGAAATGTGGCGGGATAGCGTTGCCATTTGGAAAGCTCACCCGATAATAGGAACGGGAATTGGCGATTTCAAAGGCGATAGGCTGAAGCTTTTTGAAAGTGGTCAATCCCGTTTAGGGCATCAGTTTGGCCACGCACATAATATCTATTTTGACACCCTTGCCACCGCTGGGCTACTTGGCCTTATTGGTATGGTTGTTTTTGTCTTTATCCTACCGTTTCGGATGTTTTATTTGCATTGGAAAAAGGAAGAAGATGCCTGGGTCCAGTTTTATGCACTGGCAGGAATGGCGACCATCATTTCATTTTCCATATTCGGTTTAACAGAAGGCTGGGCCGCAAGAAACCCGTTTGTGCGGACCTATTTAATGAGTATTCTCGTTTTTATGTCGAGTATTGCAGTGGTGAAGCAAAAGCAAAAGTCTGCAAATGTTGCATTGTCTGAGACAGCTTCATTGAGATAGCTCCATTGGTGTCTCTTTAGCGAGAGGGCTACAGGGCAAGAGTTTGAATTCCCGTTTATTGAGTATTTCCACGAAAGCCCCTATCTTGTTGTTATTAATAGTAATATTCTTAAAGTGCGTGCCCGTTTGGGCACCTGTCCCGAGTCGTAAAGTTAACAATGATGGTGTGCTATCTCGTCAGCTGGCATAATGGCGTATTTTTGTGATATGGGTTTTGGGCTGCTGTGAGTGTAAGTAAATGCTCAGGTTTCAGGCAGGTTTCTGGTGTGGAACGTCTCAGTTGTGGACGCTCAAATCGCGTGTATTTGGCGGGTTCACCCAGTTACCTGCTATGGCGGTTGGGGTATGTATCTTTCAGTGCATCACCAGCAGTGTGTTTTTGCTACCTCTGCTAGATCAGGCCCTGTAGTGAAAGGTTGATTGCAAATAGTTAAATGGTAAGTGCCCACGATTTGCGTATATGCCATGGGTTATAACAAGAAAATAGACGACAATATTCCCGGATAAAAATATGCTGAAATTTGCACTAGTGGGTTGCGGAAGAATTGCTAAGAGGCATTCTGAACTGCTCGGCAATAATCAAATCGAGGGGGCGGAGCTTGCCGCGGTTTGTGATGGTGTTGCCAGCAAGTCCAGCCAAATTGGCAAACAGTTCAATGTACCGTTTTATTCAGATATGGATGAAATGATGGCCAGCACTGATGTCGACATTGTTGTGGTGTTGACACCAAGTGGGTTGCATGCGGAGCATGTCGTTAATTTAGCAAAATATGGCAAGCACATCATGGTAGAAAAACCAATGGCGCTAACGCTGGATGATGCTGATGCGATGATTGGTGCGTGCGACCAAAATGGTTGCAAGCTGTTTGTGATTAAACAGAATCGTTTCAATGTTCCTGTAGTGAAGTTACGTGAAGCGGTTGAGCAAAAGCGCTTTGGTCAATTGGTGTTGGGCACCGTTAGAGTGCGCTGGGCGCGGCACCAGGCATATTATGATCAGGATTCATGGCGCGGAACTTGGGCAATGGATGGTGGTGTGTTAACCAACCAGGCCAGCCATCATGTGGATATGTTGGAATGGATGATGGGGGATGTAGAGAGTGTTTTTGCTAAATCGACGACGGCGTTAGTTGATATTGAAGCTGAAGATACTGCTGTTGTCACTGTAAAGTTTAAGAATGGGGCGTTAGGTATTATTGAGGCGACCACGGCGACGAGACCTTCTGATCTTGAAGGGTCTATTTCGATTTTAGGTGCTAATGGGTCGGTGGTTATTGGCGGTTTTGCCGTTAATCAAATGCAGACATGGAAGTTCGAACCTTCATTGCCGGGTGACTCAGACGTACTTGAAGCGTTTTCGGTTAATCCCCCGAATGTTTATGGTTTTGGTCACCAGGCTTATTATGAGCATGTGGTGGAGTGCGTTAATGGTGGCAAGCAAAACCTGGTTGATGGCTTGGAAGGCAGAAAAAGTATTGAATTGATTTCCGCAATATATGAATCCATAGAGACAGGAAAAGAGGTTTTTCTGCGTTTCTCACCAGAACTATGTAAGTTGGGGCAAAGATGATTGCAGAAACCGCAGTTATTCACCCTAATGTTGTTCTTGGTGACAATGTAACAATAGAGGATTTTTGCATCATTGGAATTCCATTTAGTTCGGCGACTGAAGGGCAAACTACCGTAATTGGTGATAATGCTGTCCTGCGTTCTGGTACTTATATTTACGCGGGGTGTAAGATTGGTCGAAACTTCCAAACGGGTAATAAGGCAAATATCAGAGAACTTAATAACATTGGTGACGATGTCAGTATCGGTACGATGTCAGTAATTGAGCATCATGTTGAAATTTGTGACAACGTGAGAATACATTCTCAAGCCTTTATCCCAGAGTACTCTCGATTAGAAAAAAATGCCTGGATAGGCCCAAATGTTGTGTTGACTAATGCTCGCTATCCCCGGTCAAAAACGGCCAAAGATGATTTAATGGGCCCTGTCATTGAAGAAAATTCAAAAATTGGTGCAAATTCAACGATTTTGCCGGGAGTGACCATTGGGCGAAATAGTTTGGTGGGCGCGGGGAGTGTTGTGGTTAAAAATGTTCCTGCGGGGGTTATCGTGGTTGGGAATCCCGCTGCTATCACACGAAAAATAGATTATTAATATGATTAAATTTTTAGATCTTCACAAGCAATATGTAAGTATAAAAAGTGAAATTGACGCTGCTATCGCATCGGTTATTGCCGAGAGTGCATTCATCGGTGGAAAATACCTTAATTCCTTCGAGGAAGCTTTTGCACAGTACCAAGAAAGCCAGTATTGCGTAGGGGTGGGTAACGGTACTGATGCGTTGGAAATTGCTTTAGAAGCGCTTGAATTGCCACCAGGTAGCGAAGTTATCGTACCGGCTAACAGTTTTATTGCAAGTTCTGAAGCAGTTACTAGAAGTGGGCATAAAGTGGTATTTTGTGATTGTGACCCTGATGATTACACGATTTCTATTGAAAGTTTAGAAGAAAAAATTACGCCACTAACAGCAGCCGTTATGGCCGTTCATATGTACGGCCATCCATGTGATATGGATGAGATTTTACGAGTTGCTAAGAACAATGGGTTAAAGGTACTAGAAGATTGCGCACAAGCGCATGGTGCAGAATATAAGGGTAGGCGAGTGGGCTCTATTGGGGATGTTGGAACTTTTAGCTTTTACCCCGGAAAAAATCTAGGTGCGTATGGTGATGGTGGCGCAATTGTTACCAATGATTCTGAATTGTCAGCAAGATGTAGAATGATTGCTAACCATGGAAGGGTAGATAAGTATGACCATATTTTTGAGGGCCGTAATTCGCGCCTTGATGGGCTTCAGTCTGCAGTGCTTTCTGTCAAATTGAACCATTTAGATAAATGGCTTGGCTTGCGCAGAGAATTTGCTGATCTGTATCGTAAAGAGCTGAACGGTGTAAAGGAAATAGAACTGCCGATTAATCGGCCATGGTCTCTGCACGCTTATCATCTGTTTGTTATTCGGACATCCAAGAGGGATAAGTTGCAGGGGTACTTAAAAGACGCTGGGGTTGATACTGGCATTCATTATCCCAAGGCGTTGCATACCCTTGGTGCTTATAGTGGACATCCGCAATATATGGAATCGATGTGTGCAAATAGCTACTCGGGAGAACTGCTTAGTCTTCCTATTGGTGAGCATCTTAACGACAAAGAAATCACGGATGTTTCACGATTAATCAAGCGTTTTTTCAATAAATAGTCGATGTGGGGTATTAATCAGCTCTCAGCAATAATAGGAAGACATGCCTTTGGGAAGATGCTGGCAAGAGATGGAGCCATAGCTCTTACCATTAAAGTTTCCAATGCATGTCTTCAGTTTGGGCTTCAAATATTGCTTGCACGGTTACTGGGTGCAACCGAATTTGGTGCCTACATGTTCGCAATTGCGTGGGTCAACATTCTTCTGATTGCGGGTAAATTAGGTTTTGAAAGCACGGCCTTGCGTTACACTTCTTCCTATAAGGTCTTAAAGGATTGGGGGCGTTTGTTTGGCTTTATGCGGAGTGCGTTGTTTTTAGTGTTATCGAGCTCTATCTTGGTTGCCATTATCTTTGCTATTTCCTCACTGATTTGGGGGCAGTATTTAACGCATAGCCAACATATAGCTCTAGTGGCAGCATTGGTGCTAGTGCCTATTCTCTCTATTATGCAAGTTCAAGGCGCAATTTTGCGCGGCTTGGGGGGAATCTTCAGAAGCTTGATGCCCTTTTCAATTATTCGTCATATGCTTTTGATTCTATTACTCTGTGTTGGCTATCTCTATGGTGTGGAAATAACAGCACTGGACGCACAAATATTTACCGTCGTATCCGGCTTTCTATCCATGATCCTGATTTTTTATTGGTTTAGGGAGGAGAGAAAAATTGTTTCCCTAAAAATGGAAGTTAACTCTCAGCCGACCTATGAAATTCGTACTTGGTTGACGGCTTCGCTTCCAATGATGGTTGTTGGTGGGTTTCAGGTAATATTAGGGCAATCGGATATCATTGTTGTGAATATGTTGGTTGGCTCTGAGGCGGGTGGGGTCTATGCAGCGATGTCACAACTGTCATTGCTTATGCTTCTTGGTTATGCTTCAGTTAATGCTGTAGTGGCCCCAACAATCGCCAAGCTCCATACTGTGGGTAAGCATCAGGAGTTACAAAGTTTAGTGACATTAATTTCCCGATTAGGTTTTGGCATTACTCTTCTCGTGGGAGTTTTTCTAATGTTGTTGGGAGAATGGATTATTGGTTTTTATGGCAGCGAGTTTGAAGTAGGGTACCCGATACTTGTGGCATTAGTTATCGCTCAATTGATAGGCGCTATGGCAGGTTCAGTTTCTTATGTGTTGGCAATGACGGATCACCAGAATTATTTACTAATAGCGACGGGAGTCAGTGCTTTATTCAATTTATTATTGAATATCCTTCTTGTACCTATTTACGGGGCTATGGCAGCGGCATACGTAACGGTTATGACTATAACTGGATTACACGTCGCCCTAGTATATTTTGCGCATAAAAAAATCGGGATTCGTAGCTCTATATTTGGATTGTAATCAAAAATATTTAAAGTCTCCTAACTCGCAACCATAAACGAAAAAAGATTTTATATACACGATGAAACTTGTTTTACTGGCAAAAGGGAGTTCGATTCACACTATAAAGTGGGCGAACGCCCTGTCTGAGAAAGGGCACGAGGTACATTTGATCAGTATGCATCCAGTAGGAAGCTTGTTGAACGATGAAGTGGATGTACATTTACTACCGATCCCTGCGCCACTTGGGTATTACTTCAACTTTTTTTCACTTCGGTCTTTGCTAAAAAAAATTGCCCCTGATTTACTGCATGCACATTATGCAAGTGGTTATGGCACATTAGGTCGGCTAGGCGATTTCCATCCTTATATGTTATCGGTTTGGGGTAGCGATATTTATGATTTCCCAAATAAATCAGCGATTCATCGTAAATTGTTGGTGTCCAATCTCACCACTGCTGATTTAGTGTGTTCTACAAGTCGGGATATGTCGGGTAAAATTTCACAACTCTGTCCCCAATTAATTGATTCTACCCTCACTTCGTTTGGTGTTGACACTCGTGTTTTTACCTCGAAAAAGTTATTACCCGTCGAGTCGGATCACATTACCGTTGGTACCGTTAAGGCATTAGCCCATACATACGGTATAGATATTCTTATTGAGGCATTTGCTAAAGTCCGTGGGGAATTGTTTACTGTAAATCCAGGCCTAGCAAATAAAGTCCGATTGCTTATTGTCGGTGGAGGGCCGGATCAGGAAGCGCTTGAAGTTCACGCAAAAAAAATGGGTATTGACGAAGTTACAACCTTTGTTGGCCAGGTTGATCATGATGACGTACCTGATTACCTTAGACAGTTGGATGTGTATATTGCAATGAGTCGACAGGAAAGCTTCGGCGTGGCAATTCTTGAAGCTTCGGCATGTGCTCGCCCAGTCGTGGTTTCTGACGTAGGAGGGTTGCCTGAAGTTGTTGTGGATGGAGAAACTGGTTTTATTGTGCCCAGCGAGGATGTTGCCGCTGCTGCAAAGGCCATTTTATGCCTTGTCTTTGACCCAAGTTTGAGAATTCGGATGGGGCAAGCAGGGCGAAAATTTGTACAGAAACACTATGATTGGAATAATAGCGTGATTGATATGGAAGCAGTATACGCAGAGGTTCTGGCTGCTGATTAGGTGGTGTTTTCCATATAAAAAAGTACGTTATTAAGGTAAACGTAAATGATTCGAAATAATGACTCTACAATTCTTGAAGGTCGAACAATTGCACTAGTCAGTCAGTATTTCCCTCCTGAAGGAGGTGCTGCGGCGAATCGCATGAATTTTTTCAGACATTTTCTGCATGAAAATGGTGCCACTGTGATGGTATTAACGGCAATGCCTAATTATCCGGAAGGCGTTATTCATAAACCATATAGGGGAAAAACCTGGGCTAAGGAGTCCCATCCTTGGGGGGCGGTGCTTCGATCATGGTGTTATGTTAGCAAGAAACGCTCAGCGGTACGCCGTATAGTAAACTATCTTACATATATGGTGGCATCTATCAGGTGGGTTCGATGTTTAAAGAGCTGTGATGTCGTGATTTTTTCGTCTGGCCCCATGTTTGCTGGTCTCGTGGCATTTTTAGCTAAAAAGCTTTATGGGGTGAAAGTCATTCTGGATGCACGAGACGTATGGCCAGACCGTATCTGGGAGTCAGGCGCAATTGGTTTGCCAAAAATTTTGGAAAAGGCTTTACACGGTTATGAGCACTTTATGTATAGAAATTCTATGGCGATAACGTGCGCTACGCAAGGTGTGTGTGATGCGCTATCCACGCGTATTAATCATCCTGTTATATTGGAAGTTGTTCGTAATTGTGATCAGGTCACTAATAATAGTTCTGCATTATCGTTTTCATCTAGCAAAGATACAGAGCGCGTATCTATTATTGAAGCTGGTACTATTGGGTGGGCTCAGGATCCCGGAAACCTCTGTGATGCATTTAAGGTGTTATCAAATACTTCTTTAAGTCCTGCTTCACTTCATTTTGCTGGCCTTGGCCCGAGAGTTGAAGAGCTGCTGGTCGATATTTCGGGCCTGTCTGAGCATGCCCATTACGTTGGAAATTTGTCTGAAAATCAGCTGTGGGAGTTTCTTGGCAATGCAGACGTAGGTGTTGTTACTTTGCAGCCTACTACACACAATTTGATGACGGTTTCCAGACGAGTTTATGATTATGCACGGGCAGGATTAGCTATCGTTTATTGTGGTGCGGGTGAAGGAGCGGAGTTAGTTGAGGCAGTACAAGCGGGAATTGTAGTTGAGCCTGGTGACAGCGCGAAACTGGCTGCGGTTTTAAAGTCTCTTGTAGAAAATAAAAATGAACTGGAAAAATGGAAAATGAGAAGTAAACGACTGTTAGAGGGAGAGTTGTCTCCAGAGTCCGTCGGCAATAAAATGGTCAGGATTGTCAAAGATGTCATCGAAACTGGGAAGTGATAGATTGTTTTAGGGAGTGTTAGTGGTGTGTTTAAATTAGATAATATGAGTAACTATTTGAGTATTTAAGTAATGTCTTCACGCGGCCTTTTAAACGAATTTTCCGAAATTTTACCTGCCCTGGCGAGAGTGCTGGATGTTTTTTGTATTCTTGTTAGCGGTATCCTTGCTTTTATGTGGAAATTTGGTGGTTTGGGTTTTCCACCGCATTACCAAGTAGCTTTGCTTATTGGTTTTTTTCTAACAGTATTGCTGTTTAATTTATCTGGTATGTACCGATCTTGGCGCGGACAAAACTGGTGGTGTCAGGCTCGAGTGGTAACTTTTGCCTGGATAAGTGTGGTCGTTATTTTGGTAATAATTGCTTTTATGACTAAAAGCGGTGCTTTATTTTCGCGGCAATGGATGGGCGTTTGGGCAGTGCTAGGCTGGGGGTTATTATTAACCTCTCGTTTATCGTTAGGTTATTTTCTGAAATTAATGCGCGCTGGTGGTTATAACCATAAGCGCATTGTCATCATAGGGGCTGGTGATCTTGGCCAGCGGGTTGCCCGTAATATTTCTGATTCAAGTTGGGCTGGCCTTGATGTGGTAGGTTTTTTCGACGATCAAGCTTCACTTCACGGAAAGTATCTTGGTGGTGTAAAGGTTCGTGGTTCTGTACGAAAGCTAAGTTGTATGGTTCGACGCGGCCATATTGATGAGGTTTGGCTTGCGCTACCCCTTCAAGCAGAGCAAAGAATAAAGGAAATATTGCACGAGCTGCGGCATTGCACTGCAACCGTTCGGTATGTGCCAGATATATTTGGCTTGCAGCTTCTCAATCATTCAATGACAGAGATTGCTGGTTTGCCTCTTCTCAATCTTAGCGAATCTCCCATGCATGGTCTTAACCGGCTGGTGAAATTTTTGGAAGACAAAATTATTGCTGGGACAATACTATTACTAATTAGTCCGTTAATGTTATTTCTTGCGCTAGGCGTAAAATGTAGTTCAAAGGGGCCGGTGTTTTATCGCCAAGAAAGGGTTAGCTGGAACGGCAAGTCATTTATGATGTTGAAATTCCGTTCTATGCCTGTGAGTTGTGAAGCGGGTAGTGGCGCAGTTTGGGCGAAAAAAGGGGAGTGTAGGGCGACAAAGTTTGGCGCTTTTTTGAGAAAAACAAGTCTGGATGAATTACCCCAATTTATTGATGTGCTTAAAGGAAATATGTCTATCGTTGGGCCGCGTCCTGAGCGCCCAGTCTTTGTCGATAAGTTTAAAGACGAGATTCCGGACTATATGAAAAAACACATGGTCAAGGCGGGGATCACCGGTTGGGCACAGGTTAATGGCTGGCGTGGGGACACTGATCTTAATAAACGCATAGAGTATGATTTGTACTACATTGAAAACTGGTCATTATTGTTTGATATAAAAATCATCATCCGTACTGTGTTTACTGGTTTTATCCATAAGAATGCCTATTGAAACTCGTTGAGTGCTATCACCGTAGCTCAATATTCAATCTATAAACAACCCCGCTGGTACCCCAAAACGTGCTGACAACCGGGAAATATGGCGCACGTTGAGTACGCGTTTACCGCTTAGTACTTCTGAGACGACGCTTTGAGTGCCTATTTCGGGTAGATCTGTTTGCTTGATCCCGCGTTCTTCCATGAGGTAGCGTAGCACTTCGACAGCACTTGCAGCGGGGGGCATTGTAAGGTGTTGCGTTTCCCACTCTTCAATCAGGTCGCCAAGGTAGTCGGCTAGTTGCGCGAGGGGATGGCTCTCATTGGCGCCACCGGCGTCTAATACTTCGTCCAGGGCCTTGCCCAACTGTTTATAATCTGCCTCGGTTTTAGGGGGATCCAGTAGCGGGGCTACATGGTCCCAATATTCAATGGCTTCACTGACTTTTGCTAACATTACTATGTCCTCCACTTGTCTTGATCATATTCGGTATGGTTAAGTATTTCTCTTATAAACAATTTTTGGCGATTAAAGTGAATGGCGGCAATTAGTCGTAACTTATTTCCCCCAATATTAAACACATAAAGGTCACCTACCTTATCGGCGCTATTAAATAACGCCTTTAACTGGGCGAAATCCCTCAACTTGGCTTTTTTCATCACTTTGTACCACTGATCCAGCGCATTGGAACAGGTCGTATGTCGCTGGGAAGCTTCTTTGATACGACGCTGTGAGATGATATGCATGCCGCAAATATATCGCAAAATGCGATATATTGCAAAATAGGGATCTTAACGAAATATTCACAGGGTGAATGTTGTCAATCTGAGCATTGTCTCAGCGTGGAACGGTATATTACCGAGAAAAAAGTGGGGGTGATGTGGTAGAGGTTTATGCAAGATTAATATCGGAAATAAGTGATGGCGTTTACTGGCCGTTCCTGTCGAGTTTATAGTATGAGTGCTGAGGTCTAAGTGAAAGTTTAAAGACAAGCAAAAGGTATTCCGATAAGTTTTTCATCATAGAGGGTGACGCGTTCGGCGTTGTTGATGACGATGCCGTATCGGCATTTCCGTTCTTCGATAAAGTCTCTGATACCGCGTAATTCTTTTAAAGCCACTTTTTGGCCATATTTGATTTCGATAGGTATTAGTCCAAATTCACCTTCCAGGATGAGGTCGATTTCCGCTCCACCCCCGGTGCGGTAGTGGTAGTAGTTGTAGGTTATACCTTTTGCGTTGAGCTCTCGCAGCAGGGTTTCAATTACCATGCTCTCCCATGAATGGCCCATTTGGGGGTGTGTCAGGAGGTCGTCGGGTGTGTTGAGATGTAGCAAAAAGTGCAATAGTCCGCTGTCTCTCAAGTAGCCTTTGGGGTGTTTGACGATACGTTTGGTGGCATTTTTTTCATAGGGCGGAATGTTACGCCAGATGAACGTACCATGGGCGATTTGCATATAATCCCGAACGGTCGGTTGTGAGACACCCAGTGCTCGGGCGATGTCGGAGTAGTTGATTATCGTTCCAGACAGATTTCCCAACATTTGCACAAACAGGCGATACTTTTGCCGGTTAATACCGGGGAAGAGGCGCAGGATATCCCGTTCAATATAAGTTTGCAGGTAGTTTTGCATCCATAGACGATTGAAACGGGCCTGGTTTTTTATCCATGGCTCTGGATAGCCTCCTCGAAACCAGTAGTCGTGCAGTTCTGTTAGGGGGATGGCTGGCGTGAGTTGCTGGAATGTTTTGATCGGTTTCTGTTCAGTGATTAGTTGATAAAATTCTGGTATCGGGCGGGTATGGGCCTCGGTTGGGGAAAACGGTGCCAGTTCAATAATGGCAATTCTACCCGCCAGACTTTCGGAAATTGACTGGAGTAATTCGGGAGAGCTTGAGCCAGTGATGACAAAGCGTCCGGGCTTGTTACGGTTTGCATCAATGGCAACCCGGAGTGCAGGAAAAAGTTCAGGGTAGAGTTGGCATTCGTCGATGGCGACATACTCCGGATTGAGGCGAAAGAACAGATCCGGGTCGCGCGTAACGATTTCGACGTCATCACCTTTTTCCATGTCATAGCGGCGCCAGGGGGATGGCAGTTCTTGCAGCAGGGTGGTCTTACCGCATTGGCGAACACCCACAAGAGCAATGCATGGAAACAGGCTAAGAAGTTCGTGTAATAAAGGGGTGTAGTGTCTCTCCATACCTTGCAGAATAGAGGTGTGTGTTTGAAAATGCAAGGTGTCCGTGGGGGGAGGGCTGAGTGCGGGGGTTTAAGTGCTGAGGGCGCTAAGTGTTGAGGTCTAAGTGGAAAAGCAAATGGTAGGGCTGATTGCAGCAGTGCATATACACATAGTTGAATGGTTATCTTTGTTCTCTTGTATGCCATATTCGGAGTACATACAAAACACTGTTATTTAATTCGTAGCGCATTTCATAGTGACCGACTAATAACCGTCGGACTTCTCTAGCCTCAAACTCGTCGAGTCTTTCTCCAATACGGGGTTGGTCAATGATTCGCATAGGCGCTGCTGTTAATGATTGCACCGTCTTGGCTGCGGCCTGTTGATTCACCGGTGCCAGAAATTCAAAGAGGCGATTCAAATCGGACAGTGCTTTGCTTGTCCACTTAACTTCCATTAATCAGGCAACGAAAGGGGGGTGTCAGTGCCAAGACTTTCCGCCCATGCCTGGACAGATTGGTGGTCGATAACATTCCCCTGGTCTACGTCAGTTAGTGCTTCTAGCGTTAAACGATGACGTTCTTCTGCCTGATCGACCCATGCGACTAACGCCTGTTTCACGATCCAGGCTTTAGACCGTTCAAGGCGCTGTGCCAGATCATCGATTTTATCGGCCAATGGTAAGGGAATATGCGTTGTAACAACTTTGGTTTCCATGATGGAATCTCTATCAATGTTAATCAATGTTAATCATAGTTAATCAAACTGGTTTAGGCAATATTAATGTCTGAAATAAGTGGTGGCGTTTACTGGCCGTTCCTGTCGGGTTTTAGTATGAGTGCTTAGTGCTAAGTGCTAAGTGCTGAGGACTAAGGACTAAGGACTGGGTTTTCGTAGGTCAGGTTGCGCAGCTACCTGACAATATGCCGCCAGGCATCACATTCGCGCAAAATTCCTTCCTGCAATTTCATTCTATGTAGGGTTGAAAATGGCCATGGAGCATAGACATTATTTAACCGTAAAAATGTCACGTAGCTGCGCAACCTGACCTACGGAACTCCAGGCTCCTGTGCGGGGAAATTTAACGGGTTGTCACTAAAGAAGATTGTACTGAAATTAGATTTAACCCATTCGGTTTTGTGCATGGATGCATTTACTGCTGGTACACTAGCCGCATGACCCCATCCCATCTAGAATGCAGTGAATTCATTCCGAAATCAGGTGGCTTCCCGTTAGCACCTATCGGACATCAAACCACAAGGCCGTTATGATCCCAACACTTTTTGTTATTCTTGTATATATCGTCGGTCCCATCGCTATCCTGACGTGGGCGGTAAAGCGTTACCGTCACGGCGTTAAGCCTGCATTTGGTGAGGTAGTGGTGGTCTCGCTTGCGGTATTCCTTATGGCGTTGTTTGCCTTTACGACCACCTGGAATACTTCTGACGATGACGACCAGGAAGTTGTGCAGATCGTGCAAGAACTTACCGAGCGTTATGACTTCCCTGTCAAGGCGCAGTTTGCTGAACGCCCGGCCGTGGAGGGCGTTGCAAAGCCTCGGCGTCTGGAAATCCGCGTTTACGGTGTTATCACAAGTCCTGAGCAGGCTAAAGTGGTGAATGTATTAAAGAAATTGCGTAAACAGATAGCCTCCAAGCCTATCGTGGTGCATTTTATGCGTAAAGAAGTGTGGGAAGAGAATGCGGATGGCTCTCGACAACCTCGGCGTGATCGTGAGGAATTATTGCGGAAAGTGCGGGTTGAATAATTGATTTTAATGCCAGTCAACAATTTAATGTCAGTCAACAAGGAGATGAATGTGACGAAATTGGGTGCATTCATCGGTGCAAATCTTAAAGGCTATGTTTGAAAATGACAGGTAAAATGTTGGAGAGTTGGATGTAAATACAGATAATACTCGCAGTATGGGGTAAGGGTTGTAAAGGCTGAGGACTGAGTTGTATTTCTTCCTTAATCCTTATTTAGAAAACCGCGCCAGTTTAACTCTTGCCCGGTGAGCGTTGATGTTGTTTGAGAAGGTGGCCACCGAAAATGCTACTTTTCAAGTGGCTTGTACCAGGCAATGAAACCATTACCCTGCCAACACAGTAATTTGATTTTATCGCGCCAGCGGTTACAAAATACAAACAGTGCATCGATAGTGGGAGAAAGCCCGATTTCCTGTTCTTCCAATATCGATAAACCATCGGTGGATTTACGCATGACCACGGGGTCAGCATAGAGAAAGACTTGGTTATCATTACCCGGCCGCAACATTAGGACGCCTCTTGTAGAGACCGAACGATCACTAGCAATACTGTTTCCAGGGCCACGACAAGAAATTCCAGCGATCGATGTGAATATTGGCGATATCGAGCTCACCTAACTGAAGCTATGTTTTGTCGCTGTGCACATGGTTTTTGGCCAAGTTGACGTCATAACTGCGACTTGAAAAGATTATTTCAAGCGCTGGCGATTCTTTATGTAGGGACTTTGGTAATATTCCCTCTGGCGATGCTAACTAAATTTTTGTAGACTCTTGGCTTCAAAAAAACCTCCGAAAACTATATTACGGAGCGTTAATAAAATGTATGCGTGGGGTGTGTAGCCTGGCCTATTTGGTCTCTAGGTTTTGTCAAAGACGTTTTTCCAATATATAAATTAAACAAATTGTGCTACCGAGCATCTGCTTGGATGCGCTAGTGTGCGGTTGTAATTTTACTTGGGAGTTAGGGGATTTATGGATATGTTGTTTGTCAGGAAGCTTGTCACGTTTGCTTCGGTTTTCCTTTTTACATTATCAGCACAAGCTGAGACTGAAACTGAAACACAGTTTAACGGAGTCACTAAAGGGGCATTCGCTGTCAGCCCGAGCGGTGCGGCAACATATTCTATCCCTATTGAAGTGCCACCGGGCATAGCAGGGCTGCAACCGGAACTTGCTCTTTCATACAATAGCCAAGGCGGTAATGGATTACTCGGTATGGGCTGGTCACTCTCTGGTCTTTCCGCGATTACTCGTTGCCCAAAAAACTACGCACAGGATGGCGAAATAGTTGGCGTTAAACTTGAAGATACCGATCGATATTGCCTCAATGGTCAGCGTCTCATGGTGGTTAATGGTATGGCTTACGGCACCAGTGGAGCGGAATATCGTACCGAAATGGATTCTTTTGCCAAGGTTACTTCTTACGGCACTGGTTATAATAATGATGGGCCTGCTTACTTTAAAGTTCAAACCAAAGCAGGGCGTATTATTGAATTCGGTAATACGTCGAACTCTAACGTAAATGTCACGATACAAAGCAGTGGACAACAAAGAACTTTATTGTGGGCGGTTAACAAAATAAGTGACACCGTTGGAAATAATTTAACCATTTCATACATTGAAGAATCAAGTATTGGGCATTTTCGTGTGTCTCGGATGGATTATGGTAATGGCAATCTTTCGGTACGTTTTGAGTATCCGCGTGACTTAAATCCTGCTTCTGGACGAAGTGACCAAAACATAGGATATATCGCAGGTGCTACGTATAGCACTCCTACAATGTTATCTAATGTAAAGACATACCGCGGAGAAAATATAGTTCGTGATTTCCGACTTAATTATGCCATGGGTGATGCGACAGCAAGATACAGAATTTCAAAAATCACTGAGTGCGTCCAGAACTCTACATGTAAAGATTTAAATTATTTTCATTACACAGATATTGACACGATTTTTACATTTTACGGGAGTCAAGATCGACCGGAGTCTGGTTGGAGTTCATTTAAAACACTCACTGGCGATGTAAATGGTGATGGGCTAACCGATATTATTTGGAATAGTACAGGTTCACCGAATCGTACATATGTTGGTATATCGAATGGTGATGGCACGTTTGATATGAGGCCAAAGCAAGATCGACCGGGGTCTGGATGGAGTTCTTTTAAAACACTCACTGGCGATGTAAATGGTGATGGGCTAACCGATATAATTTGGAATAGTACAGGTTCACCGAATCGTACATATGTGGGTATATCGAATGGTGATGGCACGTTTGATATGAGGCCAAAGCAGGATCGAACGGAATCTGGTTGGAGTTCGTATAAAACACTCACTGGCGATGTAAATGGTGATGGCTTAACCGATATAATTTGGAATAGTACAGGTTCATCTAATCGTACATATGTCGGCTTATCGAATGGTGATGGCACGTTTGATATGAGGCCAAAGCAGGATCGGTCTGAGACTGGGTGGAGTTCTTTTAAAACACTCACTGGCGATGTAAATGGTGATGGGCTAACCGATATAATTTGGAATAGTACAGGTTCACCGAATCGTACATATGTTGGTATATCGAATGGTGACGGTACCTTTGATATGAAGCCTAAGCAAGATCGACTGGAATCTGGTTGGAGTTCTTTTAAAACGCTCACCGGTGATGTAAATGGTGATGGGTTGACTGATATTATTTGGAATAGTACAGGTTCACCGAATCGTACATATATTGGTTTATCGAAAGGTGATGGCACGTTTGACATGAAGCCTAAGCAGGATCGGTCAGAGTCTGGCTGGAGTTCGTATAAAACACTCACTGGCGATGTGAATGGTGATGGACTAACCGATATTATTTGGAATAGTACAGGTTCATCTAACCGCACATATATCGGTTTATCGAATGGTGATGGCACATTTGATATGAAGCCTAAGCAAGATCGACCGGGGTCTGGTTGGAGTTCGTATAAAACGCTCACTGGTGATGTAAATGGTGATGGAGTCACCGATATTATTTGGAATAGCACGGGTACCATTAACCGTACTTATGTTGGTGTACCTAATGAGGCTGGCCTTCCTGTTGATTCAATGTGGAAATATGTCGGTATAAATAATTTAACTAAAAAAATAAATTACCAACCAATGACCAATGACAGCATATATACAAAATACAACCAATCCCTATACCCGGTTCGAGACATACAAAATGCAATGTACGTGGTTGAGACTGTCACAGCTGACAACGGTATAGGCGGCCAAAAAACCAGGAATTATCACTACGAAGGCGCCAAAGTAAATCTATTAGGGCGAGGTTTTCTTGGATTTGCTAAACAGACAGTCACAACGGCTGTTAATGGCTTGGTTACTGGCATTGCGTCCACTGATTTTCGCCAGGACTATCCTTATAGCGGCAGTGTCTCACATGCAGAAGTACGTTTAAGTAATGGTGCTTTAGTGGGGCAATCGGATTTTTTGTATGATTATCTGGGGACTATTGGAAACGGTCCTATATATCCTTATCAAACATCAAATACCAAAAAGAAACATGAAATAGACGGCTCATTGGTCAGCTCAACTGTCACTACCACGACGCTGGAATCAACTTTATACAGCGATGCATATGATCGAGACACGGTTAATGTTGATGTAAAAAATGCTTGGGGAGTTACTACTCATCGCACCACTTCGGTCAATGACTTTGCGGCGCCGAATCAAAATGGCAACTGGTTGCTTGGGCGAATGACTAAATCGGTCATTACGGCAAATAATTTTGTTGATGCTATTGTAACGAGAGAAAGCACATTTGATTATTACTACGGTAGCGGATTATTAAAAACAGAAATTCGCGAGCCGGGTGCTGAGGCGAATGATGTTGAAAGTGTGTATCTCAAAACTGCGTATATCTATGACACCTTTGGCCATAAAAAAAGAGTTACCGTGAGTGGTGCTGTGTCGGCAAAAAACAAGATTGCAACGCGCTTTACTAAAACTACATATGCCTATACCAATCCGGCATTCCCGTCGGTAACGGTAACCAACCACCTTGGGGAAGCGGAAAAACGTATTTACGATGCCCGCTGGGGCAAGTTGGTTTCTGTCGCAGGGCCTGATGATAAAGCCTACAACCGTGCCACTACCTTTGGATACAACGCGTTTGGGCGTAAAAACCTGGAAAGCCGTATCGACGGCACTCAAACCACTTGGGAACGCTATTGGTGCGATGCGGCCTCGCAGATTACTTGCGAAACAGGTGAGGTGTATTACCAGCGTGAAGAGTCCTCGGGTGAAGCGCCATCCACTATTTTTTATGACAAGCTGGGCCGCCAAATTCGCAGTGTCACCACAGGCTTTAACAATGCCACTATTGCTAAAGACACCGACTACGATGCCCGTATGCGAGTACAACGAGTGTCACGCAATTATCTCCTGGGTAGCGGAACTCGTTATTGGGCTGTGAATACCTATGATGCATTGAGCCGTGTTAAAACGGCCACCGCGCCGGATAACAGTGTTAGCACAACGACCTATGCCGGTCTAAAAACATCTATTACCCGTCAACGAACGGGCGCCAATGGTTTTACAAGTCTCACTTCTAGCCAAACCAGAAACCCCATGGGACAGGTGGTTAAGGCGACGGATGCTGATTACAACGAAACCACGTATACCTATACACCGTTTGGGAATCCCAATATCACAACTGATTCGGCAAACAACCAAATCACAATGGCGTATGACATCCGTGGACGTAAAAAGTCCATGAATGACCCAGACCTGGGTCATTGGAAGTACGAATACGACGCCATTGGTAACCTGCGCAAACAAACGGATGCCAGACTACAAAGTTTTGTGATGACATACGATACGTTAAACCGGTTAACCGCTCGTAGGGATCAGTCACTTGGACAAACCAGTAACTGGGCTTATTACAGCGTTACCGATACTCTCACTAATCGTAGTGTAGGACGAATCAAAAGTGTGTCGCGCTCAGCAGATCGCTATAACGAAACATACCAATACGACAAATTGGGACGTGGCAGTTCAGCCGTTACTACTCAGGGTGGTTTGCGGTTTGTCGTGAATACCGATTATTACCCCAATAGTAGCCGAGTCCGTAACGTCACCTATCCATCGTCTGGCACTCTTGGACGGGCCAAAGTTCGTAGTGTTTACGACAACGTGGGTAACTTGTCCAAAGTAGTGGACGGTAACGACACTTCGGCATCTCCTTTAGCCTACTGGACGGCTGTGATTGCCAATGTTGATGGTGAAGTTACCTGGGAGACCCTAGGCAACGGCCTCACCACGCTAAGGGGTTTTAACCCGTCGACAGGCCGGCTGAAATCCATCAGTACGGGAGCCAACAGCAAAATTCAAGATCTTGAATATGGTTTTGATAGTGTCGGCAATCTGGAATACCGCAAAGATAATAATCAAATATTGGGCGTCACTGGAGTGACCGAGGCCTTTTATTACGATGACTTAAATCGATTGGAAACGGCGAAACGTAACGGTAGTGCCTATCAAACCATTAGCTACGATAGCTTGGGGAATATTCGCGGTAAATCCGGTGTGGGCAATTATGCATACAATGGCACTAACGGTGCAGGCCCTCATGCCGTCAGCAGTATTGGTGGTGCGCAACTGAGTTATGACGCTAATGGTAATATGGTTTCCGGCCGTGGCCGCACGGTAAACTACACCACCTTCAACAAGCCCAGCTTCATTCGCAAGGGCACTTCGAATATACGATTTACCTACAATCCGGAAAATGCCCGCTACAAAAAGGTCACCACCACGTCAGCGGGTACCTCCACCCAATACAATATTGGCAAACTGTTTGAACGACTCACGAAACCAAATGGTATCGTGGAATACAAAAACTACATCTTTGCTGGCGGTGCCATGGTTGCCATTGACACACGTCGCAGTATCGGCACGAAGGAAACCGATTATGTGCACACAGATCACATCGGCTCCACAGATGTCATTACCAAGAGTAATGGTGTTGTTAAAGAACGCCTCAGTTATGACCCCTTTGGTAAATATCGCTCAGGACGATGGAATGACGGTGCGTTAGCACAACTCATTTCGAGCATTACGCCGCGCGGATTCACCGGGCATGAAATGCTACCCGAGGTTGGCCTCATTCATATGAATGGACGAGTCTACGATCCAGACCTGGGACGTTTCGTCAGTGCCGACCCGTTCATACAATTTCCGTACTACAGCCAAAGCCTGAATCGTTATAGTTATGTATTGAATAACCCGTTGTCGAATATTGATCCTACTGGATTTAGGACTATTTTTGACAAGGCAGGTGACGGGTTGCGAAACACGGGGGATTTCCTTAGTGAAAACAGCACTGCGATAGTGGCACTTGGAAAAATATATGTCGGCGGGCAGTTAATGGCTGCGGGAGTTGTGATATGCGACGGATCGGGTGGGGCCGCATGTCCTGTTGGTGTTGCACACTTTGCCGCGGGTTTTTATCTTGTGGGCGATGGCTTATGTGATTTAGAGGTAACCTGTAAAATTAAAATAGCCGCTGCGGAGAACGGGGTTCAGTACTCTACTGACCTTGGAGGATCTGGTTCGTCGTATGATAGTGAGGATAGCCCTGTGACGGGTTCAGGCGGAAATAACGATATGGGTATTTCAAGTGAGGAGATACCGCAAAACCCGTATGAAGCTTTTTTTACCGCGGATAATACGGTTGAAGGTGGTGCTTCTGGTATTGATGACCAGACTGAAGCCGTATTCTCTCTATATGGAATGGATAGAGAAGATCCATTTAGCCTTTCAAGGCAAGAAGATAGTGTTCAGGTGGCCTGTGGTCCCCTTACTGGGGTCTGTATTCAAATAGTCCGAGCGATTATTTCACGTTGGGCTGGCAAGGCAGTTACTAAGAAAGCGGTAGCTGGAAGAATTACTGGTTACACACGGCATGGATTAAATCAAGCAGTTGGGCGTAATGGAGGTAAAGGGGTTAAAGCCAAAAATATGCTTGATGCAGTGCGAAACCCTAAGAAAATTATTAATGGTTCAGATGGGGCTACAATTTATCGAGGGCAGCGAGCAACAGTAATTCTTAACTCTAGCGGTAGAGTAATAACTACCTATGGACGATCAAGAGGATCTCAAATATGGTCGCAGGGGTCATCAAGATTATCTGGAAGTGGGGCAGCTCAAAGAAGAGCTAACGAGCTTGGGTTTAGTTACAGCCCTAGAGCCATTAGGTAGAAAATAATGCAAATTTTGATAAATAGTCTAGATATGGAGTTTTTGTTGGAAAGTTTTCAGAACGAAGATTTTTTGTCAGTATTCGAACAGGCTAAAAATGCAGGCGAGCATTTGGCAAAAGGGCAGTACCCTACTGGTAAATTTTTTGTAGCAATAACAGATAAAGATATTGATAGAGTCCAAGATGCACTATCTGTCTTGTTAACACAAAAAGGAATTGATGTTAATGGAGAGCTGAATGAAACTGGTCTAAGGATTGATGTCTTAATAGACCAGTTTAGTTGAAAGTACAGTAGGTTGGGGTGAGGAACGAACCCCAACAATGTTACGAAATAAAACAAAGGGGTTTATTTGATGCGTTATCGTCGAGCGCATGTAAAAGGCGGTATCTGTTTTTTCACGGTCAATTTGGCAGAAAGGGAAAACAGTAATAAGGACCAGTAATTAGAACAGCCAGCGTAAAAAAATTCTCGCCAAATTAATTTTACTGCCGTTGATGATAGCAGGGTGAATCGTATTTAGTGACCTAAATCAGAAACAGGTAGGAAACACTGATATTGCTGAATATCTTGTTACCCAGACGTGTGTAGTCCTCAGTGACTCACTGATCTACATTTCATCGTTGTGGAAGGTGATTTTACAGCCAGATTTATACACGAAGCCATGCGATACAAATGGGTCATTTTTAGAGCATTGTTTGCACAATAAAGCGTCTGTATGACAATTAAGAGATCGGGTAAAACGCTCGATTGCCTCAATATTTTCGAAAAATAGCGGCATGCTGCGTAGTTAACAAAACTTGGTCGGCGAACCGCAAGGAATAAATTTAAAAATCCCACGGGGATATTCATTGAGCCAAATTGACGTTGCTATGCTTTCAGGGGCTTTCAGGGGCTTTCAGGAAATTACGACGTTAAACCGGCCGAGAACGGGGGGCTAGGTGTGGCTGTAATTTGGGAAATCACAGTAAGGTGCGGGTTGAATAATAAGGTTGAGGGCTGATATTGGGCACTTAAAGACAAGCTGCGGGGATGGAGAGGATGCGCTCATCCAGTATCCTAGGTTTTTCCTCGTTGTTGATAATGAGTCCGTAGGCGCAGTGGTGAGTTTGGATGAATTCGTTCAGGCTCCGGAGAGATCGTTTATTGGTTTTTTGGGTATATTTTATTTCGACCGGTAAGAGTCCAAAATCGCCCTCGAGGATAAGGTCAATCTCCGCACCACCCCGAGTTCGGTAATGGTAGGCTTGGTATGGAATGCCTAATTGGTCAAAGCTGCGCAACAGGTTTTCAATGATCATGCCTTCCCATGAATGCCCAAGCTGAGGGTGGGTCGCCAACATTGACCATTCGTTCAAGTGTAGCAATCTGTGGAGGAGCCCGCTATCGCGCATATAGCCTTTGGGGTGTTTCACCAGTTGCTTGTGTTTTGATTGGCTCCAGGCGGGAAGATGTCGCCAAATGAAGGTGTGGTGGGCGATATGCAGGTAATCCCTGGCGGTTGGCTGACTGACTCCGAGCGTACGTGCGATATTGGCGTAGTTAAGTATGCTGCCGGATAGCTGACTGAGCATCTGAATCAGTTGTCGGTACCTGTCCTGGTTGAGGTTAGGGAACAGGGGGGCGATATCTTGATGTAGATAAGTGTCCAGATAATGGCGATGCCAAAGTTGCCGAAAATTATCATCATTGCTTAACCATGGCTCAGGGTATCCGCCATGAAACCAATATGACTGAATCTGCGCCAATGTCAGGCGTGGTTTCACCGTTGCCAGCAGTTCCGAGGCTTTGCTGCGCTGGGCAATCAGTGAATAGATAGGAGCTGGGGCGAGCTGCCATGCTTCGGCTAGCGAAAAAGGGCTCAGTTCGATAGTCGCAATACGCCCCGCGAGGCTTTCAGAGAGGTTGCGGATCAGTTCGGGTGAGCTGGAGCCAGTGAGAACGAAACGGCCTTTTTGTGCCCGGTTCCTGTCGATAGCGACCCGTAGGGCCGGGAATAGTTCAGGTGCTCGTTGCGCTTCGTCAATAGTGACATTTTCAGGGTGCAGGCGAAAAAAAAGATCTGGGTCAGCTAATATTTGTTGGCGATCCGCGCCGTTTTCCATGTCGAAATTTTGCCAATCTCCCGGAAGTTTATTAAGTAAGGTGGTTTTGCCGCATTGCCGTACGCCTGTGATGGCTACACAAGGAAAGTAACTGAGTAATGTGTGAATGTGTGATTCTGTGTTACGGGTGATCATAGGTGTAAATATTAAAGCCGCTGTTTGAGAATTACAAGTTAAATGCTCAGAGGGCGATATGAGATGTGGTATCGGTGTTTGAAGGACATGAAAACCCGCATGCGGATGATCATCAATTAGGCGATGAAGCCAGAAGAGAAAATTGCAGATGGTTATAATGTATTTTTGTGAGAGTGATTGTTCTGCTCATTGAATTGTCGGCGTGCCCGAGCTAAAGTAGACTAAGTTTGGTGGTGCGAGATGTCTAAGCAAGTCAATATGCACGAGGCGAAATCACAGCTTTCTCGGTTGGGGGCGTTAGTGCAACAGGGCGAAACGGTTGTTATTGCCAAGTCGGGAAAGCCCTATATGGATTTAGTACCTCATAAAATGGTGAGAGTAATACGCAAACCTGGGCGATTGTCAGGGCAAATAAAATTGGCAGCCAGTTTTAATCAGCGTAAACAGCACCCATAAACAGAAACGTAGAAACGTAAACAGCGTAAACAGGACACCCAGTTTAAGGAAATTACCACTAAAAATATTTAGCCGATTTCAATTACAGTTTTTATGCAGTCTATTAATGTTGCAACTCAGGAATATGGGCAAAAGGGTGTCGAAATATCTGGTTTACCTGAAATGCGGACATGTGTATTCCTCAGTCATCAACTGATCGGCATATCGACGTTGTGAAGATTGGTGTGTCAGCTAGGTTTATAAACGAAGCCATGCGATACAAACGGGCCATTTTTAGAGCATTGTTTGCACAGTAAGGTGTCTGTATGACAATCAAGGCCACTATAGATCGGGTAAAACGCTCGATTGCCTCAATATTTTCGAAAAATAGCTTCATGCCGCGTATTTAACAAAACTTGGTGGGCGACCCGTAAGGAATAAATTCAAAAATCCCACAGGGATATTCACTGAGCCAAATTGACGTTACTAGGCTTTCAGGAGCTTTCAGGAGATTATGGCGTTAAACCGGCTGGGAACGGGGGCTAGGTGGGCTGTAATTTGGGAAATAACATGTCATCGCCATAGGCTGCCATCAGAACTTTTCTTAATTCATCCAGAAAAGCGGTGACACAGTAGGCATCACTGGCATCCCAATGGGTGGTCAATTGCGCCAGTTTCATTGTCATGTACCCCTGATGTTTGATCCGTTCTTCATGAGAGCGCCAATGGGGTTGTACCAGGACGTTGTTGACGTGGGCTCTCTGTGTCAGGGTAGTTGTGACGATTTTTTGGACTCGCGGTAAGTTTCAGGATGGTCAATAGATTGCAGGGGGTGCCTGGATGGGCATATAGTGTGATTAGCTAATCACTCTATTGTGAAATGTCAAAACAAGTCAATATGCACGAGGCAAAATCACAGCTTTCCCGGTTGGCAGAGCTGGTACAGCAGGGTGAAACTGTTGTTATTGCTAAGGCGGGTAAACCCTACATGAATATGGTGCCACATAAGGTAGTGAAGGTAAAACGCAAACCGGGAAGATTGTCTGGGCAAATCAAGCTAATGGCTGACTTTGATGAGACTCCTGAAGAAATAATATCCTCATTTGAGGGGGCTCAGTAATCCCGCCTGAGGACGACCGGGGAAACGATAAAAATGCGTAGACTGCTATTGGACACACATGTGTTTCTCTGGTGGTTGGCTGATGATCCTCAATTGGGTGGTGAAGCGAGGGCAGTGATCGCGGAGTATGAAAATACTGTATATGTGAGCGCTGATATGGGCTGGGAAATCTCTATCAAAAAGGCACTCGGAAAGTTGGAAACTCCAGACGGGCTTGATGCCTTGGTTGATTCGGAAGGATTTGAACATTTGCCTGTTACTTTTTTCCACGGCGAGCAGGTTGGAATGTTACCAAGGCATCATAAAGACCCATTTGACCGTATGTTGATCGCACAGGCTCAGGCGGCAGTCCGGGTGGTTGTTACTGCGAAATATGATGGTCTCGCAGAATGGGACAAGGCTTGTAAGAGCTGAAGACTGAGTTGTATTTCTTGACTATTGTATATAGTTGACATATACATAATCCAATGGCCATCGATTTATCGCAATGTGTTGGGTTTCAATGGGATGAGGGAAATTCCCGTAAAAATTGGGAAAAGCATAGAGTGACAAGTTCTGAATGTGAGCAACTGTTTTTCAACCAGCCCTTATTGATCAAAGATGATATTTCTCACTCCAAATCTGAGCCCCGATATTTTGCGCTGGGAAGGGCTGATTCAGATAGACGGTTATTTGTAGTATTTACCGTTCGGGACAACCTCATTCGAGTGATATCAGCGCGAGATATGAGCCGACGAGAGAGGCGGGTGTATGAAGAAGTTACCTAAGTTTAAAACTGAAAACGAAGAGCGCGAATTTTGGGCCGCTCACGATTCAACAGAATATGTTGATTGGAAAAAGGCTTCTCCCGTTATTATGTCGAAACTGAAGCCGTCATTAAAGACGATTTCGTTAAGGTTGCCTGAGACGATGTTGGCTGAACTGAAGCTTCTGGCTAACAAACGTGATGTGCCTTATCAATCGTTATTAAAAATCTTTTTGGCAGAGCGTATTTCCAAGGAGTTTCATTCCTGAGTTTTTTGCGGCAGGGAAAAATGCGGCTCTTTTATTGAGCCAAAGCCCCTAATCTGCTACCCTACTGTCCCTTCCGATATTCCCTTAAACCTAGCCAAATTCCTGGGTTATTAATGACAAAATTTGTATTTGTTACCGGTGGTGTTGTTTCCTCTTTGGGGAAAGGCATTGCTGCCGCTTCGTTGGCCGCTATTCTTGAATCTCGCGGTCTTAAAGTCTCTCTCATGAAGCTGGATCCCTATATAAACGTGGATCCTGGCACGATGAGCCCTTTTCAGCACGGCGAGGTATTTGTTACCGAAGACGGCGCTGAGACTGACCTTGACCTGGGCCATTACGAGCGTTTTGTGCGCACCACCATGGGCCAGCGTAATAATTACACCTCTGGGCGTATTTATTCCGATGTCATCAGCAAAGAGCGCCGTGGCGATTATCTGGGCGGTACTGTGCAGGTTATTCCGCACATTACTGACGAGATTAAGCGCCGCATTATGGAGTGCGCCGAAGGTCTGGACATTCTCATGGTGGAGATTGGCGGTACTGTGGGTGATATTGAATCCCTGCCGTTTCTTGAAGCGATTCGCCAGGTTGGTATTGAGCAGGGGCACGATAATTCCCTGTTTATGCACCTGACTCTTTTGCCCTATATTCCTACCGCAGGTGAGTTGAAAACCAAGCCCACTCAGCATTCCGTGAAGGAATTGCGCTCTATCGGTATTCAGCCCGATATCTTAATTTGTCGTGCCGACCGCCCGGTGCCTGATGAAGAGCGCCGTAAAATCGCGCTGTTTACCAATGTTGAAGAGCGGGCCGTTATTTCTGCGGTAGATGCCAAAAGCATTTACCAAATTCCGATTTTTCTGCATGAGCAACACCTCGACCAGATTGTGGTGGACAAGCTGCGTATCCAAGCACCACAAGCAGACCTTTCTGAGTGGCAGGCAGTGACCGATGCTTTGTTTGACCCCAATGGTGAAGTCACCGTGGCCATGGTCGGCAAATACATGGGGCTGACTGAAGCCTACAAGTCCTTGACTGAGGCGTTGATCCATGCGGGTTTGCATACCCGCACCAAGGTGAAAATCCGCTACATTGATTCTGAAGAAATGGTCACTGAGGGCACTGACTGCCTTGATGACGTCGATGCTATATTAGTGCCGGGTGGTTTTGGTGAACGTGGCGTAGAAGGCAAGATTCTCACGGTAAAATATGCGCGCGAAAATGGCGTGCCTTATCTAGGTATCTGTTTAGGTATGCAAGTGGCCGTTATTGAATACGCCCGTCACGTGGCCAAACTGGAAGGCGCACACAGTTCTGAATTTGACGAAAAATCACCCCATCCCGTGATCGGTCTCATCACCGAATGGACCACAGCCGAAGGTGAAGTGGAACAGCGTGACGTGGATTCAGACCTCGGTGGCACCATGCGCCTGGGTGGCCAGAAATGCCGCCTTATGGATGGCTCCAAATCCCGTGAGCTCTATGGCAAAGAGACCATCGTAGAGCGTCACCGCCACCGCTATGAATTTAATAATAGTTATCTAGACAGATTGCAGGCATCGGGCCTCGCCGTAGTAGGGCGCTCAGCCGATAATAGCCTAGTGGAAATGATTGAAATACCAGAGCATCCCTGGTTTGTCGCCTGTCAGTTTCATCCGGAATTCACCTCCACACCGCGTGACGGGCATCCCTTGTTTAGCGGTTTTATCAGTGCCGCTCGCGCCAAAGCGGGGGTATAGATAATGAAACTTTGCGGATTTGAAGTGGGTCTGGACCAACCCTTATTTGTCATCGCTGGCCCCTGCGTCATTGAGTCTGAGCAAATGGCCATAGACACCGCAGGTGCCTTGAAAGAAATGACCACCAAGCTGGGCATTCCTTTTATCTATAAATCCTCATTCGACAAAGCCAATCGCTCGTCAACCGCCAGTTATCGTGGGCCGGGCATCGAAGAAGGCCTGCGCATCCTGCAAAAAGTGAAAGACGATATCGGCGTACCGGTCATTACCGACGTACACGAAGACACCCCGCTGGACGAAGTTGCCAGCGTAGTAGACGTGTTACAGACACCGGCCTTTTTGTGTCGCCAAACCAACTTTATTCAAAACGTCGCCCGTACCGGCAAACCGGTCAACATCAAAAAAGGCCAGTTCCTCGCCCCATGGGACATGAAAAATGTCGTCGACAAAGCCCGTGAAGCCGGTAACGACAACATCATGGTCTGCGAACGCGGCGTATCCTTCGGCTATAATACCCTGATCTCCGACATGCGAGGCCTGGTAGAAATGCGCAACACCGGATGCCCAGTCGTTTTTGATGCCACCCATTCCGTACAGCAACCGGGCGGGCAGGGCGCAACATCGGGCGGACAGCGTCAATTTGTTCCCGTATTAGCGCGTTCCGCCGTCGCCGCAGGTGTGTCTGGCTTGTTCATGGAAACGCACCCCGAGCCCGAAAAAGCGCTCAGTGACGGCCCCAACGCCTGGCCACTCGATGAAATGGAAAGCCTGCTGGAAACATTAAAAGCATTGGATGATGCGGTGAAAGTGCGAGGCTTTGGCCACGATCCTGCTTAGTAGGTGACACTGACTTACTATAGCGACACCGAAGCTACACCGATCTACATTTAATTCGTATAAATACTCAGATCGTATTGGGCATTATTAGGTTCTGGATCCCGGCCTACGCCGGGATGACGGAATGTTGTAGATCATTCTAATCGTCATTCCGGCGAAGGCCGGAATCCAGGAGCCGATGGCAGGGAGTCCAACATGGAACGCCCGCTATGCGTTTACGGTGTAGTGAACAAACGTAAGGTAAGGCCGCGCTTGGAAATGACTTTCGTTTACTTATACGTGTAACTTTACGGTGTGTTGGAGTTGAAAATTAAACGGATATTGTAAGTCTCTGGATCCCGGCCTACGCCGGGATGACGGAGTGTTATAGTTCATTCTAATCGTCATTCCGGCGCATACCCTCTGGGGCACAAGGGCCGGAATCCAGGGGCTGATGGCAGGGAGCCAATAATGGAACGCTTGCCATGCGTATACATTTTAGTGAGCAAACGTAATGGGACTTTGTATACTGGTGTGACCTCAAATTTAGTAAAGCGAATTTGGGAACACAAAAATAATGTCGTAAAAGGATTTACCCAAGAACACAATGTTCATACCTTAGTTTGGTATGAAATGCATGACACGATGGGCACCGCTATTCAACGTGAAAAAAACATTAAAAACTGGAAGCGTGACTGGAAATTGAAAAGGATTGAGGAAATGAACCCGCAGTGGCGGGATCTGTATCCTGAAATATTATAAAGGCAAAGAAACAATTGAACTTTTTGCTGCTCTGGCGCAGCCCGAAGTTCAGTGAAATTAGCAAGTTTCTGGATCCCGGCCTTCGCCGGGATGACGGGATGTTAAATATCATTTTAAACGTCATCCCAGCGTATACCCTTTGGGGCACTAGGGCCGGAATCTAGAATGTCGTTGAAACCACTGGGTTTCGGCCTTTATACCCTCTGGGGCACAAGTAACCTAAAGGTCACAAGTGCCCCAGAGGGTATGCGCCGGAGTGATGACCAAGACAAATACTTAACACTCCGTCATCCCAGCGCTTTGAGCCGGCCCCGGCATGTAGTAAGCCGGGGCCGGGGTTCAGAATGTCGTTAATACCACTGGGTTCCGGCTCTTGTGCCCTTTGAGGCTATTTGCCGGAATGACGGAATGAGATTTTTTCAACAAAAATTAACCAACAAGAACTGGAGCACCAATGACTGCGACAATCGCAAACATACACGCCCGCGAAATTATTGATTCCCGCGGAAACCCTACTGTTGAAGCCGACGTGACCTTGGAGTCTGGTGTCATGGGCCGCGCGGCGGTGCCGTCTGGCGCGTCTACGGGTTCACGCGAGGCTATTGAGCTGCGCGACGGTGATAAGTCCCGTTATTTGGGTAAGGGTGTGCTTAAGGCTATTGCCAATATTAACGGCGAAATTCGTGATGCGTTGCTGGGTAAAGACGCCAGCGATCAGGCTGCTATTGACCAAGTGATGATCGACCTCGACGGTACTGAGAACAAGGATCGCCTGGGTGCTAACGCGCTTTTAGCTGTGTCCATGGCCGCTGCCAAGGCTGCCGCTGGCGAAGCGGGTATGCCGCTTTATCGTTACCTCGGTGGCGAAGATGCGACGACGATGCCAGTGCCAATGATGAACATCATCAACGGTGGCTCTCATGCTGATAACAGCGTGGATCTGCAAGAGTTCATGATTCAGCCAGTGGGCGCTGCTAATATTTCCGAAGCGATTCGTTGCGGTGCTGAAATTTTCCATGCCCTGAAAAAAGTGCTGAGTGACCGCGGCCTGAATACTGCCGTGGGTGACGAAGGTGGTTTTGCGCCGGATCTTCCGTCCAACGAAGCCGCGCTGGAAGTTATCATCGTCGCCATTAAGGCGGCTGGTTATACACCGGGTAAAGACGTCTTTATCGCCATCGATGCTGCGGCCTCGGAATTTTACAAAGACGGCAAATACGAGCTGACTTCCGAAGGGAAATCACTCACTGCGGCTGAATTTGTTGACGTACTGGCCAGCTGGGTAGACAAGTATCCGATTCTTTCCATTGAAGACGGTCTTGATGAAAGCGACTGGGAAGGCTGGGCTATATTGACCAAAAAACTGGGCCATAAAATCCAATTGGTGGGCGATGATTTGTTTGTTACCAACACCAAAATCCTCAAGCGTGGTATTGATGAAAAAATCGCCAACTCCATTCTCATCAAGGTCAACCAAATCGGAACGTTGACGGAAACGTTTGCCGCTATCGACATGGCAAAAGCGGCGGGTTTCACTGCCGTGATGTCACATCGTTCCGGTGAAACTGAAGATGCCACCATTGCTGATCTCGCTGTGGCGACAGGCACGGGCCAGATCAAAACCGGTTCGCTGTCTCGCTCCGACCGTATTGCCAAGTACAACCAACTGCTGCGCATTGCTGAAGAACTGGGTGATAAGGCAACGTATCCTGGATTGTCAGCTTTTAAACACGCCTAAGTCATTCGCATGAAGGCCATTATTGTTGCCCTTGCCATTTTGTTTGTACTGTTACAGTGTAAACTGTGGTTTGGTGAGGGCAGCATGAAAGCCGTATGGCTGCTGGACGAGGCAATCGTTACACAGGTTGAAGAAAATGCCCTGCTTAAAGAACGTAACGAAACCCTCTCGGCAGAAGTTGACGATCTCAAACAGGGTTATGACGCCATTGAAGAACGTGCGCGTCACGAGTTGGGTATGATTAAAGAGGGTGAAACCTTTTATCAGGTTGTTGATTAGAAGCTGATTGAAGTTGATAGAAGTTGATAGAAGTTGATAGAAGTTAAAAAGGTAGACTGACATTGGCTGGCCAATTAAATAGAAAGCAGCGGTAAGTTCAGTGGAAAATAACTCTACTGAAGCTAACGCACGTTACTGGGCCATTGTACCCGCCGCCGGTGTCGGAGCCCGTATGGGCAGTGACCGACCCAAGCAATACCTTCCCCTCGCCGGGCGAACCGTCATCGAGCAAAGCCTCGATTGCCTGTTAAATCATCCCGAAATCACCGCCGCTGTCGTGGCCATTTCTAGAACGGATGGCTATTGGGCAGACCTGGCCTATCAACATACTAAACCCACACATACAGCCCCAGGTGGAACTGAACGCTTTGACTCGGTGCTTAATGCGCTGCATTATTTACATGAAATGGCCGATGATCAGGATTGGGTGCTGGTACACGATGCAGCGCGGCCTTGCCTGCGTCAAGCAGACATTAGCCGATTGATGGAGCAGTGCAAAAACCACTCCGTAGGCGGTATTCTCGCGGTTCCTGTTAAAGACACGATCAAACTCTCCGTAAAAGTCTCTGCTAAAGCCTCCGCTAAAGCCTCCACAAAACAAACCCTTAAAAATCAGACCATCAACAAAACCGTTGACCGGGAACCGTTGTGGCATGCTCAAACCCCTCAGATGTTTAGGCTAGGGCCATTACGTGACGCATTATTGCAAGCACTGGCAGACGGAGTCGTGGTCACCGACGAAGCTTCCGCCATGGAGCATGTTGGCCAATATCCGTTGCTTATCGAAGGCCATGCGGATAACCTCAAAATTACGCGTCCGGAAGACCTGCCGTTAGCCGAGTTTTACTTTTCTCAACTCTCGCCGACAAGTACATAGGATTGTTTCCCACAAGGTGAGCGGTAAACCTATGGTCTTTCCCGATTAACATACCGACATAGGAGTGGTTATGCGTTGGTTTTTAGGTTTGTTATCTCTCTTTTTCTTCATTTCCCTATCGGCAGTTGCCGAAACTTCTCTGTGGCGGGTCAGCAAGGGCGCCAATGAGCTCTATATTGGCGGCACCGTGCATGTGTTAAGCGCATCGGATTATCCTCTGCCAAAGGCCTACGATGTCGCCTTTAACAAAGCCACAAAACTGGTCTTTGAAACCGATACAGAAGCCACACAAGACCCAGCCTTTGGTCAAAGTCTCATGAGTCGCATGATGTATACCGACGGACGCAGCCTAAAAGACGAGCTGAGTCGAGAAACGTACCAGAAATTTGAAGCATTCAGTGTTGCGCGTGGCTTACCCATGGCAATGTTTCAGCAAATGCGGCCTCCCTTGGCGGTATTAACACTAATGATAGTCGAGCTTCAGCGCCTTGGAATAGCAGAAGCGGGAGTGGATGCGTACTATTATCAACGCGCCAAAGCGGAAAATAAAATAATAGGCCAACTGGAAACACCGCAACAACAACTGGAATTCATTGTTAACTTGGGTAAAGGGCGTGAAGATGACTTTGTAAGTTATAGCCTCAAAGACATGCAAGAATTAGGTGTAGTGATGGGTGATCTGGTATCGGCCTGGCGCAGTGGCGACACCAATAAAATGGTTTCGCTTGCACTGACCGAAATGCGTAGAGATTTTCCCGGAATCTACCAGCAACTATTAGTCTCACGTAACCATAATTGGTTGCCTAAAATAGAGAAAATGATCAATGATCCGGGAACGGAACTGGTTCTAGTCGGCGCACTGCACCTGGTCGGCGACGATGGGGTTTTGCAACTACTGCGTAATAAAGGTTATAAACTGGAACAGCAATAGCGCGTAATAAAATGACTCAGTGCTGTTCTGTTAATTTCAATGAATCAAGTTTATTGAATTAAGCTTATTGGCCTATTTCATTAAAGCAAGTTCATTGAAATAGGCGCATTGGTTTATAGGGCCTGTAACTGGATTGATGTGATTAGAAACCTGAAATTGCACCCTCTCTTTCGTCATTCCGGGCTTGACCCGGAATCCAGTATCACTTGTGACCATGACAACGACAATCTGGATGCCGGGCCAGACCCGGCAAGACGATAATACGTTAACGAGATAGCACTGGATTATTTTATAAATTCTCTAAAGTGAAAAAAATGGAATTAACGACTATCAATACACACATAAAGACAAAAGCTAAGACAAAAGCCAAGACAAAAGCTAAGGCTAAAACCGGTGGAAAAGCCCGTAAAAAGTCTACGCTGAAAACTGACCATGAACAAATAGCCTTGCAATGGCGGCGCACCAAAATTATCGCCACCCTGGGGCCAGCTTCTGATTCAACGGAAATGATCAACAAACTGTTGGAAGCAGGGGTTAATGTCGTACGACTGAATATGTCGCATGGCGATCATGAAAGCCACCGTCAGTTATTCAGTCGTGTACGCAGCGCCGCTAAACAACAAGATAAAAATATCGCCATCTTAATGGATCTGTGCGGTCCTAAAATTCGTGTTGGAAAATTTGAAGAAGGTGCTATCAGTCTGGCTGTAGGCCAGCAGGTTATCGTTACCTGCCGGAATGTGTTGGGTAGCGATGGTTTGATTCCTTCTCAATACCGAAAATTGCACAAGGACGTCAAAAAGGGCGAGCGAGTATTACTGGATGACGGCAATTTAGAGTTATGTGTGCAATCGATTAAAGGCACCGAAGTCACTTGTCGCGTAGTACATGGTGGGCTGCTGAAAGACCACAAAGGCATGAACCTGCCAGATTCTGATTTATCCACGCCTGCCTTTACCGATAAAGATAAAAAAGATGCACTGTTGGCCATGGAACTGGAAGCAGACTTTGTGGCCCTTAGTTTTGTTCGTCATGCAGGAGACATCACACGATTAACGCGTTTTATGGCGCGTCACGGCGAAGCCATCCCCATCATCAGCAAAATTGAACGTCCCGAGGCCGTCGAGAATATCGATGAAATTCTCGTAGAATCCTACGGCATCATGGTGGCGCGGGGTGATTTAGGGATAGAACTGCCCGCTGAACAAGTGCCAATGATCCAGCGTGACCTCATCAAACGCGCACGCCTCGCGTATGTGCCCGTCATCGTCGCCACCCAAATGCTGGAATCAATGATCACGCATTCACGTCCCACCCGGGCCGAAGTAGGCGACGTGGCCAGTGCCGCACACTCCAGCGCCGATGCCGTCATGCTATCAGGGGAAACTGCCAGCGGCGCATACCCGGTTGAAGCCGTAGAAACCATGGTGAAAGTCGTCCGGGAAATTGAGCGTCATCAGTGGCGCGATGGCCAATATGGCAGCCAGGTGTTTGCCAATAGACGGCTATCAGACTTCAGCAACCGGGAAGCCGTAGCCCATGCAGCACTGGGGCTGGCGAGAGACCTCAAATTACAGGCGATAATCGTACCCACCATGTCAGGTACAACCGCGCATGTGTTGGCAGCACATCGCACCACCGCCCCCATGGTCGGCATCTGCTCTCAGGAAGTGATCTGTCGTCGCTTGTCTCTGCATTGGGGTGTCATCCCCGTATACTTGAACACGCCAGACCATCAGGATTGGCGAGATATTTGTCACCGCATAGAATCCCAAGTCGAACTGGCCAAGCCCGGCCACACCGTACTCGTCGTCGCCGGATTCAGCGCCGACCCGAGATTCAACGAACCCGTATTGAAAATGCTGAACCTGTAATCACGATTCATAATCAAAATACTCGCTTCGTTTTCCCCACACACCGTAGGTCAGGTTGCGCAGCTACCTGACAACATGCCGCAAGGCATCACCTTGGTGCGGAATTCCCTCCCGTAGTTCAAACCTATGCAGAGTTGAAGCGGCCATGTAGTAATGTAGGGTGGGCACGTATTTTGTGCCCACGTTCTCTGGTTTCCACGATCCTCTCTGGGAATCCATATTTTATTCTATTAATTCACCCACCGTATGCCTTGAAATTGATATTGAGAGATGGTATCTACGAATTATTTTGATTCCCCATCAAATTTGATATCACCATCATCATCCCCGTAGGGGCAGGTTTCAAGCCTGCCCTAATAGAAATACCCGACCATGCCGGGCAGACCACCAAATATGAAATAACCAGCATTGGTGGACGGGTTTAAAACCCGCCCAACCACCAGCCACCAACCAACAGCCACCGCCGAACCTTGCTGACTTACCGACACAGGGGAACACAGGAGAGACACAGAAAGTAGGGCGCGTAATATAAATATGCTAACCTCCGTAGCCTACTGTAGCTCGCATTGCTACTATAAATGCATCCTTAAACCTAAATTAATCAGTTGGATCTACTGCGGCTGCCTAATGCACTGAATCTAAAATGGTTTTCCCTTTTTTAAGACTCACCCGTAGAATGACTACGCGATCGCCTTAAAAACGGGAAAAACAGTTTATCTTCAGCACCTTAGACACCCTCGCTACGATCCAACTGATTAATTTAGGTTAAAATGCCCCGCTACGTGAAACAACCAACCGATACCCCAACAAACACCAAAAAGCCCATGAATATCGAACTCACCGACCAACAAAAAATCAAAATTATAAACTCCGAAGATGTCTACGCCATCATGCAAAAAGTATTGTTGCGCGAAGAGATCATCGACCAGGAA
>NVUB02000085.1 GCA_002401775.2 Ectothiorhodospiraceae bacterium
AACCTGACCTACGAAAATATAGGCTCACTGAAACTCCGTAGGTCACGTTGCATCGCTACGTGACAGGCGAAAGTTAATTGAGAAAAAATGTCAAATCGCTTCGGCAGTCTGGTCTTGTACCATCGCTTTTTAGTAATCTGTAATGTCGGATGAAATTTTCGCGTTAGATGCCTTACGGCATATTGTCAGGTAACGGTGTAACCTGACCTACAAAATACAGGGTCACTGACGTTGTTGTTTAATGTTAGGTCGGTGTTAGAAACTCAGATATCTAAAGCTTAAAGGCTGCCTAATTTTCTCTCAACAAGTAGCATGGATTTTTGACTGCTTTCACTGTCCGGGTAGTAAATCAGGTTAATGGTTAACTCCGATTTGGCTTGCAGCCATAACTCTCGTTCCGACAACACAGCCACATCGTCTGGTATCTTGTCGCGCCGCATAAAAACAACGCCAGATTGTTCACGCGATAACATCACCCAGCGTGGATTACGGATAAGCTCAAACGCTAACGGGATAAAGTTTCCCGAATAAGGCAGGGTGGCGGGAGTAACAACAGCCTCAATGCCGTAGCGTTGTAAAGAATTTTGCCAGCCATACTTCGCCGTTAACAAGGCATCATGCAATGTTAATGATGGATTATCTTTAAAGTTTCGACCATCAATAATGACGTTATGCGTACTGCCGAGTCGCCAGGCGAGGTAATTCCCCAAATGATAAAAATTTAGAATATTCCCGCCTTGGCTATAGCGAGCAATAACCTCAGCCCCAAGCACCGGGGCTAACAAAGGGGAGGCACTAATATCTGGTTCGTGAGATCGCATCGTATCAACGGCAATAACCAGCAACAGACAGGCTGCGATTATATTCCGGTATTTATCAGAAACAACCGTAACGGAAAAAGCCACTGCCAAGGGAAGCACCAGCGCTATACCAAGCAATGCAATATCCCGGACGTGGTTATAGGCGAGGTAACTAAACGCAATCAACATCAACCATTCAGCCAAGCCGAGGCTTTTACGCCCCCTTGGGAGCGTTAAAATGAGTGCAAAAACCGCAATTAACAGGCCTATAACAAACCGGTATGCATACGCCGTAGACAATGCAGGCAAAAATTCAGTGAATTCCTGGAGGAAATCATTTTGCATTGAAAACTTAATCGGCAGGATCAATTGCTCCAGACCATAGGGATTAATCAGCGACACCAAAAGTGTTGAAACAATTACCAGGCTCAGATGGTAAGCCTGAAATTGTTTTACACCACGGCGAAATACGCTTTCTGTCAGATACGTGCCGACTACTAACCCCAACATAATAACAGAAGGGTGGGCCTGTGAAAGCGCAAAGCCCATTATGGGTATTGGTATCAGGTAACGCCAATTCAAATCGATGCGATATTTTTCAAGGCATAATAACGTCCCGGCAATGGCTAAATACAGAAAATTTTCCGGGCGCTGCACAAACCGAAACTCTAACAGCCAAAAGGCAATGGCTGCGGCCGCCAGTGCAATAGCAAAGGAAATACCGCGACACCGAACCGTTAAAAAAAGTAAAAATACCGTGAATGCACCGAGTAAGGCATTAAAAACAATAATCCCAACATTGCCGAATAGCGTATGCACCCAGTGATAAATGACGCCGAATCCCCATTCGTGGAATTCCGATGGCTGCCCCAGGCGTGTGAAAATATAAAATTCCTGTGCAGGAACGGCACCTTGTTCCATTACCGCGCGACCAATGGTCATGTGAAACCAAATGTCAGGATCTTCAATAGGGTGTAAGAAAAGCACAAAAAACAAACTCACTACGCCAAAACAGACCCACAAGTTTGTATTTTTAAATAGAGTCATAAGGCCAATTATTCAGGATTTTAATAGGTATTTTCAGGGTAGAAAAGGGTTAACGTAACTTTTTTTAAGATAACTACAAGCTCTCGCAAAGCTGCCGAGCACACCAAGGCGAGAGCATAATTCAACAAGGTGACCCTCATCAGTCTTACCCCCTTTGCGTGCCCTGCGTCTTTGCGAGAGTATTCAAAGGGTATTGCTGGGTAACTATAATGGTTTTACTTCGTCCGTGGCCTAACTGACAACGGATTATCACTGTCTAAGCGATTAAAACAGACTCTCGCAAAGCCGCCAAGTACGCTAAGAAGAGCACTTAATTCAACAGGGCGACCCATAACAATCTTACCCCCTTTGCGTGCCCTGCGTTCTTTGCGAGAGTATTCAAAGAGCGTAGCCGGTAGCTATATGGCTTGATATCGTCCGTGGCCTAACTGACAGCGGATTATCACTGTCTAAGCGATTAAAACAGACTTTCGCAAAGCCGCCAAGCACGCCAAGAAGAGCACTTAATTGAACAAGGCGACCCATAATAATCTTACCTCTCTTTGCGTGCTTGGCGCCTTTGCGAGAGTATTCAAAGGGTGTCGCCGATAGCCAAATAAGCTGCATATCGTCCGAAGCTAAGTCGCTTACATTAGTGAAAAGTACGCCAAACATCCTGGTTAATTTGCACCATTAACGCATCACTGGATAACCAGATATGGCCACCTTCTATCGTGCACTGGAGTTGCACCGTACGTTCTACCATTTCTTCCAGAGTTTCTGGTTCTGCGATGGACAGGTTGATCACCGAGAGATTGGAAAAGCGGGTTAATTTGTTTTTAACCTGATCCCACCAAATAGTGGCAGACCGAGGATTAAAGGTATAAACCACCACTTTTTTTGATTTGGCGCAGGCTTTGCGAATGCGTTTTTCATCCGGTTGCCCTAGCTCAACCCACAATTCTATTTCATTGACCAGGTTTTTTTCCCAAATATCAGGCTCGTCATCGGTACTGATACCTCGTGTAAACTGTAAATCGTCGGAGGCATGTAGTGCAAACGCAATAATACGAATCATCATCCGCTCATTAGTTTCCGAAGGGTGACGTGCAAGAGTGAGCAGGTGATTACGGTAGGAATGCTTATCCATGTCCGAAATCTGTAGATCTATCTTAAAAACGGTTGATTTAATCGCCATTCAGTCACCCCATGAGCGTAATTTTTTACGCGTGTCTTTTTTTTGTCCATGCTTTGTCTTACCATCAAGCCGTCGTCGTTGAGAGGAACGGCTTGGTTTTGTCGGTTTTCTCTTTTTGGGCAGCACCAATACTGAGGTAATCAGCTCTTTTAATCGAGCTAAGGCTTCATTACGGTTTTTTTCCTGGCTGCGATATTGTTGCGCCTTGATGATAATGATACCGTCTTTACTGATGCGATGATCCGACAGCGCACACAAACGATGTTTAATCGTCAACGGCAAAGATGAACCCACAATATCGAAGCGCAAATGGATAGCCGTCGACACCTTGTTGACATGCTGGCCACCTGCACCCTGAGCCCGAATAGCCTGTAATTCTATTTCGGCATCATCGAGAATGATGTGGTGATTAATTGTAAACATAGGTTGTAGGCATAAATGGTAAGCATAAGTTATAAGCATTAGTGGTAAGCATAAGTGTTAAATCAGTGCTGTCCCGAATGGCACGAAGTTAAGTCAAGAACCCACTCCACCCGTCATTCCGGCGAAGGCCGGAATCCAGAGGTATGGCGATATTGGTGGGTTCTGGATCCCGGCCTTTATGCCCCAGAGGGTATTCGCCGGGAAGACGGCAGTATTCGGCTTATCTTCGTGCCATTCAGTGCTGTCCCGTTAACTTATTATCGTCTTGCCGGGCCTGACCCGGCATCCAGAATGTGGTAATTACTACTGGATTCCGAGTTAAGCTCGGAATAACGAAAAAAAGGGGGCAATTTCATAGGTGCGAGTAGTACGTTATTAACATGATTTTTTAAAATCATTCACTAAAAAAATGTCGTCATTAGGTTATTGCAGTATGCCCGAATCGAAAAACAAAACCCCGGAATGGTATGTTTATATTATTCTGTGTTCAGACACCTCCCTTTACACCGGAATTTCAACCGATACCACACGTCGTTTTGAAGAACATCGTACCCAAAAAGGCGCTAAATATTTCCGCGCACGCGCACCCGAAAAAATAGTATTCATCGAAGGCGGCCATACACGCTCTACCGCCTCCCAGCGTGAAGCGGCGGTCAAAAAACTCAGCCGACAAGAAAAGCTATCATTAATAAACGCCTACATTCCTTTGGGATCTTAACACCCGGCATAACACGCTTTAATCTGTCGCAATAATGATGCGCACCGCATCTAACCGAATACTGGCCGATTCAAGCGCCGCGTTAATGGCGTGTTTTTGATTTTCAAAGTACTCAATTTCTTCATCGCGCACGTTGGGATTATGGGCTTTTAAGGCACGAAGGCGTTCTATTTCCGGCATTAAGGTATTCATAATTTGCTGGTGAGCCCTAGTGATCAGCTGAGGTTTTTGTCGTTTCGCTATTTCTTCGCAATGCTTGAGCATATTTTTAATAATATGGGTTTGAGTACGAATAATAGTATTAATGGTTTCCGTATCGATGGTGGTATCCGCAACCATCATTGCCTTGTTAATCACCCCATGGCCCAATGTCTTGCTGATATTTTTACCCTCTTGGTCAACCACCATACGGATCGTCGTGGGTGGCAGGTAACGTTTTGATTGCAGTGTTTTTTGTGCCACAGGCTCCAGAATATACACAGACTCCAGGTACATCGTTCCCGCAGGTAAGCCAGGGTGCTTGATGGCGATCAAAGCGGTATTACCGGTTTCCTGACTGAGCACCAGATCCAGTGCGCCCGTCGCCAGAGGGTGCTCCCAGGTAATAAAGTGCATATCCTCATTGGATAACGCCAGATTACGGTGATAGGTAACCTTCATTCCGTCTTCTTCGAGCCCCGGAAAGTGTGAGTGCATATGGTCGCCGGGCTTGAATATGTAACAGTTATTACTGTGAATTTCCGTATCGACGCCAAAGCAGTCAAAAACCTTATCAAGATAGGTGGGTAACTCGTGCGAATCGTCAGCATCCTGTGCGCGTTGATGTAATTCACCGGCGCTTCCGGGTGGGCAGGAATTATATTCCAGCAAAACATCGCGGCCTTTATGCAAAGACTCATTAAGATTGTCCGCGAGTTGTTTTGTCTTGGCGATAAATGATTGCCCGTCTTGTACCTCACCTTGTACCTCACCTTGCAGCCCACCCACGCTGGGAAGCACGGCAAACAATTCTTCTTCAAGCTGAGAGAAGACATTCGGCCCGACCGGGCAAGTCTGCTCAAATGCCCCCAACCCATGGTGATACCAGTTGAACATGACCGATTGCGGGCTGTCGGTAAAGTAAGGCACATGGATTTGAATGTTTTCCTTCTGGCCGATACGGTCGAGGCGGCCAATGCGCTGCTCAAGAAGGTCAGGGTTCAAGGGAAGGTCAAACAACACCAAGTGATGTGCAAACTGAAAATTACGGCCTTCGCTGCCAATTTCAGAGCAAATAAGCACCTGACCACCGCTCTCCATATCAGCAAAGTGCGCCGCCGCGCGATCCCGCTCAATAATACTGAGTTGCTCATGGAACACCGGCGCATGCAGCCCGGTTCGGTCTTTGAGAGCTTGTGCAATGCCCTTAGCTGTCGAACTATTGGCGGCAATAACCAGTATCTTTTCGGGTTTCAGACTTTTAATCGTCTCCTGTAACCACTCAATACGCGGGTCAAAGCTGCTCCAGTGCGCCGCGTCATCAGACACCGTTGGCAACGTGTCAGGACTCAGCAACGCTTTTGCCTTCGGCACAGTAATAGGTTGATTGAGCGCAATATAATGTTCGTATGCCTGCGCATAACTCGCTGGCAGTGGCAGAGGGTATGCATTAACGTGTCGCTCAGGAAAGCCTTTAACCGCCGCCCGGGTGTTACGGAATAACACCCGCCCGGTGCCATGCCGGTCGAGTAGGGCATCAATCAGTTTTTGTTTAATCGCATTGCCAGCATCACGGTCTTTTCCATCCGCAAGCGTGTTGATCAGCTCGGCATTATCCGGCGAATCACTCTCAACCAGTACCTTACGTAAGGTGGCAAGTGTCGCATCGGAAATATCATCCTCCGTGGTGAGAGACTGTAATAATTCTTCAACCGCTTCCGCAATAGGGCGGTAGTGTGCTTCTTCTTCAATAAAAGCCTCATAGCTCGGAAAACGGTCAGGGTCTAACAGCCTCAGACGAGCAAAATGGCTTTCCTTGCCAAGCTGTTCCGGTGTAGCCGTTAACAGCAACACACCTTTGGTGACCTTGGACAACGCTTCAATGATTTGATATTCACGACTGCTGTCCGTGGGTGACCACTGTAAATGATGGGCCTCATCCACCACCAACAAATCCCATTCCCCCGCCAACACCTGTTGTGTGCGGAGGGGGTTATCACTCAAAAACCCCTGACTACAGAGAATAAGCTGCTCAGTATGGAACGGATTATCCTGTTCCGCACTTTCTTCCAACGCGAGGCAACGTTCTTCGTCAAACACACTAAAATACAAATTAAAGCGACGCAGCATTTCAACCAGCCATTGGTGAATCAGCGTTTCCGGCACAATAATCAGTATGCGCCTGGCGCGCTCAGTCAATAACTGCTGGTGCAATATCAGACCAGCTTCAATGGTCTTACCCAAACCCACTTCATCGGCCAAAAGCACACGCGGCGCATAGCGTTTAGCCACCTCATGAGCGATATAGAGCTGGTGAGGAATCAGGCTAGTGCGTACCCCGGTTAAGCCAAAGAGATCGGAATGCGCCAGCTTATGCGTATGTTTCACCGTCTGGTAGCGCAGCTCAAACCATTTACTCGCATCAATCTGGCCCGCAAATAAACGCTCACTGGGGCGGCTCAGTTGAATCGCGTGGTCCAGCTGGCTTTCCGGCCACACATGGGAATTCCCATTGGCATCCTTGCCTTCATACATCAGCAAACCATCCTGATCCGACACAGACTCGACCAATAAACTCTCATTTTGCTGATTATGGATATTATCCCCAAGCGCAAAACGCACTCGCGTTAACGGCGCCGTTTGCTTTGCATAGGTACGCGTTTCACCCGTAGCAAAAAAAACCACCGTCACCGTACGGTGTTCAACCGCCGACAGGGTACCGAGACCCAAATTAATTTCAGTGTCACTAATCCAGCGTTGTCCAGGGGTCATATCATGCACGGCTAATCATCTCTACAGTCAGTAAAATCAGTCTAAATGGCGGCGTATAGTAGAGGAAAAGGCACGTTTTTCCCACCGTAAAACCCGTTTAAAACCCACTTAACACTAAAATGTACGCGGCGAATCCACACAATAGCCAGCTATCCAGTATAGCGATAAGAATACAGCACTACTTACAGGGAAACTTACCTCAACACCCACTGTAGCAAACCCCATAAATTATAGTTGAATCATAGGGTTGGGGTGAACTTTGTCGCTCGGGCTTGTTTTTATTTCTTTGCATCACTGTCCTGTTAGGATCGAGTCCATTCGGAAAAAAGCCGAAAAGAACCGCCCACCACCTCCTTATACCGGCGACGAGGGGCATCCAGAAAATCGGTGAAAACCCCCGGTTTTCAAGGTTCGTATTGATTACCTGACACCTTACTTACCCGACACAAAAAGTAGGGCAGGTAACATAAATATGATAATCTCAATTCACGAGTAGAGTCGCCCGGTAGGGCAACGTACAAAAATGATACCCGATTAATTCAGACGTAAACGTATAAATTCTGTCAACGAATACTGTCAACGAATACAAAGCACTCATCACTGAGCACTTCATAGCCCCCATGAACATCGAACTCACCGACCAACAAAAAATCAAAATTATAAACTCCGAAGATGTCTACGCCATCATGCAAAAAGTGCTCTTGCGCGAAGAGATCATCGACCAGGAAAAAGAACACTTCTGGATCATCGGACTCACCACCCACAATAAAATCCTGTTTGTCGAACTCGTTAGCCTCGGCAGCGTCAACGCCAC
>NVUB02000086.1 GCA_002401775.2 Ectothiorhodospiraceae bacterium
AGATTATATTTACAGATATTATAATTCGATAAGACCTCACAGCCATAACTTAGGATTATCACCGAACGAAAAAGAAGCGTATTACTGGGAAACCTTTAATTCAATGGCCAGAAAAGGTTGACCACTACAATATGAAGTCAACTCTAAAGATGGATGTCCCTTTACCTCTCCCTTTACCTCACTTTACCTCACTTTACCTCCCTCTTTACCTCCCCCCTTTACCTGCTTTACCTGCCAGATTAAAACAGGAGAACGAACTGCTAAAAAGTGGCAACGGTTTCTCGCGGAGGAACATCAGAACGATTTGGAATTATCAAAAGGAACGCGCAAAAGCTTGGGGTAAGCAATTTATGTGACTGGCTTAACATTTCACGCAGCGGGTGCTACGCTTGGTTAAAGCGTGAAAAATCATCGTGCGCGAAAGAAGGTTATGTATTGTCGACAAAGATCACTTCAATACACCAAGAAAATCGCGGCACCTACGGCATAAATGTTACGCGCCTTTTGTGGCGCTGCGCTATAATGCCACAAAAACCACGCAACATTTCTGCTCGCTGAACTGGGCGTTATATCTCAGGAGATTATGTTATGTCAATTAGTCTAATTATTGAAAGCTCTTGGGATGATATCGTTAAAATTCAGGAAGAGGCCTATACCGATATTCCTCCGGAAGACGTAAATATTCTTAAAAGTAAATGGCATTCATCACCTAAAACCTGTGCCGTTTACTCAGACAATAAAGGTAAAGTCTTAGGTTACTTGCTAGCACACCCGTGGGCGAGTGAAATTCCACCAAAGTTAAATGAAAAAATCCCTGTAACTAACAGCTCAACTCTATTTATTCATGATCTAGCGTTAGCCCTTGAAGGTAGAGGGCAAAGTATAGGTAAAGAACTAGTAGAAAACCTAATTGATAATGCCCAAACTCAGAATTTTTTGAAAATATTATTAGTAGCGGTTCAAAACTCAACGGGGTTTTGGGCTAAGTTTGGATTTTTAAATATGCCTAGTGAAAAAACTTGTTCAAGTTATGGTGAAAATGCGCAATTAATGGTGTTAGCGTTAGAGGCATCAGTAAAGAGGACGCCCAGTTTAAAATAATGACGAAATATGAAATTATTTTATGGTGTCGTTGTTCTCTAGCAGTGAAAGTTTTATTGAATTTTGAATGTTTAGAGTGAGGCGGTACTACAAAACCCAAAAACAAGAATTAAGTGCAAACGTGTCTCTCAGCGAAGCTGACAGTAGTGATTTCGTGTAGAGATTAAGGTTTTGTCAGGTAGGAAGGAAGTTAAAAGGATACCCAAGCTAGTGGTTTCCAATTAAGTGATGGTAATCAATAAGATTAAACAGGCCTTAGATACTATATTGGGGGCCACAAATAAGGCTGCTAACAAATCGTCCGACTTGATTATGGCTAAATAAATTATGCAGATAATTCGATGTACACAAAAACTTTTAAAGGAAATGGGGCTCAAAAGTATTGATCTATGTACCTTTGAACCAAATTTTTCTTATCTTGGATCATGGCACGCAAATTTATTACATATAGATAGTAAAAAAGTACTTGGTTCAATGAATGATTTAGCATTTCATTACAAGCGCCGCATATTATTTGACGGTGGAATATTTAACGCATTAATACCGGACATAATTAATAAATTGAATCATATGCCAATGGGCTCCATTGGGTATAAATTTGTAAGTGAAGAACTAAAATTATTTTGTGAAAGTGCACTATAATAACTAATTCAACCTGGCCATGTTTTTGTAGCATCTTTGAGAACATTTATGGTGTCCGAATTTTTCAATCGCAAAAATATTTATTAAACAATCCCTACGGTACCTTACTACCTCAGGAGCGGGCTAGACGCCTTAAGAAACTCTCACGTGACCCAGCATTGATCCTGCCAGTGGCGATTGTCTTGCTGAGCTCGGAATTCACCCGGCCACGATGGATGTGAGAGGGGGAGGCCGGAAAGATCAGCAGCTTGCCGCGCTCTGCCACCTCGTGATGCTTCTGCCAGTGGAATTCCGTGCCGTCTTCTGCGACTGAATCGCAGTAGAGGATCCAGGCGAGTACGCGGTGTACCGGCTCGGTGGCTTCGTCGCTAATCGTTCAGTCGCAGTGCCACTGCCGGAAGCCCTCTCCGGGAGCGTAACGTTGCAGGTTGAACACGGGCATCACAAACAACTCTTGGTCCGGGCAGACTTGGCGGAATAGAGAACGCTCCTGCAGGTAGTGATCCAGGCCTGCTGAGACAGCCCGCACGATCACATCTGCAAGCGCGAATGCCTCGGGATCAGAACCGTTGTGCGCCACGAGGCTGATGTCCGTCGAGACCTTGGCGGGCTCCGCATCGCTGCCGCCGTTCAAAGAAGTCCATGACGCCATCGGAAACAGCCTCGAAGCCGGCATTGTGGTAGCGTCCGATCAGCTGCATGCTGGGGATTCCTTCCAAGGGGGGCTGATCAGGGCGCCCAGCCATTGCCAGCGACTCCACGAACGGTTCAAGACTGTCGCGATCCGCGGGGAGGCCGCAGTTAAGGATAGCCGTTTGTTTTCAGTCAACAGCTCGACTGGAGCCGTCAGAAGTGCCAACAGGGCCACTATGCTCTGTTTTATACTGTACTGAATGCTGATAATGACCATGACTTTCGCCTTTCTTTGTCTGAATCTATCACTGATTATCCCTCTATACTTTGCTTAATGACATAGGTGGCAGGTCTTGCCTTTTCCTGCACCGTTAAGAGGACGTCCTCTCTAACAAAAGCATCATTATTAGCGTTTACGACCTAAATTTTTATTCTAAGGTTTATTCGAATGGCACGAAGTTAAGCCTAATACTGTCGTCATCCCGGCGCAGGCCGAGATCCAGAACCACCATTGGTCGGTAGCCCACTGGATTCCGGCCTGCGCCGGAATGACGGATGGAGTGGGGTTTTTGTCTTAACTTCGTGCCATTCAGGTTTATTCTTTATTTGTCTAACGTGAAATGTGAAGAGTAAAATGTTGATATCTCCAAGTATTCAAAAATGCAGGCGTGCATAGCCCTCAGTTATTGACTGTTCTATCTTTGACCGTTGTGTGGTTGGCTTCCATTAAGCGAAGATGTTGTGCTTGATTGAATTTGATGCCAACGCGTGAGATTGATGTCCGGTTACCTTTTAGTTTGCCCTGCTCAATTTCTATGTCAAAAAAGGGGCGCGTTCGAGAGTCATTGCGGTTGAAAAAACAAGCTGCTTGACATTATTCTGGATGTAAATACAATGTATTTATGGTCAATTTTGAATAGGATTTATCTAAAGCAGCATCAAATAAGCGGAAGCATGGCGTATCCTTTGAGGAGGCGCAGTCTGTCTTCTACGATGACTTTGCCATACAGTTCTTTGATGATGAAAATTCAGACCTAGAAGACAGGTTTCTTATACTAGGGCACAGTAATCAATCAAGTATATTACTTATCTGCCATTGTGAAAAAGAGTCCGGGAATCTCATTCGAATCATATCAGCTCGTAAAGCAACAGCAAAAGAGCGAAAACTTTATAAAGGTGAAGCATAATGAAAAAAGAATATGATTTATCTAAAATGAAATCACGCAAAAATCCCTATGCATCAAAACTGAAAAAGCCAGTAACAATACGACTTGGTGAGGACGTCATCAATTATTTTAAAGCCATGGCTGAAGATTCAGGCGTTCCATATCAAAGTTTAATTAATTTATACCTCCGTGATTGTATTTCTCAGCATCGTAAAGTCAATATATCTTGGAATCAAAAGCCCTAGTATTTTGCTCAACGTTAACCATTTTATGCGCCGAGCCGTTTTACTCTATTCTGTAAAAAGGACATCTTGGTTTAGGAGATGACAAATATGAAATTATTTACTGAATATGAAACGTATTAGCAATGCAAGGTGTGGCAATGGTAGTCGTTGGAATTAGTTATAAGTGTCAATAATTTTGGTTAGGTAAATTAGTGATGGTTGAGCATGGTGTAACTAGGTCGCCAGTTTTAGTGTTGGTGTTTTTGATGGTTTCGTTACTATCAGGATGCGGGGGGAGTTCTTTCACGTCTGATGAAGAAGCTCCTGCTGAAGATGTGCCACTGGATGATATTGTCATTCCTGTGCGTGTCCCTGATGCTGCCCAAGTCCCTGATTGTGGTGATTCAATTCTTTATGATGTTGGGGGCTCAAATGGGTTTGGGCTGCAAAGCGTTGCCAGTGGCGTGAGCTCTCCAACGGATATAAGTTTTATTCCCCGTTCTCCATCCGCTTTTGTTGTTATCTCTCAGGGAGGTACTGTTACTTACTTTAATGGTCGATGTACCGCAATAAATTCGATTTTTCTGGCAAATGACGGTAATGGCGGTATTGGCGTTAATGCTAGCGGGGAACAAGGGCTGCTGAATGTAGCGTTTCATCCTGACTACGCAAACAACGGTTATATCTTTTTTTATCATACTACGGTGACGGGACAATCCAATGCTATTTCCCGGTTGACCGTGTCATTCAATAGTGTTGGTTTTATGGAATTATCGGACCCTGTCAGAATTATCACCTTCAGAAAAAACACCGGTAGTACAAACCATAATGGCGGTGGACTTGTTTTTGCTCCTGACGACACGTTGCTGGCATCGGTAGGTGATGCGGATGGCAACAACGGCCAAATGAACAATAATCTGCTGGGAGTGGTGGTGCGAATTGTTCCGAATTTATTACCTGGTATGGGTGGTTACAGCATTCCATCAGGTAACCTGTTTTCTGCAGAAAATGGAAAATGTTCGGATGCTATTGATAACCTGATGCCATGTCCGGAAATACTGGCGATGGGGCTACGGAATCCATTTCGTATGTCTATTGATGGCAATAGTGTATTTATTGGAGATGTGGGTACCAACAATGAAGAAATTAATAGTTTTAGTTATAAAGGCAGCGGCGCCAACTTTGGCTGGCCACTTCATGATGGGTTTGTAGAAAGTTCGTCGATTGTTAACTATCGTAACCCTATTGTTTATTATGACCGTGTTGATGCTATTGCGGATGCCTTTCGTAACGAAGACCCTGAAGGTAGCGCGAGTGGTTCGGCAAGTATTATGGTTGGTGATGTTTATCGCGGGGGTCAATACGCGAATGCATTGAATGGCAAGTTGTTATTCGCCGATTTTTATGACGGTTTTGTACGTGCCGTTGGCGTAGATACTAACGGTGGCATTACGGATGGCGATGGCGTTCCCGGAATGCATATAAAACACCAGTCTTTTGTCAGCAGTATGATTGAAGGCGAGGATGGTTTCATCTATATAACCACATATGACAATGGTGGCGAAGTCTATCGTTTGGTTAACCCGTAATGAGCAAGAGTGATTGCTGTTGTAGAAGTGGATTTAGCCGCGGTTAGTGCTTCGGATAGGCGCTTTTCGCGGCTTAAGCCGCTCCTACATGAACAGCGCAATGAATGAGTAATGCGGGCTGAATGTTAATTAGATTGCCCTATTCAGGGGGGCAGTACGATGATGGTGCTTCAGACTCGGTATGGGTTGCTACGCAGAGTATGGGAACGAGAAGTAAACCATTAATGTAAACGGTCTTTCCGGCGAAGGCCGGAATCCAGTGTCGTTATGACAGCCACCGTTCTCGAATTGCAGCAAAGCTTTTTAATACTCATTGGAGTGTGTTCGCGGAAGTAACAAAAAAACAGAAAGTGACGAATATATAACTGAAGAAAAGTATATCCAGTTTTTACTTTTCCCTTTACCCTTCAACCTTTCCTCTGCTTTTTATCCCCCCGTCATCGACATGAATCGCACTACTTGTGAGGGCTTTTCATTGAATTCGTGACGTTCGGGTTTTAAGGTGATGGCGTGGCGGATGGCTTCTTCCAGTCCGTCGTCGGAGATGCCGTCGCGTAGTAGTGGGCGTAATTCGAATTTATCGTTTTGGCCTAAGCAGAGGTACAGTGTGCCATCGACGGACAGCCGTACCCGGTTACAGGTTTCGCAGAAATGCTGTGAGATGGGAGTAATAAATCCGATGCGCAGATCTGTGCCGACGACGCGCAGGTATCGCGCAGGCCCGCCACCCGGCATGACGCCCGGTACCATTTCAAAACGCTCTTCCAGTTTCGCACGTACGGTTTGTAGATTGACGTAATGGTCGACGGCGTCTTTGCCGGTGGCGCCCATGGGCATGGTTTCGATGAAGCGTAGGGTGAAGTCGTGCTCGATGCAAAAATCCACCATGGCTTCGACTTCGTCTTCGTTGATGCCTTTCATCACTACCATGTTGATTTTTACGGGGGAGAACCCGGCTGCCTTGGCGGCCATTAGTCCGTCGATGACTTTTTCCAGCTTGCCGCCGGTAATCTCTTTGAAGCGCTTTGCATTGAGGGTGTCGAGGCTGATGTTGAGACGGCTAACACCACTGGCGTACAAGGATTCTGCGTGGCGATCTAGCTGCACGGCATTGCTGCTCAATGAGAGGTCTTCAATGCCGGGCAGGGCACTGAGGCGTGTAGCGAGTTCTGGGATGTTTTTACGCACCAATGGTTCGCCACCAGTAATACGTACTCGCCGTGTACCTAACGCGCCAAAGATGCGAATGACGCGCTCGATCTCGTCAAACGTTAGCCAATGCTCCGGTTCCTCGAAACCCTTGAAGCCTTTGGGCATACAATAAAAACAGCGCAGATCACACCGATCCGTCACCGAGAGACGGATGTAATCGATGGAACGGCCAAAGGGATCGATTAATGACATTAGAGTAAAGCGGCGTAAGTCTTCATAGCAGTATTATAGAGGATTGAGACCCGGTGCAGTTCAGTTTTTCTGGCCTCTTTCCCTTTGTATCTTTCCTCTACTCTTCAAATCGTTTGATAATAGAGGTTTTGCGGGTGGTTGGCCTGGGCGAAGAAAAACCAGCGTTCGGCAAGCAGCCCTACATACTGTATGGCAAAGGCCAGTATTAGCAATATAGCGGTGTTATCGCTGAGCCCCATGCTCATTAAGAGTAAGGGAATGGGGAATACCAATATTAAAAAGATCCATTTGACGGATTTGATGAAGACGGCTGCTTTGCCGTGGAAAAACTCACGGGTATTGTACGAGCCCCCCATAGTACCTTGGGATTTTTGCTGAATATTGCTGTGGCGTACGCCAATGGCGGTGCTCAGGGTGGAGCGGTGTTTGATGCGTTTGTTTCGCATTAATGATGCGCCACGGGTAATGAGTGCCAGTACGGTCAGGATGATGGCCCAGGTGCCAAACAGCCCGGTGACTTCGGCGCTGTATTGCGTGGCATAGGCGGTGGCGAGCATGAAGCCGGAACTCATGCCAAATAAGGTGTAATTAATTGGGGTCAGAGGGGTATGCCATTCCTGCAAGAACTTCAGGCAGGCGTAGATCATGCCGGTGCAGATAAACAAGGCGAAACACAGCACGATGCCGATGATGCCTACCAGCAAAGTGAGGCTTGTTTCGGGTAAGGCGGCGGTGCCAAATACGGTGGGATTCCAGTTCAAATAATGCAGCAGGCCATAGACGAAGACGATGCCCATGAATGCAGGCAGGGCAATCACTTCACGCGACAGCCATGAAGTACGCCACATAGCCGCCGAACGCCACGCTCGTTCCGGGTGCCCTAAATGGAAAAAGGAAGCCGTGAGCCCGGCTACCAATAACCCCAGAGAGACTATACTGCCCGTGCTGTAAAAAGCGTTATCTTGCACAGGCAACGCACCCATATGGCTAAAGGCCTCAGCGGTGATCAGTGCCAGAAACAAGCCCTGTCCAGTCCCAATGAGGGTGGTGAGAAAGATGACAGAAAAAGCAGGATTCATTTTTAAACTCCAGTGCTAAAAGTGCTAAGTGCTAAGTGCTAAGTGCTAAGTGCTAAGTGCTAAGTGCTAAGTGCTAAGAAGGTTCCGAAGTTTTTAAACTCAGTCCTTAGTCCTTATGTCCTTACCAGGAGGTATTGTCTTCCAGGAACGGTTCGTTTGGATCCGTTTTGGGTAGATGGCCATCTTTTTTCAACGGGTTATCCACTCGCGTCAGTTCGTCTTCGTGAACCTTGATTTCGGTCTTTCGTCTCGGCAGGTAATGGTTGGCGGGCTGTGTGCCCCATTCCGGCATGAGTGGGTATCCCCCTCTTTCGGTAATGGCGAGGGAGGCTTCGGATTCCGGGTCGTGTACGTCGCCAAACAGGCGCGCGGAGGTTGGGCAGGCCAATACACAAGCGGGTTTACGTTCGGACTCGGGTAAGGCTTCGTCGTAGATGCGATCTACGCAGAGGGTACATTTTTTCATGACCTTCTGGTCTTCGTCGAGTTCGCGCATTCCGTAAGGGCAGGCCCAGGCGCAGTAGCCGCAGCCGATGCATTTGTCGTAATCCACCAGCACGATGCCATCTTCTTCGCGTTTGTAGCTGGCACCCGTTGGGCATACGGGTACGCAAGGCGGGTCTTCGCAGTGCAGGCAGCTCTTGGGGAAATGTATCGTTTCCGTATTGGGGAACGTGCCGACTTCAAAGGTTTGCACACGATTGAAAAAGGTGCCGGTGGGGTCTTTGCCGTAAGGATTGTCATCCATCAGCGAGCCAGAGGCGCCGGAAGTGTTCCACTGTTTGCAACTGGTGACACACGCGTGGCAGCCGACGCAAACGTTTAAATCAATAACTAGGGCGAGTTGGGTCATATTTCAATTCACTCAATCAAGAAGATCTAACGCAAAGGCGCAGAGATGCAAAGGTCGCAAAGGTTTTTAATGAAAAGGACTTTCTTAGCGTCCTTTGCGGCTTCGCGTCTTTGCGTTGGATTTTAAAATTCATTTCCGTTTACCAATATTAAGCCCAGCCGGTTTTTTACCCGCAAAATAACTCAGCCACGATTTGCGCTTACCTTCACCGGGAACGGTGGGCTGGTTTTCGAATTGTGGCGAGGTCTCTTCCGGTTCATTGGGGTCGGCTTTGTAAACGCGCACTTGCACGTCATACCAGCCTGCTTGCCCGGTAATGGGGTCAGAGTTGGATATATGCTCACCGGCATCATGGGGGGGCAGTTCTTCCGAAATGACGTGATTCAGCAAGAACCCTTTTTGCGATTCGTTGGCATCCTCAGTGAGGTTCCAGGCACCCTTGGCTTTGCCGATGGCATTCCAGGTCCACACGGTACCGGGCTCTACGGCTTCGGACAGACGACACATGCAACGTACCTTGCCCCACTGTGATTCTATCCAGATCCAGTCACCATCACCAAAGCCAGCAGCGGCGGCGGTTTTTGGGTTCACATGCAAATAGTTGTGCGTGTGAATCTGTCGCAGCCAGGCGTTTTGTGAATCCCAACTGTGGTACATGGCCATAGGGCGCTGGGTTAGCGCGTTGAGCGGATATTTTTGCTTGTCCGTCAACTGGGCTTCCAGTGGCTCGTAATAGAAGGGCAACGGGTCAAAATAGGTCTCGATGCGTTTGCGCAAACGGTCAGGTGGCTGTTTGCCTGCATATTTACCCTGTGCGCTTAATCGGAATTTTTGCAACACCTCAGAATAAATATGGATGTTGATAGGGTCCGTGTAGCGAGTCAAACGATGATATTGCGCCCATTCCAGGTATCCCTGATTCCAGTTGCGCATGTACTGATAGGATTTAGGTAGCTTGTGGTGGAACACACAGTTGTTCTTTTCGTACATTTCCCATTGTTTGGGATTAGGTTCACCCGTCATGGACTTTTCGCCACTTTTGCCGCGCCATCCGGCCAGGAAGCCGATGCCAGAACCGGGCTCGGTCTCGAAATTGGTAATAAAATCTGGGTAGTCGCGGTATTTACGCGAGCCGTCTTTGTGAGTGAATGCTGGGAAACCCAAACGTGAACCCAGTTCAATGAGTACTTCCTGGAAGGGTTTGCACTCGCCTTTTGGCTTCACCACGGGAATACGCACGGAATCCGCAGGGCCATCAAATTCAGAAATCGGACGGTCCAGCATGGACATCACATCGTGACGTTCCAGATATGTAGTGTCCGGCAGCACCAAATCAGCAAAGGCGACCATTTCCGACTGGAAGGCGTCGCAAACGATGAGGAACGGGATTTTGTACTCGCCATTTTCATCCTTGTCGTTGAGCATTTTGCGTACTTGCGACGTGTTCATGGTGGAGTTCCAGGCCATGTTGGCCATGAAAATCATCATCGTGTCGATTTTGTAGGGGTCGCCGCGGTGCGCGTTGGTGATGGCGTTATGCATCATGCCGTGCACAGACAGGGGATATTCCCAAGAAAAGGCCTTATCCAGTCGTACCGGTTCGCCATCGTCGTCCACGAATAAATCGTTGGGGTCAGCAGGCCAGCCCAGGGGCATGCCACCTAATGGCGTGTTGGGTTTTACCCCTTGTGGGCCAGTAGGGGTTTTCGGGCAAGGTGGAATGGGCCGTGGGAACGGTGCTTTGTGGCGGAAACCGCCAGGACGGTCAATAGTGCCCAGAATCGACATCAGAATCGACAATGCGCGAATACTTTGGAAACCGTTGGAATGAGCCGCCAAACCGCGCATGGCATGGAATGACACGGGATTGCCGGTGACAGACTCATGTTCCTTGCCCCAGGCATCGGTCCAGGCAATAGGCAGTTCAATCTTTTCATCACGGGCCGTAATACCCATTTCGTGTGACAGCCGGCGAATCGTCTCTACGGGGATACCGGTGATATCAGCCGCCCATTCAGGGGTGTAATCCTTGACGCGCTCGACCAACAACTGGAAGCTTGTCTTAACGGGAGTGCCATCATCCAGGGTAAATTCACCCAGCAATACTGGGTCGGCATCGGTGTGGGTTTGCACGGCCTTGTTAGTTTTGCGATCCCACCACAGTTCGTCGTGGGGGTGAACCTTGCCTTCATCAAAATCATCGCCACGCATTAACAGGCCGAAGTCGTCGCTTTCTTCATCCTGGTTAATAAGCTGGGCGGCATTGGAATATTGAATCAGGAAATCACGGTCATACAGCCCGGTTTTGATGATCTCGTGGATCATGGCCAGCAGCAGAGCGCCGTCAGTGCCGGGCTTGATGGGCACCCACTCATCGGCAATGGCAGAGTAGCCGGTGCGAATGGGGTTGATCGACACGAACTTGCCGCCGTTACGTTTAAACTTGGATAACTCGATTTTGAGCGGGTTAGAGTGATGATCTTCCGCGGTACCGAACATCAAAAACAGTTTGGAGCGCTCTAGGTCCGGCCCGCCGAACTCCCAAAAGGAGCCGCCAATGGTGTAAATCATGCCGGCGGCCATGTTTACCGAGCAGAACCCGCCGTGAGCGGCGTAGTTGGGAGTGCCAAAGTTTTTGGCAAACATGCCCGTTAAGGCCTGCATTTGGTCGCGGCCAGTAAACAGAGCGAATTTTTTGGGGTCGGTCTCTCGAATGTGGAGGAGGCGGGTTTCCATCATTTCAAAGGCTTCATCCCAGGAAATAACCTCGAAATCCGAGCTGCCACGGTCGGCACCTTCGCGGCGTTTCAACGGCTTGGTGAGCCGGGCCGGGGAATATTGCTTCATGATGCCAGAGCTGCCCTTGGCGCAAATCACCCCCTTGTTGAGCGGGTGGTCAGGGTTGCCCTGGATGTAGCGCACTTCGCCATCACGCAGGGTGACACGAATGCCACAGCGGCAAGCGCACATGTAGCAGGTGGTGTTTTTGGTCTCGAGGCCTTTTTCGAGACCGGTTTCCACGTAGGTAGCCGAGGTTGTGTCCGACATAAATATCAAGCCTTTGTCTGTTTTCAATCGTCTGTTTAAAGAGTGCCCGATCTGTGATTATATCAGCATATCGTGATATAGCTAATTACTGACGTTAACGCTGGGATAAATAAATTCGATTGTCTCTGCGAGGCTATCTGTGCCTGTAAAAAAGAATTCCTTGAGTATAGGACGTGCAGAAGGGGATATAGGAATAGTTTTTTTTAAAATTTAACATGCCTCTAAAGAAGACTCAGTTTCTTAGCGTAGGGTGGGCACCGCCCACCATTAAGACTTGAATAAGGCACAATTGGTGGGCGGTGCCCACCCTACAAAAACAGAATCGGTTATGTAGTGGCAACATTTAACCTCATGCTGGGTTTTGTTAATCGGCATGACATTTAATTTTCTTTAAATTTTTATTGGGCGGCGATCCAGGGCATTTTTAGTGAGTTGCAAATTGTGTGTTGCAAATCCGCAGGTTTCTGTGGGCCTGGGGTAAATGGAAATTAAAACAATCGGTCACTCCGGTATGTCTTTAGCTAAGGGGCAGCGACTCTGAACAGACAAAAAACACTGGATTCCGGCCTAAAACGTGCCGGAATGACGAATTGAATGTGGTTTAATGGATATTTTCCGCGCTGTATTTTCCACAACGCCTCACACTTTGAACTGCGCCACAAGTTGTTGCATGTGCGTGGCGGTTTCGCTTAATGCAGCCCCCGCTCCGGCAAGCTGGTTACTGTTTTCGGCGTTGACCTCAGTGGCCTGGCTGATATTGGCGATATTTTTGTCCATATCCGTAGCCACCGCGCTTTGTTCTTCGGCGGCACTGGCAATTTGGGTATTCATCTGGCTGATGACGGTGACTGCCGAGGTGATTTCACCCAGTGCCATGCCCGCATTCGCGGCCTTGACAACCCCTTGCTCGGATGTGTTTTTCCCCCGTACCATGATGTCTACGGCTTGTCCTGCGCTAGATTGCAGGTTTTCGATCATTGTCTGTATTTCTTGGGTGGAGGTCTGGGTACGGCTGGCCAGTGTACGCACCTCGTCAGCCACCACAGCAAAACCCCGGCCTTGTTCACCGGCACGTGCCGCCTCGATGGCGGCATTCAGCGCCAGCAGGTTAGTTTGTTCGGCAATGCCCCGGATAACGTCCAGCACGGTGCCGACATTTTGGCTTTCTTCGCGCAGCCGGTTAACCGCTTCGGCACCTTGGCCCACATCATCGGCCAGCCGGTTGATGATGCTGATGGTGGCATCCACCACGCTACTGCCGTTATTGGCAGCGGTGTTGGCTGTACTGGCGGCCTCGGAGGCCAGTTCGGCATTTTGTGCGACATCGGCAACGGTCACGGCCATTTCATTGCTGGCGGTGGCCACCTGGTCGGTGTCTGAGCGCTGCCTCTCCATGCTGTTGAGGCTTTGTTGGGCGATGCCAGCCAGTTCTTCCGATGCGGTTCCTACCTGGCTACTATGATTTTTTAGTTCCTGGATAATGCCCTGGAGCTTGCCCATAAAGGTATTAAAATGGCCCACTAACTGCCCAACTTCGTCCTGGTTGTCGGCCTTCAGTCGCCGGGTCAGGTCCCCTTCGCCACGGGCGATTTCCCGCAAATTATCAGAGACCTTGGTGAGGTTGCCGACAATACCTGCCGATACGAGGTGACCCGTAACAGCCAATATCAGGACTAGCGCGGCGCCAATCAACATACCCACATTGAGGCCGAAGTTGGCGGCGTTATTGGCCGTTTCAATGGTGTCGGTGAAAGCGACATGGCGTTGATCGCGAAACTGTGTCAAATCGTCCCGGAAAATCTTGAGCTTGATCTGCATGACCTGGGCCTTGGCCGCTATCTGGTCGGCTGGAATGCTGCTATTAAGCATCCCCAGCGTTATGTCTTTGGCGGTCTTGAAGTAGTCTGTTAACGCCTGTTGCAGTGTTTTAATCATCTCGACATGGTGGGGGTTGAGTTCAGCGATTTCTTCAAAGGCGGATTGCATTGCGGCTACCGTGTTTTGGGCATCCTCCACAACGTCCTCTTCTTCGGTGGAGACGGCTTCGTCCAACAGGTTTATGGTTTGTTGCAGTCGTACGAGATTCTTTTCGCTGTGTTCGAGGGTCGGGAAAATGCTATCGCGTAACTGTGCCAGGCTTTGGGCGTTGTTGCTCGTCACGGAAAAGTTAACGGCAAAGTACACCGTAAAACCAACGATGGCGACCGCGACAATGGAGAGAATTTTGTAACGAATAGAAAGAGTATTAAATATAGACATATTGGTAATCTCAGTAATTACGGTGGACTAAGGGTGACTCCTGTCAGATTGTCAGATTGTCAGATTGTCGGGGTGGCATATTGGCGTTGTTTATAAACGAAGCCAATATGCCTGCCTTTGTACTAGCCCAACACTTAGGGGGTGCGTAGTAATACTTTTACCGAACTATCCACTGCGTTGGCGTTAACGTAACCCACGGCGTCGGTGTGGCTGGCAACATAGGCTTTCACTTCGGCATCGTTGGCGAGTTCCTTGGGGGGGATGGCCTTTCCGGAGAAGATCATCTTGGACCAGTAGGCCTTGTATTTGTTAATACCTTTTTTGGCCACCATTTTGGTAAACTCGGCTTTGGTGGGGCTTTCGTCGATCTGCCCTATTAATGTGACGGTGCTCATACCCGGAATAGTCTTGGTTTTGCCCAGAAACAGCTTTTTTGCAACTTTGGCATCCAGGCTACTGGCTCCCGAGCTGGGGTTGGCGATGATGGCGATTTCTGCTAGCGCAGGCATTGCGCAAGTCAGTAACGCCAAAGTCACCAATGTTACCCACGGCGTTGTGCGAAGTATGCGCGTATTGGGTATTGTGTGTTTTGTTGTGTAAGTCATGGTTATCCCTTTTAAAAAACCAGATCCATGGTGAACGAAACGATGTCGACATTGTCGTCACCCGCAGGTAATGCCTCAATGAGGCCATCGGTGGTGGGGTCATCGGGTTCGATGCGTTTCCACTGTGTCTTGAAAACGGTGCTGGCATTGTAATGATAACTCAAAGCCAATGCGGTGGAGGTCTGATCCAGGTTACCGCCGTGCCCTTCCACACTCGCGAAGGTTATGCTGGGTAGGAGCGTGCTAAATTGGTAGCCCAAGGTGAGGTAACCGGCATTAGACTCAAAGAGCGCGTTGCTATCCACGGTACTGTCGGCATATTCCGCGTAGGCCAGAAAATCATCTATTTCCAGTTTGGCCCCCAGGTTATAGGTGACTTTCGTTTGGTTATCCAGGTCACCGGCTATTGTCAGCTTACTGCTAAGCCCGCCCGCTTGGAGGGTGATCATATCATTCGTTACCTCGAGCTTTAATCCCACCATTTGTCGCTGATAGTTGTCGGCACCCTCGCTGTAGCCAATCTGGCCGGTAAAGGGTTGTAGGCTGAATTCCCAGTCGTCACCACCACTGTAGACCACGGAAAGGCCATCGAAGGATTCCACGAATAGGTTTGGCGACTCATCGCCCATTTCCAGGCGATAGAACTCGGAGGGAGGCCGGGCCCAGGGATAGGTAATACCGATATCGATATTTTCGCTCACTAGGCCTAAGGGGTATTTTTGCCGACCGAAGCGGACGGATGTGGTTTCAGTGAGTTGAAGCGTGGCAAAGGCCCAGTCCATGTTCAATTCGCCTTCAACCGCTTTAAAGTGAAACTGCCCGGCTACTGACCATTGCGCGTTCAATGAAGCCGCAAAGACGACACCGGCGGCGCTGTCGGCAAACCCTCCTCGGTCGTCAACACTTTCCAGGTAGGGGGCTTCGGAGTTACTGATTTCATAGGCCGAACGAATAAACCCGTGCAGGGCAACATCTCCCGCAGTGGCCTGACTACTGACTGCGACGCAGCACAGTAACAGGGCCGTGGCCAGTGTATGGGTGTGCTTCATGCTGGTTGTCTCCCGAGTTAATGAAATAAATGTTTAAGAAAAGTATGGGGTTAGGATGATAGCTTTTAGTCTGTTGTTTATTTTCCTGTACAGCCTATCGGTAGCGAATATGACGGCTTTAGGTTTTTTTCGTTTATTGTCAGACGGGCCCGCCCGCCCGTGTTGGCGCGTGCCATGTGTGATGAATGTAAACAAAATGCGCTTAATGTGGCGATTAAAAGAAAGAATTTCCGGTTGGACTGTTTACGCATAGAATGGGTTGCGTTTGCAGTCTATGCCTGCAAGTATCGGATGATAGGTGTGTTGGGTTTGTGTGCGTATTGTCAGTCGGGAGTGGTCGGCCAGAAGATGTTAAAAATAATCACCCGGTAGTGGTGGATAAGACTGTGGTAAACCGAGCCATGGTAAAGGGGCATGGCCAACAGGGCTGTGGCGAACAATGCAAAGGAGGTAGACCGATGGTAGCGGTTGTAGCAACTAACCAGACTATACTGGATCACCAACATGGAACTGGAACGCATGATGGCCCCCTTTGGTCCGACCGGCGGTAAACTGGTGCGCCCATCCGATGGTAACGAAGCCAAGGACATTGCGTTTATTCAGTGCGCCGGTTCGCGCGATAAAAATCATCTTGCCCAGTTGCTCGCGAATTTGCTGCATGGCCAGTCTAAAACAAACCACTTATCTACGTGAGCAGTTTGGCGAGGAAGGTAAGTCAACGATTTATTACATCGATATCCGTGCCATTGATCGTATCGACGACTTTTATCAAAAAATACAAGATGACGAGAATGTGCATTTTCTTTAATCTCAATATTCAGAGCATCGGTAATATCATTCACATTGGCATTCGTTATGTTGCAATACTGCGGTACTGCATCGGTTGCAGAGATAAGCAGATGTAGTTTTATGCCTTGCGTATTACGTGTGCAGCTTTTTTGGGTCCAGTTATCGTACCCCAGTCCATTTAAGGTAATTGAGGTTGAATCCAGTAAATATAAAAATATTTTCAATTCGCCCCGCATCTTTCGATTAACTTGCCCCGTTAGTTGCTCGCAAACGTCGACAAACAATCCAGTATTTCGCTGACGATTTGCATCAGAAAGCGTTGAACGGTTAATCGTTTTACAGCCTAGGTGATAGTGGTGACTAATCATGGCTGTTAAAACCCTTCGTGTATTTGTCAGCCTCTCGCTTCTCAACTAGCCTGTCGAAGCCGCCCCGAGAAAGCCTTTTTAATATTTCGCCAATTCGTGTCATTCTATATTAAGTTGTCACCCCTTGGTTTTTAAGTCTGCTAACTGGGGTTTTACCCTTTAACGTAAATTAATTAGTTGGATCGTAGCGAGGGTGTCTTAAAAACTGTTAAAAACTGGAAAAACATTTTAGATTCAGTGCATCGCCTAAAGGCGCCTACTGTTGGTAGGCGGTCGCAGTAGATCCAACTGATTAATTTAGGTTTAACCGCAGTGGCGATAACACTTTTTCACTCAACCGACTTTTTATTCCGGATAGTAGTGGTGCGCGTCGGGCATCAACAAGGGTGGGTTCTGTTTTCCTGCCCCAATGCCCCAACGGGTGGGTATCCAGCTTTTCTGTACTGATAGGGTATAGATTTTTTGTATAGGGGGTTTAGACATTCTGTGCTCGACGTCCTTCCGTTTTAAGGATAGCCTAACGATCAGTAGTTTTGCGGCCAACTGTTATGAGGATAATCTACATGTTCATGATCGATCCCTTTGCCGAACTATCGGCATCTATACCCAGCAATATCATGCAGGGGTATCTCGTATTGATGGTACTGCTGGTTGCAGGCGGCACAATACTGGACATGATCCACAAAAAAAGCGCGCAGTACTTTTTCGAAAACGCAGAAAATGCGAAGAAGAGTGCAAAGCGGTCAGTGGGCGCAGGGGAGAAAGCAGGGCTTGCCATTCAAACGGTCGCGAGCGAAGTATTAACCTCTTCTGAGTTCTGCAATACAAGACGTCGGCTTTCCCATCTTTTGACCATGTATGGTTTCATTATATTTGTGGTGACTACCTGCCTGATGATTTTTGGTGTTTCAGCAGCGATCTTGCCGCAACTTTGGCACGCTGGGGCAATCATGCTTTGTGTGGGTGGCTACTGGTTCTGGTTCTTTATCCGTGTGGACGTGGCGGCGGAAGGCACGAAGTGGTATCACTTGGTACGCGCCGACATTTTCATTGTTTCACTTTTTACCACCGCGACATTCGCATTAATATGGTCTTATTTTCAGTCTACAGGCATGAGTGGTAGGGTCGGTGACTTGGGCTTGACGACATTGTTCTTTGCTTTATTCATCGTTTCAAGCACGATGCTTTTCAGTACGGTACTGTGGTCCAAGTTTGCGCATATGTTCTTCAAGCCTGCCGCCGCTTTCCAGAAAAAAGTGACCCGAGCCGACGGTTCAAGAGAAAATTTGCCGGCTGATTTCGACCTGACGGACCCAGAAGTACAGAAAAAATTTCCGGATATCCCACAATACATGGGCACTAATCCACCCAATATGGGGCTTGGTATCAAGCGCGAAAAACCAAATCACTATTAACCGTCCTCCAACCACTGACTTAACTTATTAACTTTAAAGTAGAGAAATATTATGCCAACTTTTGTCTATATGACTCGTTGTGATGGTTGTGGGGAATGCGTCGACATCTGCCCATCAGACATCATGCACATTGATAAAACCCTTCGTCGCGCTTACAACATTGAACCTAATATGTGTTGGGAGTGTTATTCCTGTGTAAAGGCCTGCCCTCATCAAGCGATTGATGTGCGTGGTTACGCCGATTTCGCGCCACTGGGGCACAGTGTGCGCGTCATTCGTGATGAGGAAAAAGGGACCATTGCCTGGCGCATCAAGTTCCGCAACGGTAAGAAAGACATGGAGCTGCTGGCGCCTATCACCACCAAGCCCTGGGGCACGGGACAGCCAAAGCTGTCTGAGGTAGCCGCGCCCAGTAGTGAAATGCGCAACAGTGAGTTGTTGTATAACGAACCTAAATATGTCCGAATGGATGACGGTGGTTTACATACGCTAGAATCCAATGGTTTGACGCTGAAGGAAGGGGTTTACTACTAATGGGCTACAAGACCATTATAGAAGACAATATTGATGTCCTCGTCGTGGGTGCGGGTTTAGGCGGTACAGGTGCGGCCTTTGAAGCGAGGTATTGGGGGCAAAACAAAAAAATAGTCATCGCAGAAAAAGCCAACATTGACCGATCCGGTGCGGTAGCTCAGGGCCTTTATGCCATCAACTGTTACATGGGTACACGCTGGGGTGAGAACAATCCCGAAGATCATGTGCGCTATGCGCGCATGGATTTGATGGGTATGGTACGTGAAGATCTCGCCTTCGATATGGCGCGTCATGTTGACTCCGCGGTACATCAGTTTGAAGAGTGGGGCCTGCCACTGATGAAAGATCCTGATACGGGGCATTACCTGCGTGAAGGCCGCTGGCAGATCATGATTCACGGTGAGTCCTACAAGCCGATTGTTGCAGAAGCGGCGAAAAAATCGGCAGACAAAGTCTTCAACCGTATCTGTGTCACTCATATGCTGATGGATGACGCCAAAGAAAATCGCGTCGCGGGTGCCGTAGGATTCAATGTGCGCACGGGTAACTACCATGTATTCAAGTCCAAGACCGTTATCTGTGGTGCCGGTGGTGCATCTAACATCTTCAAACCACGCTCAGTGGGTGAAGGTGCGGGTCGTGTTTGGTACGCACCATGGTCATCGGGTTCTGCGTATGGTCTTATGATTGATGCCGGCGCTAAGATGACACAAATGGAAAACCGTATCGTACTGGCTCGATTCAAGGATGGTTACGGCCCTGTCGGCGCCTATTTCTTACACCTCAAGACGTATACACAAAATGGGTTGGGTGAAGAATATGAATCTAAGTGGTTCCCAGCGCTAACGGAAATGGTCGGTAAAGAATATCTGGATACGGAAGGACAGCATTTGTCCCACAAACCCATTCCGACGTGCCTGCGTAACCATGCATTTATTAATGAGGTGAATGCGGGGCGTGGTCCTATCCACATGGTCACTATGGAAGCTTTTCAGGATCCGCACCTTGAAGAAATTGGCTGGCATAACTTCTTAGGTATGACGGTGGGTCAGGCAGTGCTTTGGGCTGCAACCGACGTTGACCCGAAGTATGAAAACCCTGAATTAACCACTTCTGAGCCCTACGTAATGGGTTCACACGCCACGGGTTGCGGCGCATGGTGTTCCGGGCCCGAAGATGTCTCGCCCGATGAGTATTTCTGGGGCTACAACCGTATGACAACCGTTGAAGGTTTGTTTGGTGCGGGGGACGCGGTCGGTGGCACACCACACGCATTCTCATCAGGTTCTTTCACTGAAGGCCGTCTGGCGGCAAAAGCGGCCTGTAAATATATTGATGATGGTAAAGCAGAAGGTATCAAGGTTTCTGAACAGCAGATTGCTGACTTTAAAGCTAAAATCTACAAGCCGATGGAAACCTATAAGGTTTATCGTAACGAAATTGTTGCGGGCTCAGTTAACCCTCACTACATCAACCCACGTCAGGGGCTTGATCGCCTACAGAAAATGATGGACGAGTACTGTGGCGGCTTTGGTGTGAATTACATGACCAACGAAAAGCTTCTGCAAATTGGCCTTAGGAAGATGAAGGTCTTTGGGGAAGATTTAGAGAGCATTGCTGCTGAAGATATTCATGAGCTATTACGTGCATGGGAATTGAAGCATCGTTACCTGACGTCGGAGAGTGTATTTCAGCATACCTTGTTCCGTAAGGAGACACGTTGGCCTGGTTACTATTACCGTGGTGATGCGATGAAGCTGGATGATGAAAACTGGCACGTGCTGACCGTTTCTCAGCGTGATCGAAAAACCGGTGAATACACAATGGAAAAAGCCCCTCTTTACCACTTGGTAGGTGATGCTGAAGAGTGAAAAGGTTGTAAAAATTAGCGGCTTTAACAAAGGTTGAGTGTTTAAAAAAGACCAACAACTCGATTGTTGGTCTTTTTTGTTTTTTATAGAGCGTCGCTTTTACTTCAAGATATTTTTGTTTCGTTAGCAAGATGTTTTTTTCGTTAAATAGTGCAGATAAAAATTCAACATGTTTTTTTAAATAGAATCCAAATATGAATATAACTGATAAAACAGATGAAGAAATTTTAGACCTGGCACACCCGATGTGGGCTGATCTTGTCAAATACTCGAATGAAGGAAACTACGGTGCGTTCACCCGAAATTTTTCTTCCGCCATGCAGATGGGTGCTAATGAAATCGAGATGGGCAAACAGTTTGCAAGAAGCGACTTGGCTAAAAACTTGTCTGACGATTACCGCTATCTTGGCACCATACGCCGTGGTGAATATGTCACGGTTCTGTATAAGCAGATTAACAGCAAAGATAAAGGTGAGTGGCTGGGCAGGCTGGTGCTGGGTTATGAAAAAGACAAGGTAAAAATCTTTGGCGCTACCTTGTTTTAGGGGCAAGTGTTTTAGGGTCAAGAGTTTTAGGGGCGGATAGTGTTATGTCAGATACCATTGAAAATGAAAAGTTCGTTGAGCTAAATTATAAGGTCATCGATGAGAAAACCGGTGACGTACTGGTTACCATTGATTATCCTCTGGGTTACGTTCACGGTGTGAATGACGTGATGTCTGAACAGGTGACAAAACATCTGGATGGTAAAAAAGTGGGCGATATCATCGAAGTGCCCGTTGACACTAAACAGTTATACGGTGACAGAGACGAATCACTGGTGTTTACCGATAACATCGAAAATGTCCCGGAAGAATATCGAGAAATCGGTATGACCATCACCATGGAAAATGAAAAAGGTGAGCCCAAAAACTTTATCGTGACTCGCTTCGATGATGAGACATTAACCGTTGATGGAAATAATCCGCTGTGCGGCAGAGACGTTGTCTTCGCGTTGGAAGTATTGACCATCCGTGAAGCAACGGATGAAGAAATCGACCTTGGTGGTGCCGTCGGCGCCGATCCGGATATCAATGATTTACTTACTAATGAATGACTCACTTAACCTATGAAAAGCTCCAATAATTACACGTTATATCCCGATAATAGGGCGCTGGAAAAAGCAGTTGAACACTATAAAAGTCTGGTTTCTGATGATGACGCTAAGAGTGCGAATACTGACAATACGGTGGCCCTGCCTGATAATTTTATTTATACGCGGGGTAATTTTGAGCAACACCGTTACAGTGCAAAGGTGTTTGAAAATGCACGCGATATTCTTGAAGCTGCGTTGGTTGAAGGCCGTCAACCAGGCGACCAACCAGGCCGTGAGCAGTCATCTTTAACGTGGGGTACAACACAGAATAGCCTTGGTAATATATTGTCGGCGCTTGGCCAACAACAAAAAAATGCTGATTTGTTTAATAAGGCAATCGTATCTTTTAATCATGCCTTAGAAGTGTTTAGCCAAGATGAATCTCCGCTTGATTGGGCTGCTACGCAATCTAATTTGGGCACAGCACTACAGGCGTTGGGCCGACAAGAGTCTGACCCCAAATTATTGAATAAATCCATTGATGCTTATACTGCCGCGTTACTGGAATATTCTCGAAAAGAAACGCCGGAACAGTGGGCTTCGGTCATGTTTCAACTGGCGGCGACTTTTCATACTTATGGGAATTTTCTCAAAGGTAATCGTAATTTACAAAAATCCGTTGTCTCTTATAAAAACGCACTAGCAGAACTTGATGCTGATAATTACGCCTTAGCACTAGCCGCTACGCACAACAACCGTGGCGCAGTGCTGCATCATTTGGGCGAATCAGAAGAAAATCCAGAGCGCCTGGAAGAGGCAATAAGGTCTTACGATACTGCGTTGACTGTCTGCATGGAACAACAGCTACCCTTTCATCTTGCCGTGTTGTGCAGGGTTAATAAGGCTACCGCAAGATGCGTATTAGCTGAATTGACAAAAAATGCCGTTCTCGCCGAAGAAACGGCTGATGAGGTTGAACTGATTATCGAGTGTTTTCCGCATGTCCTTCAACCTTTGTGCTTAAAACATTGCGAACAGCAGTTGAGTAAGGCGCAATCCTTATCGCAATCCTTATCGTAAAACACTGAAGCACACTAGACTGAGCGTCATCCTAGAATCTGTTGTTGAAGGGTTTGTAGAGTGCGTTGAATTTTGTAACGGGCGAGGCGCGGTAAGAACGAGGCCAGATGCAAAGGTAACGTGCGATACAGACCTTAGCGATTCACCCGGCAGGTGAACTCTCTTACAGGTACGCTCGCCACAGATGCGCTCTCAAAAACGATAAAACGCGATGTTTATTAAAATGTTAAACCATCCTCTAAACGGTCAACGGCGGAATATAGGATCATGGGTAATGACTGTATTTTTTGCAATCTCAGGCATGAGCGAATAATCGGTGAGTGTGACGACACAATCACTTTTATAGATTCCTATCCTGCGACCCCTGGCCACACATTAGTCATTCCTAAGCGGCATTTTCCCTCTTTTTTTGAGGCGACAGAAGACGAGTTGCTGGCTATTGGTAAGGCTATTCAGAAGGCTAAAGCTGTTTTAGATAAAGAGTTTACGCCGGATGGTTACAATATTGGGATTAATGTGGGTGAGGCCGCTGGGCAGAGTGTTGAGCATTTACACGTGCATATTATGCCAAGATATAAAGGTGATGTTGAGGACCCTCGCGGTGGCGTGCGTTGGATTTTACGCAACAAAGCTAACTATCACGATATAAAAAAGCATGATTTAAAAAGGCACGATATAAAAAAGCACGAAAAAAATAGCTAGCACGTTATTTTTATGTTCCCCTTAATATCCGCTAAATCCGTTCTGAAAGTTGATACTCGATATTAATAAAGGCCCCTAGCTCGGCAAGAAATTTAACCATTCTGGCTCCGAAACCGACATCTGGACAGGTTTCATTCTTATCAACAGATAATGTCAGCACCACGCCCATTCTGGGTGATAGATTGTGGCTTTTACACACTTGCAGAATTTCTTCCTTGATGGGTTCGAGTCGTTTAAGAATGATTTCAGCCAGCTTATAAATATCGACATCATCAGCGTCACTTTTCGTTGTGAGAGAGTCTGATGTCACGGTATCCGTCGATAATTCCCATGAGCTGATGACGGGGTTGTCCAATCCGCAGTGCGCGCCAGCGTTATTGACGGAGGTGGGTTCTATGCCAAGCAACCGAGTGATGTCATCAGGGTTAAAGTGATAACCACTGAGTGTGAAGTGGACCCGTGCTTTATTAGCGGCCAAGATTTTTCTCTCCTAGAGTATGCTCACATATATAAACTACAACTATATCTTCACTGCTGTCCCGTTAACTCAACGATTGTCATGCCGGCGCAGGCCGGTATCTAGAAAGTCGTTGAAACCACTGGATTCCGGCCTTTATGCCCCAGAGGGTATACGCCGGAATACCCAAAACGCTTCGCGGGGCAGGCTCTGACGGAAAGAGGTTTCCATTATTCATGTCACCAACACCGCTGAATACTCAATTTTTCAAATACAGCGCCAGTTCTAGCAAAAATCGCTTTAAGTTAACGGGACAGCAGTGCTATATATTATAACGTATAGGTGAATAGATATCGGCGCTCTGATTGAATATCACGTAAAATAGTGGGTGGCGCTAAAGCCGTCGATTTTATTGTGGGGCCACTTTTATTAACTATAAGAATACCCAGGTTAAAAAATATGATACAAATATTCTATTATGTTTCTGTTTCAAAAGAGGTAGAGTGGTGGGAATGTCGAGATAGTTTCTAACTACAGTTTCTTGTAGTGGCCATCACGATTTATCGTTAAGAGGTTACTTATGAGCGGACAACCAGCAGCCAGACCAAAAGTTCCTGAAGGCAAAACGCGCTTTCTAATAACACGCCAGAAAGAAGCCAATGAAAAGGGCTACGTAGGCTACGATACTATCTGGGACAGTTTTCAGAAAGAGGTTCCTTATACGACGCCCAAAAAGCCATAAATCAGCCCTTCGCACTCCAAAAAGCTCGTGCGGCAACATAATCGCAGCTTAGAGTTTGGTTTAGACCTTGGTTTAGGCATGGTTTAGCGTTTGTGTCGTTGCCGCCAAACCTGGACGTTGGGTTTGTCGAGATAACCTTTAGATAGCACGTAATGCAATACGTTGTTGAGCGGATATAACCCCACAACTGAATCGATGCGAATGATTTCTTTGCCGTGTGCGTCGAAGAAAATGATGGTGGGGGTGTAGTACAGACCAAGTTCGTGCGCCCATTCCTAACGGGGTAGTCTCGAATGGCGCTGAGTTACGCTGCTACACATGAAAAGTAATCTGCGTGCAGAATACGCCGTTAATACATTCTACATCCACTGGCGGCGAGATTAATAACGGTTGCTTGAAAATTGATCGCTACAGCACAGCCCCCTTTTTTGTTCGTTTCATTTCGTTTCATTTCGCTTTGAGTTTGTTAGGGTGATTTCCTCAGCTCTTCCCCAAACTGAGCCATTGCCGCTAATACTAACGTTAACTTTTGACCTAGATTCGTCAATTCATATTCTGTTGTGGGGGGAATCGTTGGGTATACCGTTCTTGTAATGATCCGATGTTCTTCTAGAAGTCGAAGCCGTACGGTAAGTACCTTCGGGCTGATGCCAACTAAGGCTTTTTGAATTTCTGAATACCTTTTTTTCCCGGGCAATAACTCTCTAATGACCAGGCTTGTCCACTTTCCCTGAATGATTTGTGCCGTTTTTTTGATGGGGCAGTCATCATCACATGCCTGGTTTTTCTCATTACTATCCATATGTACCCCTACTATCCTTTTGGTAACTACTTCCTAAAGTATAGTTAATATTCTATTCTATTTGCAACCAAAGAATCGTGACCAATGTGAGGTGATTAAATGAGTGTGCCAACAAAACTGATAATATTTACCCTGATAAGCCTGCTTTTCCAAATAAACGCTATTGCAGATACAGAATATGAAATTGAAGTAGATCCTTCTACGTATGCTTTAAACGGTTACTCCCTACATGTTCGTATTGTACCCAATAACTTACCCAATTTGCGTCTGGGTGTGGGCATTTATTCTTTGGAATTTCCTGATGTTTTTACTAATATGAACGCTAAAAATAAAGATCAGGGTTGGAACGTAGATTTGGATCAGGGGGTAGGTTTTTTTGCAGAGTATTACTTTAATAGTACTCGTGAAGGGTGGCTTGTCGGGGCTCAAATTGCACAACAAAGATTTAACATCACCAATGAAGATTCGGGGTCTGAACAAGAAGAATTCACAAATTTACTGGCAATGCCTTACGTCGGACACCGTTGGCCTCTAGGCGAGCATTTTTATGCGCAAGGATGGTTTGGCGTTGGATACACAGAGAATATTTCCGGGGAAACTCAACTTGGAAACAGGAACTACGACATAGACCCCGTTGTTCTTTTTGGAGCGGTACATATTGGGTACGCTTTCTGAATGAATACACCCTAACGTGACATAAAATAACGCACTTTGAACATGCCTCAGAAGTGGTGTATCCATCGGTTATGGGGAAGGGGGCGAATTGCCGCGTATCGCACTAACCGCGCATAACCTTGCCATGTCAGAGTAGGCCAACCCTGGCCCAGGATGTCGTCGCCACCTGTTGGTTAGCCACACGTGAAACCCTCGAGCGCCTGAGAGAAGATGAAGTCTTGATGAGGGAAGCCAATAAAGCATTTGCTGCCGGCGGTAAAAAAAGTAAGAGCAGGCCAAAAAGTACGTCATATGGTCGAAGTCATCATCGAAGATTTCGGTTATGACGAATTGGCCAAGCCCGTCGTAAAACCATTGGAAGGCATCAAAATTGCAGGCTACGTAGGCTGCCAAACTAATCGTCCTTTTGGCATTGATGGAGAGTCTTTTGAAAACCCCATGTACCTCGACAAGCGGGTTGACACGCTGGGTGCAGAGTTCATTCCGGCCTACGAAAAAAAGGTGCAATGCTGCGGTGGGGCTTTGGCATTTTCAGAGCCGGAAAAAAGTCATGACAGGGTAAAAGGCATCATCGAACAGGTTGTGTACTAAGAAGGTTTCGAGGTTTTAGTCGGTCACGTTGCGTAGCTACGTGACGCAATGGCTTAATCGGGCACAAATGTTCTCTACTCGATATGGTTGTCACGTAGCTTTGCAACGTGACCTACTACAGAACGATCAGCTAGTGCTGGGCGCTGAGCTTAGTCTTTCATCACGAAATATGTTGTGAGAAGAGCGTGTCGGAAAACAAGCGGAGCTATCGGTTTTTTTCTGAAGGAGCTTGAAGGCAGTAGATAATAGTCTGAAATTCTACATTTTTCGTTGTTGCAATTTTATGAGTGTTTCCATTTTCCGTAAATTATATTCGGTTAGCGCCATCGCTGCATCAACCCAAATTTTAATGTTATATTTCAGATTTTCATTATCATTGTAGTTGATTTGGTTTTTTAATTTATGAATGGCTAAACCCGCAGTATTATTGACACTTCTATCTTTAATAAATTTTTTAGTAACAATTTCCGCCTCTCCGGTTTTCATTTTTGTGGATACAGCGCCCAGTTTAATTAACTCTTCTGTTGAATATCGTCTGCCCGTAGAGATTGCCCTGTCCGCTTCAAGGCTACCTACATAACGCGAAAACAAAGCATAGCCTCCCATTCCAGGAAATAAGCCGAATAATGTCTCTGGGAACGCGAAACTTGATTGCGGTTCAGCAATAATATAATTACAGGCCAGTGCGGTTTCAAAACCACCACCGAATGCATCACCGGCAACACAGGCAATTGTGGTGACGTTACGCTTACCCCCAGTCAACCCCCAATAAACAAGTTCTATACAGGCAGTTGCGTATTCTAGTAATTTAGCTTTATCTTTCGCTCGCACCAGGCTGGAAAAATAATATAGGTCACCTCCACTATTGAAAATATCGCTGTTCTCAGATTTCACCACTAAATATTTTACTTCACCGGGCCGTTTTTCACAGGGTGATCCATATTGGTCAATGATTTTTAAAAGATCGAGCATTTCCGTGAGCATACTGAATGTAAAGCATTGTCTGTGCTTTGCGTCCATGCTTAACCATACTGTAGAATTTTTCTTATCGTATGAGACGACAATTTCTTTATATTTCATTTTCATGGCCCGAATAACTAAAATATGTAATTTGTATACAAGCTTATACGTGCGATTTATAACAATAGATTCACCATTAGATAACTAATTATTCACAAACAAATAAGGCTGTATATTTATGTGATAAATAGTAATGGTGAAGAAAGTTCAATGTTTTTGAGGGTTGTGGCTAACGGTTGGTTTCGATGTTTAATCGAGTCATGATAGAAGTGACATTTTCAATGTATCCCCTCTCGTTTGTGTTCCATATGTTGCATGTTTATTAAATGTTTATTGCATTGGTGATGTCTTCTGGCGTACCAATTCGGCCAATAGGATGTAAGCCGTTAAAGGAATCTAGTGATTTATTGATTTCACTTGGGTCTATAAATGATTCGTATAGGGGGGGTTACAACGGCGAGTGAAACGGCATTTACCCGAATATTTTGTCAGCCAACTCCATAGCTATGTGCTGTGTGGGTGCAAGTAATCCGGCCTTTGCCATTGAATAGGCTGATGAGGGAGTGGCTTTGACCGCTTGTTTTGCCGACATAGAACCAATATTAACAATGGCGGCATGACCGCGTAGAATTTAATGCTGGCGGGGACTGAACGAGATGTCTTTCTTATTGTTTTTAAAAGAGTTTTCAGTGAAAATGTTTTTATTGCACCGCGAGTGCTGTTCCACGGTGTTTAAGCGGGGGTGAAAATTATTAATATTGAGCTACTCTGAAAACAGGCAGTTATATTAATGGGTTTGTTTTTATCTGGGAGGTTCTCTCCCTGAAATTACGCACTTTACGGGTGTTGTCGGTTATTTTCACGTTATCATTGGGTTCTTTGGCGATCGCTAATGCACCTGGTTATTCACAGGATAGTGCGCACTATCAACCTAATGACATCCTCAATAAATTCCTGGTTTCTGTGGACAGAGGTGAATTATTTTGTCTGGAGGAAGCCGTTAACCGTGGCATGATCGAGCCGCAGCATATTGAGTTTGTATATCAAATAAACGGTAGCCTCTCTCCGACTATCAAAATTTATTCTCGATTAATACAGGCTCGGGAAGTTCCTAATCAAAACAAATTTATTATTACCGGACTCAGTGCATTGCTCAGTGCAGACGGTAGTATTTTGCAAAGCATTGCCCACGTGAAAAGTGTTCCCAACACGTTTTCAGGAATAGGGGCAGTTAGTGAATAAAGTACACGTCCATTTTTTAGAATAAATGGACTGCTTAAAAATAATTATGATTTGGTATAAATTATTTAATAAGGAATGGAAATTAAATAACTTTTATAAGTAGCGCTCTGATTTAGTGCGTATTCGCCTACCAACAGTAGGCGCTTTAGGCGAAGACGGGCTGAAGCAGAGATGCTAATTGTATGAGTTATTTAATTTCTATTCCTAAGCCAAGACGTTGTGAACTCTTTTACGGGAGAGCGCCTTTAGGTAGATCGGATATCATCTTCCGGGCCAGCCGCATCCAGTCTTCCATTAGTGTTCTGGCGACCACGGCAGAGCCAGTTTCATTGCCCTCAGTTTGTCCATATTCCATAAGAATTTCTACTACGGCTCGAACCTGAAATGAATCTAATGTGACGGTAAAATAGTCGGTGTGTTTATTGTCGGCTTGCGTCACGGTTTTTGGGTGAGGTGTGCCAGCGGTGATGTTACGAATCGTTAATGCGAGCTGAGGGTCCCTTTTTCGAATGAATTCAAAGGTATGGATCAGGCCTCCGCGACTAAATATATTGGGGTTTCGGATGGGAGAAGGTGCATTATTTGTGGGCATAAATTGGGCCTAATACAGTTTATGAATAACATTCTATCGAGTGTATTAGTGAGTATAGATTAACGTTTATGACGTTGACGCCAAACCTGGAAGTTTGGTTCTTCGAGGTAACCTTTGGAGAGCACATAGTGCAGTACATTATTGAGCCGATAAAATCCGACAACGGAGTCTATGCGAATGATTTCTTTACCGTTCTCATTAAAAAATATTATGGTTGGCGTGTAATACAGGTTAAGATTTTCGGCCCATCGTTGGGTAGTAATTTTTTGACCAGCAGGTGTAATTACGGGTGTGGATGACATCATATCGAGTTGTACAGTCTCGAGTTGAGTCATGGTGTGAAGGATTGTGTTATTGCTGAGCGGCCCGGTGTGAAGAATGTCACATGCATGGCAGCGGGGTTTCTCAAAAAACACCACCAACGGTATTTGTGAGGCGAACATTGAACGATCTAACCCATAGGGGGGCGAAGAAAATATGTCATTGCTGTTGAGCGTTTCATTGCCGTATTCAGAAAAGGAAGCGGCGCGGGCGAGATAGTTTTTGAGACTCTCGTTCTTGTAGTGCTGGTCAGCAACATATTCCAATGCGGCGACAAATTGGTAGGGTGGGTGATAACCTGAGAGACGAAGCGTTTCATTTCCATCGGGGTCATAAAAGACCAAGGTGGGCGTAAAGTTTGTTTTGTTGGCAACGGAGAACTCTTTTTCGGTGCGGTAAATTTTGCCGTTGATGTCAGCCACGGGACGTTGGCCACGCACATCGATGGCGATTACATCAAAATGTTTTCGTGTGTAGGCAACGATAAAAGGGGCTTGCCAATTGTGTTCCAGATGGGCTTTGCAGTAGGCGCAGTGTTTTTGACCAAAATATACAATGAGTCCATTTTTATTGTTTTCTTTTAGGTCAATTATGTCATTGCTGAGTTCGAGAAAGCTTAATTTGAACCAGTCGGGTAGTGTAAGTGGGCCTTCAAGTGGTTCATCTTGAAATTCAAAAAAATCAGACTCTGGTATATCACCTAATGAGCCTGGTGCTTCATCGGTTTCAAGGGTGGTTTGTACACCACCGTTGGCGTAGGCAGGGGTGGATAGAAAGCTGAATAGCAAAAGCCCAAGTACAGTATAAAATTGTAATGGGCTAATGTTGAACATATGGATTTTGTAATTATTCTTCAGACATCTTGGAGATGCCTTTGCGGCAATTAAACTGGATGGTGTCACCTAAGCCTAACAGGCTTGGTACTAGCGGACTTTCGAAAGGTAAGTCAGGGGATTCATTACTCATGAAACACTCCCAAATATGTAGTGTATATGATGAATTATTATTCCTGCTTAAGTCATTAGTTTAACACTGACAGGGGCTGATTTTCCGCCTCTTTTGGAATATATTGGTAAAAATATAAGGTCGGTTATATATGTACTGTTATCGCGAAGGCTTTTGTCGTTGTCGCTGTTTTTTTGTCCCCACAGGAATTCTGGAAATCTGTTTGTAGGTTGCTGTAAATGCACGTATTAGCATCGATATGGGTGGTTGTCTTTATTTTTTGGTCTTATTTTTTGGGTTGTTAACGCAGAGGCGCAAAGGCGCAGAGTAAAACAACAAAAGGATTTGTATGGGAGGGTTATAAAAAATGTAGGGTGGGCACGTTTTTTGTGCCCACGGGAATTCTGAGAATCTGTTTTAGGGTGCTGTAAATGCACGTATTAGCATCGACATGGTGGCTGCCTTTGCTTTTTGCGTTTACCGCTCGGAGTTTATACAGGCCTCATCCCTATAGCCCTGGTAATACGATAGAAAATTAACGGGTGGACATAGTGGTCACGCGTATAAAAAAAGCCCGGGTACTGGAGAATCCGGGCTTTTTTATAAGGGTTGTCTAAAGGATTTATTTAAACCGCTTGCTCTTGTCCACCCGATCTTTGTGGGCGCGTCTGAAACAGCTCTATTGTTTGCTTTCTTTGTCGTAGATGGAGTTTACAAATACAGGCCAGTTTTCTTCATCGACAAGGTGTTGTCGGTGCGGTAGTAGAAGCCTGGGTGGCGGGATTCTTGACGGAACTGGATGTGTTTCATGTGTGCTTCGGTAGTGAGGATGTGATGATGTGATGATAATTTTCCCCAGCACGTAATCGTTTGTGTTGGTCTTTGACGCGCATTTTCAAGGCGTATTCCTTGAGTCTTTCCAGCTTCTTTTCTGCGAGGCCAATATTTTTTCATGGGTGTTGTAGTGAGTTGCCACACCGGCTACGTACCCATCCATGATTTTGTGCAAACGGAATTGCAGCATCTTGGGTGTGATGTAGTGTGGGTTGATGTCGATGGCGGTGGTGTAGTCTTTGTGCTCCCTGTAGGTTTCTAAAATAATCCGGGTATAAATTGTCGGCAAGTCGCGTTCTAAAAGCGACTTGCCGACCCTCAAAAGTTACTTGGCTGAATGGCCCGATAACTTGATTTCCACTTTTTCATCGTCTTTCAGGCTGGCGTAATATTCGCGCAGTATGGCCAGCACTTCAGGGCGGGAAAATTTATCGGATACGTCTTCGCCTTCTGACAAAGCCTTGCGCAGCTTTGTGCCAGAGAGCAGCATCCGGTCTTTCGCTTCATGTGGGCAGGTTTTCATGGAAGCCATGCCGTCACATTTATCGCACCAGAAGGTCCAGTCGATTTTCATCGGCTGCGTTTCCAGCGCATCAGCGGGAATCTCATTAAAGATGTGGTGGGCGTCAAAAGGCCCGTAATAATCGCCAACCCCGGCGTGGTCGCGCCCGACAATCAGGTGCGAGCAACCGTAATTTTGACGGAACAAGGCATGTAGCAAGGCTTCGCGGGGACCGGCATAACGCATGTCCAGCGGGTAACCCGCTTGAATCACCGAGTTATCGACAAAATAGTTTTCAATCAGCGTGCTAATGGCATTGGAACGTACATCGGCAGGAATATCTCCGGGCTTAAGCTTGCCTAACAATGAGTGTACTAACACGCCGTCGAGTAATTCGATGGCAATCTTGGCCAGGTACTCGTGTGAGCGGTGCATGGGGTTACGGGTCTGGAACGCCGCAATGGTGGACCAGCCACGTTTATCAAATTCGGCACGGGTTTCAGCCGGTGTCATAAACTGTTGGCCGTATTCTTCGGGGAAGCCGCCTTGTGACAATACTTTTACGGAACCCGCAAGGTTTACATCACCCTGTTCCATCACCATTTTTACGCCGGGGTGTTCTGCATCAGTGGTCTTGTAGACCTGCATGCACTCGTGGGCTTTGTCGATGGAATATTTTTCAGTGACGGTCATGGTAGCGATAATAGTGTCTCGCTCGGCATCGTAAAGGGCAATGTCGTCGCCTTCGGCGATATCATTGGCCACTGAGGAATCGGTAGAAAGTGTAATCGGGATGGGCCAGAACAGGCCGGAGGTGGTTTTCATGCCGTCGCAGACGCCTTGCCAGTCTGCGTGGGTCATAAACCCGTTAAGCGGTGTAAAGCCGCCAATACCCATCATAATCAAATCGCCCGCTTCTCGTGACGATATGGAAACCTTGGGCAAGGTTTCAGCGCGATTCGCTTCGGCATCTCGTGCCGAGCCTTCTAATAGCAGGGGTTTCAGTTCCCCGCCGCCGTGTGGGCGAACTAATGTAGACATAATGCTCCCTCTATCCAACGTTATGTGAATGGTTAATTGTTGACGACGGTCAGTGGCATATGGTTTTTTTATCTACCCATAACGTGCCGTAATAACCGTTCGGCTAGAGTAACAAATTGCAACCTACCTAGCGTGCATTTGTGATGTCTTTTATTACGTTAACTCAATTACGCCATTATCAAGTTCTTTTCTCTATGCTCATCCTAGAGAAGCTTTACCCAACAACACTAAAGACTTTTCAAACACTTGCAAAGTCATTTTCATTTTCGTAGGTATAAACTGCGCTTATTAGTCTCGAGGCAATAAATAAAGCGTTTGGAGGGAGCTTACAGCGTAGGGAGTTCAAACCAAAAGGTGGTGCCAGCAGGGTGACTGCCATCGGTGGTGCGAGGGGTATTGTTAGTAGTGTCGTTTTTAGTACTGTTATTAACAGTATGGCGATGGTTTTGTGGTGCAGGGGATGGGGCGATGGTTGTGTCAAAACCGATACTGCCACCGTGTTGTTCGATTATCGCCTTGGCGATACTCAAACCTAATCCAGAACTCTGAATCTTGCGTCCTTTCTTTTTATTGACGGGGGTCGAATGATTCATGGCAAATTTTTCAAACACGCGCGGTTGAAAGTCTTCAGGAATTCCAGGGCCATGGTCTTTGACACTGACTCGTAAGCGATTGCTATTTTGGCTAACCGATATTTCAATATTGTCGTTATGGCCGCCATATTTCGCCGCATTACTGAGGAAGTTGGTCATTACTTGCTCAATTCGTTGCTCGTCACAATCCACAAGGCCGTCGGCAAGGGGTTGTATGAGCGTGTAATGCACTAAAAATTGCTCGGCATAGAGTCCATTTCTCACCACGGAATTTGATACGACGGTTTTCAGTGGGGTGGGGACTTTATTGAGGGTCAAATTGCCGGATTCAATTTTTTGCAGGTCGAGGAAATCATTGACCAGGCGCATTAGTTGCGAGGTGCTTGCCAAGGCCATGTCGATATATTTTTTGACGTCTGCGCTTACCGCGCCGGCATCACCGTCGGAGACCAGGTCTAAGGCACCCTTGATGACAGCGGTAGGCGAACGGAATTCATGGCTAACGACACTCATAAGTTCCAACTTTTGTTGTTCGGCGGCTTCGCGTTGGCGCTCCTCACGACGTAAGCGAATAACTAACAACAGGGCGATGGTGAGGAAGACTATAAAGATGCCGATGGAATCCCAGATGAGCTTGTTGCGGTAGTTAGTGTGTAATTCGATGTTATGAAAATCAATGGCCTGCCAGCGAGTACCCGGAATATCGTGGCGCATGGAGACTCGGGCCTGTTCTTGATCAGAAAGGCGGTAATCATCGCGTATCCATCGGTTTCTGGCGCCCTCGGAAATCACTTCGATTAAATATTTTGAGGTTTTGTGTTGAGGCATGACGAGCATGACTTGATGGTTATGACTTTGGATACTGTTTATGATTTCACCCAGAACGTCAGCCAGGAAGCTGACGAGCAATATGCCTTCTTTTCCCTCTTTACCAAAACGCACCATCACATCGAAATGATAACCTTCCGGGTTTGGGTGAATATAAGGGAGATAATCCTGAGTGTCGGATGAATATTCTTTGACGTCTATCAGGCAGCGTTCTGAAATTAGCCCGTCAAAATCTTCGAAAAGTGGTTCGCCAGAGGAGTCAGTAATTGAAAAAGCAAAGCGATCTGGGAAATAACGTGTCAGCAATACCCCGAGGTTTTGGTGTAGCTCGTCATTGTTAGGGTTTTGGGCCAGGGCTCTTAGCCAGTCTATTTGCTCTTCCGCAAACACTTCCACCATGCGTTGTTTTTCGGTGATATAAAAGGCCACCTGCTTTTCTACGCCACTGGCAGACTCGTGGGATATATCAATATGGTGCTGGTGAAAAGCTTCCAGGCGAGCTTTGGCAATCCCACTCAACATGACGATAACCAGCAGAATCAGCAAGGTTACAAAGATAAAGTAATTTTTACAGACCAGTGAGCGACGGTAATCCATGATTATAACCACGGGTTCCGTCGTTGATCATTGGTCGGTGGTTCTGAAATTATCCTGGAAAGCCCTGTTGGATCACTGAAGCCTTCACTTGCTCTTGTGACGTTGGGATAATTCAAAAATGTGCTTATCATCAATATCGAGCCCCCTTTTTTTGTGCCCAACTGATTTTTTATGGGTTATAGGGTTAATCAATTTTTCGCGGCGTCATCATTCGCCCACTGGTTGGGCCGCTACGACATGCATAGCCCGTTTTGTGGCGCAAATAGCGTTGTTAAGAATCACCATAATCGTCTGGTTATTGTTCCTCATGGCGCCTTGCCATTTACGATATAAAACCTACTCTGCGGGCTGTTCAACGGTGGCTTCCAGGGTAATGTTTTTGAGGGCATGGTCAGCTATATCGGAAAATGAACTGAAATCTTGAGTTTAGTGATATAAAAATTTGAGTATAGAAAGGGAGGAGACCGACTTCGCCCATTTCCAAGCCCCTCGCCTGCATGGACGCAGGTGCCAAAAGTAGGTGCTCTTAGGCGAGGGGCGTGAGCAGGACGCGGTCAGTATTCGGAATGCATACAATGGGTGAATTTACAAAGTGAGGTATGGGTTCCCACGGAGGACCGTGGAAACCAGAGGACGCGTGGAGGGGCGGTGCTAGGTTACTGAGCCACCACTTGCTTGCAGATCAGCATGATATGACGAGCGCACCATGGGGCCGCTGGCGACATTGCTGAAGCCTAGTTCGCGGGCGACGTCGGCGAGCTGGTCGAACTCTTCCGGTGTCACGAAGCGATCCACTGCTAGATGATTGAGGCTGGGTTGTAGATATTGGCCGAGGGTGAGCATGTCGCAGTGGTGGGCGCGTAGGTCTTTGAGGACCTCGACCACTTCGTCGATGGTTTCGCCCAGACCCAGCATCAGGCCAGATTTTGTGGGGATGTCGGGGTACATTTCTTTGAAGCGTTTCAATAATGTCAGCGACCATTGGTAATCGGCACCGGGGCGGATCTTTTTGTAGAGGCGTGGCACGTTTTCCAGGTTGTGATTGAAGACATCCGGTGGAGCTTGCTCCATGATGCCGAGGGCGATATCCATACGGCCACGGAAATCTGGCACCAGTATTTCGATTTTGGTCTGCGGGCTGGTTTCGCGTACGGCGCGGATGCAATCGACAAAATGTCCGGCACCGCCATCGCGCAGGTCATCACGATCGACTGAGGTGATCACTACGTATTTCAGTTTGAGGATGCTTAAGGTCTTGGCGAGGTTGGCGGGTTCGTCGGTGTCCAGTGCATTGGGACGGCCGTGAGCCACGTCGCAAAAGGGGCAGCGGCGGGTGCATATATCGCCCATGATCATGAAAGTCGCGGTGCCGTGGCTAAAACATTCTCCCAAATTTGGGCAGGCGGCCTCTTCGCAGACGGTGTGGAGCTTGTGTTCACGCAGCAGGGATTTTACCCGCTGGGCCTCAACGCTGGTAGGCGCTTTAGCACGAATCCATTTGGGCTTGCGCTGTACGGTGGTGCTGGGTATGACTTTTATGGGGATGCGAGCGACTTTTTCAGCACCCCGTAGTTTCTCGCCCATTTGTTTGGTGCGGGGCTTGGTGGTGGTGTTAACGGGAGCGCGAGGGGTTTTATCCATGATATTGCCAAGTCTTTTAAGAGGTGTTCAACATGTAATACTTCAAGGCGTAATAATACCTTGAATCGGCCCGCGAGGCATTATCTCTATAGCGGCGCCTGAACGGTCTTAGTTAATGCCTTAACTAAGACCGTACTCAGGTCATCAAGGGAGGGGGGGCAATCATTTAAGTCAATTATCTGTGTGGACGCCAGCCCTTCATAGCCGCAGGGGTTTATGCGTGAAAAGGGTGTCAGGTCCATGTCGACATTGACACTCAAGCCGTGATACGAGCAACCTTTGCGTATTCGCAGGCCCAGGGCGGCGATTTTTGCATTGCCAACGTAGATGCCGGGGGCGCCCTCGCGGCGCTGGCCGTCGATGCCCTGGGTGAGTAAAAGATCGATAATAGCTTGCTCGATTTTAGTGACCAGGGCCTTGACGCCCAGTTCGCGGCGACGGATATCCAGTAGTAAATAGACGATTATCTGGCCGGGGCCGTGGTACGTGACCTGCCCGCCCCGGTCGCAATTCACCACGGGAATATCACCGGCATCGAGGATGTGCTCGCTTTTGCCGTTGAGACCGAGGGTAAATACCGGCGGGTGTTGCAGTATCCATATTTCGTCGGGTGTGTCGGCACGGCGCTGGTCGGTAAAGGATTTCATCTCCGACCAGACGGGCTCGTAATCCCGCAAGCCTAATGGCCGAATGACGATGGGAATATCCGGTGAAGTGCGTACGCCCGATTTATGTGAAGCGGGCTTCACAGGGCCATGAGCACTCGCTCGCAGTCCGTGAGTTCCTGGTAGATAGCATCCAGTTGGGCGCGGTTTTGGGCGGTGATTGTGATGGTAATAGAGAGATATTTACCGTTGCTGCTGGGGCGGGTTTTAATGGCACCTTCTTTCAGACCGGGGGCGTGACGGTGGATGATATCCAGCACAGCGGCCTCCAGTTGTGCGTCATTTTTGCCCATGGCTTTGACGGGAAACTCGCAGGGATATTTTATAACGGATTCGAGGTCGTCGCTGTGGTTTCGGTTGGTGGCCCGGTCGCCATTGTTTCCGTTATTTATTCCGTTATTCTTTCCGTTATTGTCGGTGTCATCTGTACTCATATTCAGTGCTCATAAGGTGTGTATTTCTACTGCGCGCGTAAATGCTGTTTGTAAGACTGATATAAGGCCGTCATCTGATGAAACAAGGGGCCAGGTTGACCATTGGCGACCGGACTATTGTCCAGTTGGGTAACCGGAAGGATTTCCTTGGTAGAGGACGTCAGCCAGATTTCATCGGCCGCAACAAGGTCGTTGGGGCTAATGTTTTGCTCGCAGTGGGCGATGTCATTGGCGACCGCCAGTTCCAGAATCAGGTCACGGGTAATGCCTGGCAATAACATCGGGCCTTTGGGCGGCGTGCAGAGTACGCCGTCAATAACCACGAAAATATTGCTGGCAGCACCCTCCGTGGCGTGTCCGTCACGAATCAGGATCGTTTCTGCTGCTCCCTGATCCACCGCTTCCTGTCGCAATAATATGTTGGGTAATAAACTGATCGCCTTGATGTGGCAACGCTGCCAGCGAATGTCTTCCCGAGTAATGGCAGCCACGCCTTTTTCCAGCACTTCTGGAGCCGGTGCTTTGAGGGGATTACACATGGCATACAGTGTGGGCGTGGGGTTTTCTGGCATGGCATGGTCGCGCAAGGCGCTACCACGAGTGACCTGAAAATAAAGCGACAGGTCGCCTCCACCGTTGCGCTGAATCAGTTCGTTGAGCATCGAATCCCATTCACTGGGAGATAGCGGATTGGGAATGCGAACCGCATCAAGGCTGTTTTGCAGGCGACGCAAGTGTTCATCAAGACGAAACAGTTTATTGCCATAAACCGGAATCATCTCGTAAACGCCGTCACCAAAAATGAAGCCACGGTCCAAGACCGGTACGCAAGCTTGTTCAGCCGGTAAAAACTTTCCGTTGAGGTAGATCATAAGGGCAGGGAAAAGGGGAAAGATAAAAGGGGAAAGCGATTCAGTGGTTTTTTATCGTCATTTCGGCGCATACCCTCTGGGGCACTGGTGACCTTTAGGTTACTTGTGCCCCGGAGGGTATAAAGGCCGGAATCCAGTGACGTTGGGCAGCGCCTGGATCCCGGCCTGCGCCGGGATGACGTGAAAGTGTGTAGTGTTTGTTCTTTCATCTTTACCCTGTTCCCTTTTTTCTGCCTTCTTTCCTCTACTCAAACAAAAGTTTGATTTCGTCGATGAGGTTGTCGATGAGGCCGCCTTTTTCAATATCGGAAAGTGCGACGAGATCCCGTTTGGCGTATTGCTCATCACCGAGGCTGACGTTTACTGAGCCAAAGGACTGTCCTTTTTTGGCGGGTGCAACTATGCGCGCATCCAGATTTATGTTGGCATCCAGGTTTTTGTATTGGCCTTTAGGGATGGTGAGATAGAGGTCTTCCGCCAGCCCGAGGGGCAATTGTTCTTGTGCGCCTTTCCATATGCGTGCGGTGGTGAGCGATTCGTTGGCAGAATAAAGTTTGTGGGTTTCAAAGAAACGGAAGCCGTAAGTGAGTAATTTTTGGCTTTCGGCGGAGCGCGCTGCATCACTGCGAGTGCCGAGTATGACGGAGATCAAACGCATGTCATCTCTTATGGCAGAAGCGACTAGACAGTATCCAGCAGCCTTGGTGTGGCCGGTTTTTATGCCGTCTACTGTGTCGTTGCGCCACAGTAATTTATTGCGGTTGTATTGGGTGATGTTGTTGAAGGTGAATTTTTTGGTGGAGTACCATTTGTAGTGTTCGGGAAAGTCACGAATTAATGCCGTCGCCAGTTTGGCGAGGTCACGTGGTGTGGTGTAGTGCTCCTTGTGCGGCAGCCCGGTGCTGTTGACGAAGTGGCTGTCGAGCATGCCCAGTTCGGCGGCGTGTTGGTTCATTAACGAGACAAAGGCATCTTCACTGCCCGCAATATGCTCAGCCAAGGCGACGGTAGCGTCATTACCCGATTGGATGATCACACCTTTGAGTAAGTTTTCAACACTGACTTTCTTGCCAACCTCTATAAACATGCGTGAACCTTGCATACGCCAGGCCTTCTTGCTGATGAGGACGTCGTCATCCAGGGCGATGTTGCCATTGGCTAGTTCGTAGGCAATAACGTAGGAAGACAGCATTTTGGTGAGGCTGGCGGGCTCTAATCGGTTGCCGGATTTTTTTTCGGCCAGCACGCGCCCACTGTTGTAATCAATCAGCAGATAGCCTTTGGCTTTGATTTTGGGGGTGGCGGGGATCAGCGTGGCGGCTTCGCCGGGTTTGGTTGTGGATAATAAGACAGCCGTTAAAAACAGGGGAACGGTAAACAAGATCCAGAAATTACGAATAAGACGCGGCATGTATTGGCTCACAGCGGTAAGAGTTTAAAGTGAAGTGAATGGAAACGTGGGTTATGGAGGAGAAATATTGCAAAACCGTTACGTAACCCATTGCGATGTAGAGGATAGCGATTTTTGGCTTATTCTACAACGAGGTTGGGGCTGTCAATTCCTAGCGGCTTTAATGCGGCGCGCAGGCGTATGGCATCGTTTTCTGAACGTAGCGGGCCAATACGTACGCGATAAACACTGTAATTGCCGGTGGCTTTGCGGTTGATTAATACGTTTTCGGAGGTGGCACCCACCAGTTTATTGAGCAGTTGAGTGGCATTGTTGCGATCTGTGAAGGCGCCTACCTGCAAGTAAAGTTGGGCAGCATTGGGTTGGTTTGCGGCTGCTGGTTGCCCGCTAGCAGTAGGAAGAAATACCGAAGTCGTTGTCGATGATGCTGTGGTTGGTGAAGAGGCCAGCGGTATTTTCCGAGCGGAGACGGTGGTATTCATGGTGGTATTTGGGGGAGTGCCGGATGTTCTGGCGGCGGGTTCTACTACCCGAATTTCTACCCGCCCAGTCCCTTTGGTGGTAATGCCTAACTTTTTAGCGGCGACATAAGAGAGGTCGATAATGCGGCCCCGGGCAAAGGGCCCCCGGTCATTCACGCGTACGATTATTTTTCGGCCATTATCCAGGTTATGCACTTCCACATAGGCTGGGATGGGGAGCGTTTTGTGGGCGGCGGTCATGGCGTACATGTCGTAAGTTTCGCCACTGGAGGTCCGGTGCCCATGAAACTTGGTGCCGTACCAGGAAGCCAGCCCGCGTTGTCGAAAGCCGCGGGCGGTGTCACGAAGGGTATAACGACGACCTTGCACGACATAGGTTTTAGGATTGCCGTATTTGCTGCGGGGTTCGTGTTTTGGCACTGCATCGGCAACGCGAGTGTGATCGATTTCCCGGGTGGGAGCGCTATCCTGTGCTATACCATAGCGACTGTGTGGAAGTGCACCACACGCACTCAACACCAGAGTGAGAGTCCCTATCAGGCAGCCCCGAATAGAAAAATGAGCGGTACCGATACTGGTTTTACTGCAGGTACTACTTTTCATGTCTGTCTATCACTTCTTCCATGCTTTTTTAATATTACGACGGGTGCATATGAAAAGAATACAGGGTATCCTTTTTTACTGATTTATTGGGGTGCTAACGTTGCAAATCACCGGCGGCAAAAAACAGAGCGAGGAACGAGCGCCGCTTTGTGCCGTCCGAGAGAATTTGCTTTGTAATTGCCTACCTAGTTCATGGAGAGCGTTAATGTTTTACCCAAGGCTTCTGCAACTTTTTCAAGCGTGGACAAACGAATATCTTCGGCATGATTCTCAATTCTTGATATAGCCGATTTCTGTGTTTTTAATTTTTTAGCTAATTCTTCTTGGGTTAAACCAGCATTTTCTCTTGCTTGGCGTAGCATGACGCCTAGTTTAAAGTCTGAGTATCCAGACACATAATCTTTTGCAAAGGCGCCATCCTTGGCTTTTCTGTTTTTTACATATTTTTTTAAATCACTCATGACGATTACCTCTTAAGAGATGATCCTTTTTTCTAGCTTCAGCAATCGCAATTTCCTTCTTAGGGGTTTTTTGCGTTTTCTTTTGAAAAGCATGGTTAAGAACCACCAAGTTGTTCTTTTCTAGAAAGCCCAGTATGCGAAATATACTGTTGTCTGATTGAACTCTAATTTCCTAAATATCATCTGTTCCTGTCATTTTTTTGAAATACTTGACGGGAACGACGTCCAGCTCTTCGACAAGCTCCATTACCCACGTTACTTTCTGGGCCTGTTTCGCAGATAAAGAATCTAAGAACTCTTCAGCCGGGCAGCCACCTGACTCCGTTCGATAAAACACGATTTCCCTCATTTAAATGAGGTTAACAAATAAGTGAACTTTGTCAAGGGGGTTGTGAGCAGCTAACAAGCATTTTGACTGGCCACTACATCCTGGCTGAGGCCGCTTTTTCCCGCTTTTTCAGGATGGCCTGACCCAGTTGATGCACTGCCATGGCATATAGTGGGCTGTGGTTATAGCGGGTGATGACATAAAAGTTATTTAATGCCAGCCAGTATTCCCGGCCAGCGGGTATTTTGAGCTCCACCAATGCCCCCATGGCTTTGAGGTCGACTTTGATTTTGGCGGTAACACCGCGTTCGCGTAATTCGGCCACGGTGCTGTGGGGCTTGTAGCCTTTTTTAACGAGCACCTGGATGTGGTTGCTGCCGACGATGGCGGGAGCGGCCACGGCTTTACCGGTTTGCCATTTGTGGCGTTTGAAGTAGTTGGCGACACTGCCAATGGCATCGGCGTTGTTGTTCCATAAATCGCGTTTGCCATCGCCATCAAAATCAACGGCATAATGGCGATAACTGCTGGAAATAAATTGTGATTTACCCATCGCGCCCGCGTAGGAGCCTTTGATTTCCATGGGGTTCAGTTTCTCTTCCCGGGTGAGTAGTAAATATTGCTCAAGCTCACTGCGGAAAAACTTGGCGCGCTTGGGGTAGGCAAAGGCCAGGGTAGAGAGGGAGTCCATGACCCGATAACCGCCCTTATGCCGCCCGTAACGGGTTTCGACACCGATGATGGCAACGATGATTTCGGGAGGGACGCCATATTTTTCCTCTGCCGCCTTTAAAATGGCTTCATTTTCATTCCAGAAAACAACACCTTCTTTGATGCGGGTTTTGGTGACGAAAATGGGACGATACTTAAACCAGGGTTTTCCCTCGGCGGGACGGCTAATGGCATCGACAATTTTTTGCTTGAGAACGACATCCTCGAAAAGCGTGGTGAGTTTTTTAGCGTCAAATTGATGTTTGTCGACCATTTCCTGGATAAAGCCTTTTACGTCGGAGCGGTCTGCAACGCGCTGTTCGTCCAGGGGAGTGTCAGCAATGGCACTGATACAAGTAAGACTGAACATAGCGCAGCCTGCGAGGGAGATGAGTTTTTTCAGGGTCATATGCATTATATTTTGTGTTGTAAGGTTAAGTGGATGTCGTCGTTAGCGTAGTAGCGTAGCAGTAGTCATCGTAAAAGCCATCGTAAAAGCTATCGTAGTAGTGATCGTTGTAGTCATCGTCATCGTAGTCGCCATCGTAATAATTATCGCGGTAACAGTTTACGGTGAGTATGAATGGACATGAGGATACCGAAACCTGCCATCAGGGTCACCATTGATGTGCCCCCATAGCTTACCAGAGGTAGAGGCACACCGACGACGGGTAACAGGCCGGTCACCATGCCGATGTTCACAAAGATGTAAATGAAAAAGGTCATGACAATGCTGCCGGCCAGCAATCGGCTATAGGAATCCTGAGCCTGACTGGCGATGAGCAACCCGCGCATGATGACAAGCAAGTACACCGCTAGCAATGCCAAAATGCCAAATAAGCCAAACTCTTCGGCATAAGCCGCGAAGATGAAATCGGTGGAACGTTCGGGCAGAAAATTCAGTTGAGACTGGGTGCCGTTGAGCCAGCCCTTGCCATACAGACCACCAGAGCCAATGGCGATTTTTGACTGGATAATGTGATACCCAGCCCCCAGAGGGTTCTGTTCCGGGTTGAGAAAAGTGAGCACTCGCTGCTTCTGATACCCATGCATAAAGTGCCATAACACGGGGGCCCCGGCCGCCATTACCGCTGCAGAGGCGAAGATGAGTCGCCAGGATATACCCGAAAACAGTAATACAAAAATACCGGCGCTGGCGACCAGCAGGGCGGTCCCTAAATCCGGTTGCTTGGCAATCAGGAGCGTGGGAATAATAATGAGTAATATGGCCATCGCCAGGCGTTTCAGGGTGGGTGGCAGCGGATGGTCGCTGAGATACCATGCCACCATCATGGGCACGGCGAGCTTCATCATCTCCGAGGGTTGGAAGCGGAAAAAACCTAAATCCAGCCAGCGTTGAGCACCTTTACCTACTTCACCGGCGACGAGTACTGCCACCAGCAAGCCGATACCCAAGGTAAATAACCAGGGTGTCCAGCGTTTGAAGGTCGCAGGATTAAGTTGTGCGAGGGCCAGCATAATGAGAAACCCGATGCCCAGACGTATTGACTGTCGCCAAATAACATCGATTTTCTGGCCGCTGGCACTGTATAAAACAAATAAACTGATGACCGACAATATGAGCAGGCACAGCAATAAGGGCGTGTCGGTGTGAAATCGTTCCGCCAGGGTGCGTCGATTGGCTTGTAGCGCTTCGGCACGGGCCTCAAACAGACTCACGGTGTCGGTTCCTTTTCTGTGTTTGAGAGGCGGTTTGAGGGAGAAGTCGTTTGTTCGATGTAACCTGCTTCTCTGGGTAATACCGTGTTCAAATAATAATCCATTACCTTGCGGGCGATGGGTGAGGCTATTGCGCCGCCACTCCCCCCGTTTTCGACGATGACGGCAATCGCAATACGGGGGTCATCTACGGGGGCAAACCCGATAAAGAGCGCATGATCCCGTAATTTTTTGGCGATGTCTTCCGCGACGTATTTTTCATCTTGCTTGATACCAAACACTTGTGATGTACCGGTTTTGCCCGCAATTTTATACTGTGCGCCTTTCGCGATACGTCGGGCAGTGCCTTTTCGGCTGTGTACCACTCGGGTCATGGCTCGGATGATATAAGACCAGTTATCGATGTCGCCAACCGGCACCGCGACATTGGGCGTGGCGGGAAACCAGACTTTTTCGCGGCTATTGGGGTCTTCAGTGGCGGCCACCAGGCGTGGACGTAACTGGCTGCCGTAATGAGACAGGGCAGCGGTGGCTGTGGCCAGTTGCAACGGAGTACTTAGAAAAAAGCCCTGGCCGATGCCGGTAATAAGGGTTTCGCCGGGGTACCAGGGTTGGCGTTTGTGACGTCTTTTCCATTGCCGGGTGGGGACTAGCCCGGTGAGTTCTCCGCTGATGTCGATGCCGGTGATGTCGCTAAACCCGAAGGGTTCCAGGAACGCGGAAAGACGGTCAATGCCCAGCGTCAGCGCCAGATCATAAAAATACACGTCGCAGGACTCGACCAAGGCCTGATTGAGGTCCATGTGCCCGTGGCCGGTTTTTTTCCAGTCCCGGTATTTTCGGTCGTCTCCATCGAGCATGTACCAGCCCTGGCAATAGGTGGAGATATCAGGATCAATCAGGCCGTATTCGAGTCCGGCTAGCCCGATAAAGGGTTTAACGGTTGAGCCAGGTGGGTATCGGCCACGGATGGCACGATTGAACATGGGTTGGTCGGGGGAGTCTTGCAGAGCGCGATAGGTCTTGGTATCAATGCCCCCCACAAACAAATTGGGATTGAAGGTAGGCATGCTGGCCAATGCCAGTACGCTGCCATCGGTGGGGTCTATGGCGACGACGGCTCCGTTGTTGTCTCCCATGGCGGCCTCGGCAATGCCCTGCAATTCTGCATCCAGGCTGAGATAAATATTGAGGCCAGGAACCGGTTCATCGCGATCAAGGACTCGTAGAGTACGACCTTGCGCATTGGTTTCTACGCGCTCAACGCCGACTTCTCCGTGTAACAAGTCTTCATAAAAACGCTCGATGCCGGTCTTGCCGATGAAGTCGCTACCTTCGTAGTTGTTAGTGTCGATGGTGTGTAATTCTTTTTCACTGATGCGGCCTACGTAACCCACTGCGTGCACGCCACGACTTTTGAAGGGGTAGTGCCGATAGAGATGGGCGACGGTATCAACACCGGGAAAACGGTGACGATTGACGGCAAATCGAGCTACTTCTTCATCGGACAACCGTGAGCGCAGTGATACTGGCTTATAACGTTTGCTGCGTTTCAGGCGTTTTTTGAAGGCGGCGATGTTGTCATCGCTGATGTCAACTAAGTGGCGTAGCTCGGCGATGGTGGCATCCAGATCTTTGACTTGCTCGACGATGACTTCGAGCCGATAACTGGGTAGGTTTTCTGCCAGTAGTGTGCCGTTGCGGTCGTAAATCAGGCCGCGAGTAGGTGGCACGGCACGAATATGTATGCGGTTTTTGTCGGACAATACGGCATAGGTATCGTGTTTTATCACTTGCAAATCAAACAGGCGCAACAGTAATACGGCCATCAGACCAATGGAGATCAACAGAGCGGCGACGGCGCGGCTGGTAAACAACCGGGTCTCGCGAAAGTGATCTTTGATGGTGTGGTGTAAGGCCATGTCGAAGGGTGAATATTGCCAGTGTTATAAGTGGTATTGATGGACGTTGTTTTCGTGAGTATGTGCGAATGGTTGTGTCAGCATAACTGAGGGCGAGCCACTCGAATGCATTTTTTTAACGTACCCGATAAGCACGCCGCAAGCCGCGTAACACTATATACACCAGTGGCCACGCCAGCATACTGGTTAGGGCAGGCAACCAATAAGCCCAGGTTTCAGCGGATTGGCCAACGGCGCCTTTAATCCATAGTACCAGCATGAGGTGCAGTGTGATTAGCAGCAACACACTCACGGATTGCTGCCACATGGGAAACAGGCGAATGCGTTGGTGTAAACGTAGCGCGAGGTAGGCGACAACGGCTAGTGTCAGGGCATTTTGACCAAGCAGAGCGCCGTTGGCGACATCCAGTATAAGCCCCGCTAACCAACCCACACCAACGCCGACCCGTTCTGGCAAGGCAATGCACCAATAGACCAGCACCAGTGCCACCCAGTCTGGCCGAAAGGATTCGGCCCAATCAGGCAGCGCAAACATTTGCAACAACAGTGCAAATACAAAACTCAGTAAAATGGTGGCCCCACCGTGATGGCGGGCGATGTTGGATGTCATCGCGCTATCCTGCTTCTTCTGATTATTACAAGGCTGCTCATGGTGAAGATGATGCCGCAGTGTCTTTGTCAGCGGGCTGATCGCCTGAGCCTGGGGTGTTCGAGCCGGGGTTGCCCTTATTTTTGCCAGTAATGTCTTCGTCAGCAATGTTGATTTGATTCAAATATTGCGAAGGCCACACTAGCAGCACCTCTCTGGCTTGTTCCAGCTGCGCCGTCGGCATGGCGGTTATTATCGCATAGGGCAAAGTGGGGTCTTTGCGCACCTCTGTCACCATGGCGACGGGATAGCCAGGCGGGAAGCGCCCACCCAGTCCGGAAGTGGTTAACAGGTCACCTTCGTCAATATCAGCACTGATGGGAAGGTAAGGGATGTCCAGTTTATCCGGTGCGCCAGTGCCGAGGGCGATGGCGCGTAAGCCATTACGGTTTACCTGTACCGGAATGGCGTGGTTGGCATCGGTGATCAGCATGGCGGTACTGGAAAATGGGCCGAGGTGGACAATTTGGCCCATTGCGCCCTCAGTATCCATGAGCGGCTGTCCAAGATAGGCCTCGTGATAGCTACCTTTGTTAATGACGATTTGGCGAGTGAGGGGCTCGAGGTCTACGGCGAGAAGCTCTCCGATAAGTACCCGCTCGCTGACTTTTTTTGAAGACTGTAATAATTCGCGCAGCCGCATGTTTTCGGCTTTTAGGGATTGCAGTTTGAGCAGTTTTCCCTTGTACAGGGTTTGTTGTAATTTGAGTCGTGCGTTTTCTGTCTGAAGCGTTTCCCGGCTTGAAAAGCTATCGCCGAGCCAACGGGAAGCGGCAACGGGCAGATTAACGAAGTATTGCAGAGGGTAAACCAGCAAGGAAAGGGTGGATCGTATTCCTTCCAAGTGGTTTTGGCGATGATCCAGCGACATCATCAATGTCGAAAGGATGACCAATGCCACGAGGCGAGTGGTAATGGATGGGCCTTGTATGAATAGCGGTTTTATTGTGTCACTCCTCCGCGCCACTCATCCATGAACCTATTCGTGAATTATGGGGCCATGAATATGGGGCCGTATATGTGAGGCCGTACAATGTGAAGCTAACGACAGAAACATGACTTTTGTCCAGTCTTGCTCGCGGCGGTGGTTTACGGCGTCAGTTATTGTGTCGAATTTACTTGTCGAGGGTATTTATCGAGTGCATTTCTTAAGTTTATGTTTTAAGTTTAACGGCTCAGTTCAAATATCCCGCCGGGTGTACCGTCGCCACTACCAGTGATTGGCGATCATAGACCGCTAAAATTATTCAGAGGTAAAGACGTCAGTGCCGGTTTCGTCGATCATTTCCAGTGCCCGGCCACCACCGCGAGCCACGCAGGTGAGTGGATCTTCTGCGATAATGACGGGCAAACCTGTTTCTTCCATGAGCAAGCGGTCTATATCCTTCAGTAAGGCACCACCACCGGTGAGCACCATGCCGCGTTCGGCCACATCGGCACCCAATTCCGGCGGGGTTTGCTCCAAAGCCGTTTTCACTGCGCTGACAATGCCAGAGAGCGGCTCTTGCAAGGCTTCAAGGATTTCATTGCTGTTAAGGGTGAAGCTGCGGGGAATACCCTCGGCCAGATTACGGCCGCGGACTTCGGTTTCACGTACTTCATCACCTGGGTAAGCGCTGCCAACATCCATTTTTATTTTTTCTGCCGTGGATTCTCCAATTAATGTGCCGTAGTTGCGGCGCACATAATTGATGATCGCTTCGTCGAATCTGTCTCCACCGATGCGCACAGAAGCAGAATAGACGATACCTGAAAGAGAAATGACGGCGACCTCAGTAGTACCGCCGCCGATGTCTAACACCATGGAACCGCTGGCTTCGTTGACTGGCAGGCCGGCACCAATGGCCGCAGCCATAGGTTCTTCGATCAAATACACTTCGCGGGCACCCGCTCCGGCAGCTGATTCACGAATGGCCCGGCGCTCAACCTGGGTTGAACCACAGGGAACGCAAACCAGTACTCGCGGGCTGGGATGGAAAAATTTGAATTTGTCCTGATGCACTTTGTGAATAAAATGCTGGAGCATTTTTTCAGTGACAGTAAAGTCAGCGATCACGCCATCTTTGAGCGGCCGAATAGCCTGGATGTTGCCAGGGGTACGGCCTAACATGCGTTTCGCCTCAGCGCCGACGGCGGCAATTTTTTTCGGATTGCCGGTGCCGCGTTCCATGCGGATGGCAACCACTGAGGGTTCGTTGAGGACAATGCCTTGCCCTTTCACGTAAATTAGCGTGTTGGCTGTACCAAGGTCGATGGACAGATCATTTGAAAACAGGCCTCGAATTCTTGCGAACATAATTTTTTATTATCACTCTAAAATGGTTACGAGGGGTGAAGTAAAAGCCGATGGCCACCATGAATTGGCGCTAATGTACCAATGACGCGGGGTTTCAGCAAGGTACGAGGCGAGTTTATATGCGCTGCCGGGCTATGGGTAGTAGGGTATTTATGATAAATTCTGCACTCTTTTTTGCCATGATCCTCATTAATTTTGGATTTCAGAGAATTTAACATGTCATCAGAACCGTCTTCACCCTCCTTGCAAAAGGACGACATCGAAAAAATTGCCCACCTCGCCAGGCTGGGCATCGACGAGGCCGATGTGCCTGCGTACGCCAGCGACCTGAACAATATTCTTGCCCTGGTTGAGCAAATGTCAGCCGTCGATACCACAGGCGTGTCACCTATGGCGCACCCTATGGATGCCCAGCAGCGGTTACGGGATGACACCGTGACAGAGCAAAACCAGCGTGAGCAGCTCATGGCCAATGCCCCGCAGACGGAGGCCAACCTGTTTTTGGTGCCGCAGGTTATCGAATAACAACAGAGGAATGAGGAAAGAGGAAAGATAAAAGAGCGGTAGTATTTTTTACTTCCATCTTTTCATTTTACGCTTTATCTCCGATTTTAAAATGCATAACAAATCAATTGCTGAATTATCTAAAGGTCTGGCTAAGGGAGATTTTTCTTCTGAAGAGCTGACCCGAGCCTATCTGGACCGAATTAACGGTTTGGGTGCAGAACTCAATGCGTTGGTAACCGTGACTGAAGAGCAGGCGATTAGCGCTGCTCGCTCGGCTGATCAGCAGCGGAGCCAGGGAGATGCTGGATTATTAACCGGGATTCCTATGGTGCATAAAGATATCTTTTGCACCGAAGGTGTGAAAACCACGTGCGGCTCTAAAATGCTGGATAATTTTATTTCACCTTACGATGCCTTTGTGGTGGAAAAAGTGAAGAAGGCCGGTATGCCGATGTTGGGCAAGGCGAATATGGATGAGTTCGCCATGGGCTCATCCAATGAAACCAGTTTTTATGGCCCAGTGAAAAACCCCTGGAATACGGGCACTGTTCCGGGGGGCTCCTCGGGTGGTTCGGCGGCGGTAGTAGCGGCGCGTTTAACTCCTTTTGCCACGGGTACAGACACCGGAGGTTCGATTCGTCAGCCTGCAGCCTTGTGTGGCATTACCGGATTAAAACCCACATACGGACGGGTTTCTCGATACGGGATGATTGCCTTTGCCTCAAGCCTGGATCAGGCGGGCCCGATGACGCGCAGCGCTGAAGACGCCGCCTGGATGATGAATGTCATGGCGGGCTTTGATAGCCGTGATTCCACCTGTGTCGATAAGGCCGTGCCGGATTACTGTGCGCCTTTGAATGATGACATCAAAGGGCTGAAAATTGGGCTGCCCAAAGAATATTTCGGGGATGGCTTAAATGCTGATGTGGCTGCCGTCATTGATGCAGCCATAAAACACTATGAATCTTTGGGGGCTGAGGTGGTAGAACTCAGCCTGCCTAACTCAAAATTGTCAGTGCCAACCTATTATGTGGTCGCGCCTGCGGAATGTTCCTCCAACTTGTCGCGATTTGACGGCGTACGTTTTGGCCATCGTTGCGCGAATCCTGAAAATCTGGAAGATTTATACAAGCGTTCACGAGGCGAGGGTTTTGGCGCGGAAGTAAAACGTCGCATTATGATTGGCACCTATGCATTGTCTGCGGGTTATTACGATGCCTATTATTTGAAAGCGCAAAAACTACGTCAGCTGATTAGTAATGATTTCAAAACGGCCTTTGAAAAAGTGGATGTCATTATGAGCCCTACTTCTCCCAATGTTGCTTTCAAATTGGGTGAAATCAGTGATCCCGTGACGATGTATCTATCGGATATATTTACCATCGCGACGAATCTCGCAGGATTGCCTGGCATGTCTATCCCCGCCGGGTTTGTGAAATCCGATGGCCATGACATGCCAGTAGGCCTACAACTCATCGGTAATTATTTTGAAGAATCGCGCCTGTTGAATGTGGCACATCAGTTCCAGATGAACACTGATTGGCATTTGCGCGTACCGGCCGGGTTTGAGTAATTAAAACCCAACGCAGAGGCGCCCTTTAGATCATTTGCGCTAGAGCATGGTTTTACAAATGCGTAAAACCTAACGCAAAGGCGCTAAGGTGCAAAGAACGCAGAGATTATAAATGGTTTTCTTAGCGTCCTTTGCAGCTCCGCGTCTTTGCGTTGGTTTGAGTGTTTGACGGGTTGTAGTTTTGCAAAGGCGTTGGATTGTGGTTTTGGATAATTGATATAACATAAAAGTAACGAATGCCTGGTACGGGTAATTAATGACCAGGTTCTCGCCATTAGAGACTAAAAATATGCAATGGGAAGTGGTTATCGGCCTTGAGATTCATGCTCAGCTCGCCACCAAAAGTAAGATTTTTTCCGGGGCTTCTACGGCTTACGGCGCGGAACCTAACACTCAGGCATGCGCTGTGGATTTGGGGCTGCCGGGCGTATTGCCGGTGCTGAATAAAGAAGCGGTGCGTATGGCGGCGAAGTTTGGCTTGGCTATTGGCGCGAATGTTTCGCGACGCTCAGTGTTTGCGCGTAAAAACTATTTTTACCCTGATTCACCCAAGGGTTATCAGATCAGCCAAATGGAACTTCCTATTGTCGAAGCGGGCGAGCTGGAAATTGAACTGGAAGATGGCTCAATCAAAGTTGTCGGTATTACACGGGCGCATTTAGAAGAAGATGCTGGAAAATCCATGCACGGTGATTTCCAGGGTATGACGGGTATCGACCTTAATCGCGCCGGTACGCCGCTGTTGGAAATTGTGTCTGAACCGGACATGCGTTCCTCTCAGGAAGCGGTTGCCTACATGAAAAAAATTCATTCATTGGTGCAATATCTGGAGATTTGCGACGGCAATATGCAAGAAGGTTCGTTCCGTTGTGATGCCAATGTATCTGTACGTCCTTTCGGCCAGGAAGAATATGGCACACGCACCGAGCTGAAAAATATTAATTCATTCCGTTTTGTGGAAAAGGCGATTGAAATAGAAGTGGAGCGTCAGATTGATATTATCGAAGCGGGGGGCAGAATTACACAGGAAACACGCCTGTATGATTCCGATAAAAATGAAACCCGGTCGATGCGTAGCAAGGAAGAAGCCAATGATTACCGCTATTTCCCCGATCCTGATTTACTGCCCGTTGTCATTGAAGAATCCTTTCTTGAGGCGGTGAAAGCAACATTGCCTGAATTGCCTGATGAAAAGAAACATCGTTTTATGGAGACCTTGTCGCTGAGTGCTTATGACGCTGCGGTGTTGACCGCAAGCCGAGAAGTGGCCGAGTTTTTTGAGGTGGTTATGGCGGCAGCTGATGGGGAGAGCAAGTTATCGGCTAACTGGGTAAGTGGCGAACTAATGGGAGCATTGAATAAAAATGGACTTTCGCTTTCTGAAAGTCCCGTGAGTGCCGTCATGTTAGGTGGAATGATAAAGCGTATTGCAGATAACACCATCTCCGGAAAAATTGCCAAAGAAGTATTTGAGGCAATGTGGAAAGGTGAAGGGGATGCCGACGCTGTAATCGAAACAAAAGGTCTAAAACAAATCACCGATGCCAGTGCGATAGAACCGGTTATTGATGAAATTATTGCCAATAACCCGGGCCAGCTAGAACAGTACCGGGGCGGTAAAGATAAATTATTTGGTTTCTTTGTAGGGCAGGTGATGAAAGCGACACAAGGAAAAGCAAACCCGGCACAGGTTAACGATTTACTAAAGCAAAAGCTTAAGGCGTAATTGAACGGTTATTAAAACTTAATGCAAAGTCGCTAAGGTGCAAAGGACGCAGAGATTAAAAAAGGTTTTCTTAGCGTTCTTTGCAACTCTGCATCTTTGCGCTGATGTTAGTTTTTGAAAAATAAAAAGCCTTCAAGGCATTTGTCAGCTGATAGATTCTTGCAATAATGCTGTTGGTGCTTGTCCGCAATCATAGACTGCCACTTGGTTTCGGCCTTTGTTTTTTGCTTCATACAAGGCTTTGTCAGCGTGGTAAAGCATATTCGTCAATGCCATTTCTGGTGAAAGATGATTATCGGTGATACTGACTCCCACGCTGGTTGTCATGGTAATAATCGCTTTTTTATACGCCACGGGGCGGGTTTGTAAAGTGGTGCGAATTTTTTCAGCGAGCATCTCGCCTCCCTGCGGTGTATCGGAAATACTCAAAATTAAAAATTCTTCACCGCCCATTCGAAACACATAATCGCTGGCTCGGGATGATTCTTTGAGCAATTGGCTAATGTGGGAGAGGCACTGGTCCCCTGCAAGATGTCCATAGCGGTCGTTAATGCTTTTAAAATGATCCAGATCCAACATCAGGCCACTTAAATACTGGCCGTCACGCTGTGCTTGAGCAATGAGCTTGGGAAATACTTCTGTCAGGTAGCGTCGATTGTAAAGTTTTGTGAGTGAATCCGTAATCGCGGATTCTTCCAGACGCCTGTGTACGCGATCAATTTCTTGTTGTTTTTCTCGCAGGCTTTGCAGCATTTCTGAAAAACGGTTTGCCAGCATGTCAATTTCATTGGTCTCAACGGATTTATCCATCATTGGCAATGTGCCTTGCGTGACGGCGTGAGTGATTTGCATTAATTGACTCAACGGGCGATTGAAATTGCGAGCGATAATGAGACCCAATATCAAGACAGCTGCACAGCCTACAATGGCTAACAATAAAATGAGCTGACTATGCTGGTCTAACTGATCCAGTATGTCTTGCTCGGAAATGCCGTGCCATAAATGGGGAGTGTGCATGCCTTCACCTGTTAGCGGAATGGCTCGAACTTGATAAATTTCTCCATTCATCACAATGCTATTGCCGCGAGGTAAAAAAGTTTTTCCCTCGCTTTCCGGTAGGCTGCTGAGTTGCACCGTATTGTTTTTTTCTAGGAAAAAGTGGCCGCCACTGTAACTTTGGTATTGGGAAAGCCAGCCACTATTGAGAATGTGAGTGATGGCGATGGTGCCCAGTGATGTGCCTTGATATGAGATCTCCGCCCACGCGACTAACTCTAGGTCGTTACGCCCTTGATAATAGAAAATTTCATTTTTTGAGCGTTCAATGTGATCTTGAACCGCAATGGCAAGGTCGGAGGCTGCCGGGTCTAACAGCGATCTTCCAGCATGGTCGAGAATGACCACTCGTTCAATAGGCAGCCAGTCGAATTCTCGCTTAAATAGTTTTGCCATAGCATTTGCGTCAGCGCCAACTTTGGTCACGATGAACATGTATTCCTGTATGCGTGGGTCGTCACGGACTACGCGGGCATAGTAAAGGAGTTCATTTTCCTCCATTTCGATGTTGCTGGTGAGTAACTGGGCCGTGTTTGAAATGTTTCGTTTTGATTGCTCGAGGATCGCGTTGCGCGAGTAAATATAGGTATAGGTTAACGTCGCCACCAAAAAAATGGTCAGCAAGAAAATGTATAGAAATAATCGGGCGCGATAAGTGGTAAACATTCCGTTAGGCTTGTTTCATGAGAGTTTCTCGCGACGGTCTTTGTGGGGAGGATAATGACAAGTTTTTGTACATAATTTTATGCTGGTTACTGTGGGCTGAATGGAAGTAACTCATATTTTTTTGCCACTTTCCGAAATGCCACACCATTTTGTGTTTCATGTATGAGTTTGACAACGTCCTCTGATGGGGTCCGGTTGGTGATGGCTGATAATTGTCGAAAAAATCGATATTTGCCATTAGCTAGGTTTGCCGCTGTGGGTTTGGCTCCATCGATCGTAATAACTTTTATTTTATCGTTATCGCCAAACGCCCAAGTCGAACCGGTATGGCCGATTGCGCCTTTAAAATCACTGACACGCTCAACCATTGCGGCTGCACTTTTGACGTTTAAACGCTCGGCTCGAAAACTTTTATGACTGGGCAAGATAGACTTCCAATGTCCCGGGCGTTTTTTACAGTGCAAACGTGTTACCACGACAATGGGTTTGTTTGGCCCTTTGACTTGCGACCAGTTGTCGAGATCACCCCTGAAAATAGCGCGTACCTGCTCAGAGCTAAGATCGTTAACGGGGTTGTCTTGATGGGCGAGGATCAAAATAGGTTCTTTCGCCAGAGGATAGACAATGAGTTGTTCTTTTTCGATTTCTTCATCGCTGAGGGGGCAGCACACAAAACCAAAAGTCTCTCGGCTTTTGGTGCCTTGTTTGGCGGCTTTAATGCCGGCGTTGCAGCCGACACCTAACATCGAGTTTTCGCCGAATAGAATAGTCTTCCGACCCGTTTTGGCTTCCAGATCAGCCTTAATAGCGTCAAACAGTATCCAGGCAAAATGGGCTCCTGCACCCATTAGCGCATCGTCATCGGTATTGGTGGCGGCTAGGGAAGTGTTGGTTAATCCGAAAGTGCAAACTAGGAAAGAGGATAGTAAAAAGGGCAGTAATTTAATGTTTACAAATCGTGAGCGTTGTTTAGCGTTTGTACTCATGTTGCGATCCCTTCCCCAAAATATATATGTTGGTGCATCTGCAAACGCTAACTCTGGCGATGCATATTTGCTTAGCCTCTTCATTATTATTTTTTGGGCGGTATTGCTATGAACAATATCTACCCATCACTATTGGTAACCCAGGCTACTTTAACGATTTATCGAAACTACAAGTATGCCATGAGTGAAGCGTCAGTAACGTTGCCAAAAAGAAAGCGCAAATATGGCAACCAATAGCGTAGTGACCGTCATGCTGTGAGGAATATTGATTATCCCTTTATTATTTTATCGGACAAATACCAATCTTGCTCAGTATTTATCGAGTTAGCCGTCAGGTCAATATTTAATCGATAATTGTGATTAATGATATTCCTTAAGGAGTGTCGGTGATGGCGACATTGACGGCTTGCAGCGTGTTGTTTTGATTGTTGTTTTGAGCAGTATTTCGACTATTGCTGCGACTATTGTTGGGAGAACAAAAGGCGCGCATTTGCAGTGTGCCAGTAGTTTGCAGAGAAATAATTAAATATATGGCTTGCGGATAACTCAGCTGTTCGATATCGGCTAATGAGGGGATGGCCGGGGTGTTTGGGTGAGAGTGATAGATAGCGAACAAGCTTTCCCCGCGTTCGCGCATAGAGCGCATTGCATCTATGTGTTGCTCAGGGTCGCAGTGAAATTGCTGGTGCTGGTCAGTGGCAATGTTGGTCGTTGGGTAGCAACGGTTTGCGTGGCCATCAATGCTGGAAATCAGTCCGCAAATTTCACTGTCCGGGCTGTTGAGCGCCAGCTCCAGAAGTTGGTTAACAATATAACGCGGCATTTCAATGGTGCTAATAATGTGTGAATTGTGGTTAGGCATTATTAATGGTTCCCGCAGACGGGACAAGCCGGGTCACGGCGCAGACGGATTTCTCGAAATTCCAGGGTACTGGCATCCAGGGTTAAAAGGCGGCCGGACAAACTGGTGCCCAGGCCCGAAAGTAATTTGAGGGCTTCGGTAGCTTGTATGCTGCCGATAATTCCCACCACCGGAGCCAGTACACCGGTTTCACTACAGCTGGCAGCAGCTTCCGGAATATCGTCATAAAGGCAGCGATAGCAGGGGGCGTCGCTGTCTTCGTTATTCGATTCAGGATTAGGAAACACGCTTACCTGGCCTTCAAGGCGAATTGCAGCGCCGGATACTAAGGGGGTATGTGTGTCGACACAGGCCTGATTGATGGCAAACCGGGTCGCAAAATTGTCACAGGCATCAATGACCACATCGGCGTTTTGCACGGCTTGAAGTAAGGCTTTGCCATCAAGGCGTTTGTGCAGTGCTGATACTTCTATTTCCGGATTCAGGTTGCGCAGGGTTTCAGCGGCAGAAACCACCTTGGCTCGGCCGATATCGGCCTGGCCGTGGACGATCTGGCGTTGCAGGTTGGAGAGATCTACAGAATCATCGTCGACCAGCGTTAAATGTCCCACACCCGCTGCGGCCAGGTACATAGCCACAGGCGAACCCAGTCCGCCAAGGCCGATAATGAGGGCGTGAGATGACAGCAGGCTTTCTTGCCCGGCAATGTCGAAATGCGGCAACATAATCTGGCGGCTGTAGCGCAGTAGTTGGTCGTCGTTCATGAGGTTTGTCGATAGTGCGTTAATATGAATGTTTGGCGTGATAGCGAATTATCGTGGGAATTGTATAACAGTCGAGTCTGCAACGCTTGAAAAGAGTGACGGTTTGCAGGGGTTAGTCAGACAGGAATACTAAAGCCGGTTTCGTAGAAGCAGTGGCTACTATTACAAATAACGCCGTAAATATTCCGGTCGCTCATCACGACAGCCATGTTCACGTTGGTCATAATAATTTACAAAGATGTCGAGGGTGGAGCTGGCCTGGTCGTGTTGGTAGCCCTGGTTCATCAATTGAGTTTCTTCCGTGTAATAAAACAATGCTCGTTTCATTTTGCTGAGTAGGCTGTTGTCCAGATGAAAACCGACTTCGGCAAGGGCGGTTTCGATGATTTGCAGGCTAATGTGGCGCAAATCATACCGTATCTGAATACAGTCCGGGGTCAGAGCCTGAATATTGATGATACCTTGTGTATCCATGAGCAATAACAAGGCTTCGCGGGCATCATTGGCCGCAGGATCCACATTTCGGAAGTGAATGTCGTGCTGCTTAATGAAGTCGATGGCTATTGGGTCCATATCTTGATCCTAGCCCGAATTTGGTACAATTTCCATGCTAAAGGAATCCGTTTGTCATTACTGGGCCCAGCGACCCAGACTGACGCGTGGATTGTTGGCTAAATCATTGAGGGTTTCCACTTGCTGGTAACCCAGGTTGTCGAGAATGGTGCGCGTGGCCGGTCCTTGTTCAAATCCGTGTTCCAGTAATAACCAACCACCAGGTTGTAAATGTTGACGCGCTAAATCGCAAATATTGCGAATATCCGCCATTCCATCTGTCCCGGATTGTAATGCGGACACCGGTTCAAATCGCAAATCACCTCGTTGAAGGTGGGGGTCGTCGGGGTGTATGTAAGGCGGGTTGGACACGACTATCTCAAAACGGTCGCCAGACAAAGGTGCAAACCAGGCACCTTCGATAAAGCGGATATTGGTCGTATTCAATTGTTTAGCATTGGTGCGGGCAATGGCTAAAGCGGAAGGGGAAATATCCGTTGCAGTGAGGTGACAGCGGGGGCGTTCACGGGCGATAGCCAAAGCAATAGCGCCACTGCCAGTGCCGAGATCAGCGATTTGCCAACGCGCATCGTGTGGAATTTTTGCCAGTGCTTGTTCGACCAGCGTTTCTGTTTCCGGGCGAGGGATCAAAGTATCAGGCGATACCATAAGCGTCATATCCCAAAAATCACGTTTACCCGTAATGTAAGCAATGGGTTCGCCATTACCGCGACGTTGAATAGAATGTTGAAACTGTTCCCATTGAGGTGCAGACAGCGCTTTTTCCGGCCATGTTCGTAAATAAGCTCGGTTACGATTAATGGCATGACCCATCAAAATCTCAGCGTCTAACAGCGCGGATTCGCTGCTCACCTCGAGCAATGTTCGGGCATTGCGCAAAGCGCTTGCAATGGTAGGCAGAGTTAAGGACATGAAGGGAAATGAGCACCAGTTAACACAATGAGAACGTCAATTATTGCGCATTATATCTCATTTAAAACAGGGTGTTTGGGGACATGGGTGCTTGGGGACAGACCACGATTAATGTGGTTTTTGTTCTTTAATGGTGGTCTGTCCCCAATTTATGTCCCCAATTTACCCCAATTTATCCCGGGCGATAGCCAGAG
>NVUB02000087.1 GCA_002401775.2 Ectothiorhodospiraceae bacterium
AGGTATTAGCTACGATGCCTTCTTCCCCACTGAAAGTGCTTTACAACCCTCAGGCCTTCTTCACACACGCGGTATTGCTGGATCAGGGTTGCCCCCATTGTCCAATATTCCCCACTGCGGCCTCCCGTAGGAGTCTGGGCCGTGTCTCAGTCCCAGTGTGGCTGATCTTCCTCTCAGAACAGCTACGGATCGTCGCCTTGGTGGGCCATTACCCCACCAACTAGCTAATCCGACATAGGCTCATCTATTAGCGCAAGGCCCGAAGGTCCCCTGCTTTGCCCCGTAGGGATTATGCGGTATTAGCCTGGTTTTCACCAGGTTGTCCCCCACTATTAGGTAGATTCCTATGCATTACTCACCCGTCCGCCACTCGACGCCTGCTAGCAAGCTAGCATCGTTTCCGTTCGACTTGCATGTGTTAGGCATGCCGCCAGCGTTCAATCTGAGCCATGATCAAACTCTTCAATTGCATATCTTGTGGTCGCTTTGGTAGCGACCAAACCTTTTGCGATGAAGGTGATCCAAACTCAATTAATTCTCAACGAATTTACTGACTTGGTGTCACTTACATCAACAGTTTTTTGTACATCAAACCGTCGGCGCAAGTGCCCACACAAATTACCTAATCTTATCTTGTTAAAGAGCTACTTTGCTTGCCATGAAGCAAAGACGGACAATTGTGACATCGTCCTGCACCACCGTCAAACACCCGGTGTATCATCGAAGAAGCCGTTTGGCTTCCCGTTGAAGAGGCGCGTATACTACAGCGTCTCTCCGCATTATCAAGCACTTTCTCAACTCATTTCAGCAGAGACTTCCTACTGATCTGAAAGATCCTGCTAACTTCCTCGCCAATCTCGATCAGCGAGGCGCACATTATACACGCTGATTTCAATCGGTCAACAAAAAAATCAGGGTGGGCGATCCAGCTTCATTATAGCTTGTGCTAAACTTCGCGCTTTCTTACTGAATGTGCCGCTTGCGTCGCATACACCTATTACCAGGAACGACTTCAATCCCCTATGACGACGCCTTACTCTACCCGCGTTCGCGAGATCCCTTACAACTACACTTCTTTTTCTGACCGTGAAATTGTCATTCGATTTCTCGGGGAAGCACGCTGGGACACCCTTAACGAATTACGCAGTTCTCGTAATACGGGACGCTCAGCGCGGATGTTATTTGAGGTACTTGGTGATTTGTGGGTCGTGTCTCGCAATCCTTTTATTCAGGATGACTTACTACTAAACCCGAAACGGCGTGCATCCCTTATACATGCATTACATCACCGGCTCGAACAGATCATCTCCCGTGCCGACAAAAACCCACAAGCGGTTTCCCTGGTCAACGCGGCTCAAGCTGCCATTCGTAAATTTGAAGATGGATTTGCCAACGAACAGGCACTAAGAAACAAGACCAAACAAAAATTGTCGCGTATCACTCGCGCTGACAATATCGATTTTGGCGGTCTCGCAAAAGTAAGCCATGTCACGGATGCCTCCGACTGGCGCGTTGAATACCCCTTTGTGGTGCTGGCCCCTGACACTGAAGCCGAAATGGCTAAAGTCGTACATACTTGCGTGGAACTCGGTCTGGGCATTATTCCTCGCGGCGGCGGCACGGGTTATACCGGTGGCGCGGTCCCCTTGACGACACGATGCGCCGTGGTTAACACCGAAAAATTGGATGCGCTTCAGCCTGTTACGCTTCGCCACATCAATGGCGTAGAGCAGAAAGTTGCCACCATCCATGTTGGTGCTGGCGTGGTTACCCGTCGTGTATCGGAAGCCGCTGAGGCCAAAGGCTATGTGTTCGCGGTTGACCCCACCTCCCAAGATGCTTCTTGCATAGGCGGCAATATCGCTATGAATGCCGGCGGTAAAAAAGCCGTATTGTGGGGCACTACATTAGACAACCTGGTTTCCTGGCGCATGGTGATGCCCGATGGGCATTGGGTTGAAGTTGAACGCCTTAATCACAACCTTGGCAAAATCCATGATCAGCCCGAAGCGACTTTTCGCGTTAATCATTTTACCGCTGATGGCAAAACGCCCAGGGGTGAACCGGATATTTTACGGATACCAGGGCCACACCTGCGCAAAGAGGGGCTCGGCAAAGACGTCACCAATAAATTCCTGGGGGGGCTGCCGGGTGTTCAAAAAGAAGGTTGCGATGGCCTGATTACCTCCGCCGTTTTCATCTTACATAAGATGCCTCAGTTTATTCGCACGGTCTGTCTGGAGTTTTTCGGCGACGATTTACGGCGCGCTGTTCCTGCTATCGTCGAAACCAAAGATTATCTTGATAGCCTGCCAGACGTAAAACTGGCCGGAATGGAACATCTCGACGACCGTTATGTGACGGCCGTGAAATACAACACCAAAGCACCCCGTGCCGAGTTACCCAAAATGGTGTTACTCATTGATGTTATCGGCGAAGACGACAACGCCGTTGCTGAAGCCGCGTCTACGATTGTGCGCATGGCCAACGCCCGTGAAGCCGAAGGTTTTATTGCCGTCACTCCCGAAGCACGCAAGCGCTTCTGGTTAGACCGTGCCCGTACGGCGGCAATTGCCGCTCACACTAACGCCTTCAAAATCAATGAAGATGTGGTTATTCCCCTTGATAAGCTATCTGACTACAGCGAAGCTATCGAACGCATTAACATCGAATATTCTACGCGCAACAAGCTGCGCATGATCGATGGTGTACTCGAATACCTTGAATCTGAGATGAACGAGCAGCAGCACTTATCGGCCTCCGAACCTGACGAAAGCCCCAATGAAGATAGCATGGCGATTTTTGCGGCCAAAAAGACCGCAGCCCGTGAGCTATTGCAAGCAACACATAAGCGCTGGTCAACCACCATCGAACAGCTGGATGCACCGGCGGCGGAATACCAGCATTTACTCGATTCCCTTGATGAAACGGGAAAGAAAAATATTCAACCCGGCGATAACTTGTTTCGTTTAATGCAACGTCGTGACCTGCGCATATCTTATCGCAAAGATGTTGAACAACCCCTCAAGCAGATTTTTAATGGCCAGGAACTTGAGGCCGTGCACGAGAAACTGGATGCTATTCATACTGAAATACGTAATTCGCGTTTGTTTGTTGCCACCCACATGCACGCTGGCGATGGCAATGTACACACCAATATTCCTGTGCACTCTAACGACTACCATATGCTCAATGAAGCCGAGCATGTGGTTGAGCGCGTTATGGGTATCGCGAAAAATCTCGGCGGCGTGATCTCCGGTGAACACGGCATTGGCATCACTAAGATGCAATTTTTAGATGATGCCACTATTGAAGCTTTTACACGTTACAAAAAGTCTATCGACCCCGAAGAGCATTTCAATCCCGGAAAGTTACTGGCGGGCTCTGGCTTAAACAATGCCTACACCCCATCTTTGAGATTATTACAACAAGAGGCGTTAATCCTCGAAGCCAGTGAATTAGGCGCACTCAACGATGATATAAAAGACTGTGTGCGTTGCGGAAAATGCAAACCGGTTTGTACAACACACATACCACGCGCCAATTTATTGTATTCGCCTCGCAATAAAATACTGGCGACAGGTTTAATCATCGAAGCTTTTTTATACGAAGAGCAAACCCGGCGCGGTATTTCTTTACGTCACTTCGACGAAATGAATGACATTGCGGACCATTGTACCGTATGCCACAAATGTCTCGCCCCTTGCCCCGTGGACATCGACTTCGGCGATGTGTCGATTCGTATGCGCACCCTGCTAAAAAACTTCGGCAAAAAACGCACCAACATCAGTACCCGCGCATCGATGGCTTATCTCAATGCCACCGACCCACGCACCATTAATTTAATGTACAAAACACTGTTACGCTGGGGTTTCCGCGGACAGAACATGGCTTATCACTGGGCCAAAAAACTCAAGCTCTTTCCCAAAAAAGCGCGGCCAGCAGCGACCACAGGTAAAATGAAGACCACGACACAAATCGTCAATTTTGTCAGCAAGCCGTTGCCGCGCAAATTACCACAGCAAACACTGCGTCAATTGCTGTCACTGGAAGATGATAAAAACGTCCCTATCTTGCGTGATGCCAACAAAGTTAACGATCAAAGCGACTCGGTCTTTTATTTCCCCGGCTGCGGATCGGAACGTTTGTTCAGCCAAATAGGCATGGCGACATTAGCGATGTTGCACGAGGTGGGCACGCAAACGGTATTGCCCCCCGGATACCTCTGCTGCGGTTATCCGCAAACCTCTGGTGGCGACGCCAAAAAAGGACAGCAAATTTCTGTTAACAACCAGGTATTGTTTCATCGTGTCGCCAACACACTGAATTACATGGACATCAAAACGGTGATCGTGTCTTGCGGTACTTGTATGGACCAGTTACAAAAATATCGTTTTGAGCAAATATTCCCCGGCTGCCGACTGTTAGATATTCACGAATACCTGATGGAAAAAGGCGTGACGCTTGATAGCAATAACAGCAATGGCACACAATATTTGTACCATGACCCTTGCCATAGTCCCATGAAAACCTATGCGCCGATTACGGTCGCCTCTACGTTAATGGGCAAAGAGGTACTTAATTCAGATCGCTGTTGTGGCGAGGCCGGTACCTTTGCCGTATCCCGCCCCGACATTGCTACGCAATTACGTTACCGCAAACAAGAAGAATTACAAGATGGTATCAAACAGCTAACCGGTGACATCAAAGTAAAAGCCGGTAATGTCAAAATACTCACGTCTTGCCCCGCTTGCCAACAGGGGTTGTCACGTTATTCAGATGACACCGGACTAGACACCGATTACATCGTTGTTGAACTGGCCAAAAATTTGTTAGGTGATGACTGGCAACAACAATTTATCGCCAAGGTGCGCCAGGGTGGTATTGAGCAGGTTTTATTGTAAAAAAGTTGTAACCCAAAGACAGTAATTCAAACTATAAATTTTAAGTGATAAAAATTGCGAACAGAAACAATGAAACATGAAATGAAAAAAAATTCACCGCCATTTGATGACGATGAAATCAGTAAATCCCAGCGCAAGCGGGATATGCATGCTTTGCTGGCTTTAGGTAAAGAATTAGTAAACCTGTCAAAAGAACAATTCACCAAACTTGAATTGTCGGAAGAATTATACGATGCCATCGTAGAAGCACGAAACATTCGTTCTCATGGCGCACTCAAAAGACAACTGCAATACATTGGTAAACGACTGCGGTTTGTCGATGCCGATCAGATTCGCGGACAGATCGACACCGTTGTTGGGCATTCCAAACAAGCCGTAGCCACATTGCATCGTGCTGAACGCTGGCGTGATCGACTTCTTGCAGGCGGTGATGCTGCTCTTGGAGAATTATTGTCGGAGTTTTCAAACGCTGACCGGCAATATTTACGGCAGATTATTCGTAATGCTAATAAAGAAGCAGAGAGTGGTAAGTCATCTAAGTCAGCACGGGCTTTGTTTCAGTATTTGAGAGCGTTGATGGGGGGGGAATAACATACTCTCTCAGAATTCAAAACGAGCATAGACCTTTTTTGATTTTTTATAACAAGAGTTCTGTTGAATGTTAATTTTTATACGTGCTTTTTTTGTAATCGCTACAATTGTTGTAAGCGGATGTGCGACTACTAATGAATTTTCATCCATACCAACGGATGAAAGTGATTTCAATAAGCCGCTTGCTGAAATCAGGGATAATTTTAGCGATGTTAGCAAGCTTGAAGATGAGTATAAGTGGGAATGGGGGTGGACGGTTAATTCCTCACCCAAGACAGGAAAATTAAGCACCTTAGAAGACAAATGGGGAAAAGCGGATAACGTTCAAACACATTGGACAGCAAAGATATCCAGTACCTTATTTAATGCTGTCTTTATTTCTTTATTAGGGTGGCAACCATATGTATTTGTAATAACTGAAGCAATGTTTATATTTCCACAAGAAACTCACCAATGGAATAAAGGTGACACCACCATATCAGCTACTGTGTCCAGACTAGGCGATAGCATGTACGAAAGGCGCGTAGGTTATTGGGAGTGGACGAAAACACCCAATATGCACGCTAAAGGCGTACTACCTGCCACATCAAATAATTAAATCGTAAAGTCGTCTGAACTTTCTTAGTCCGCTGGTTGGCTAACCCCTAACGTTGCATAAAAGAGCGTACTTTTGAACCTGCCTCAGAAGTGGTGCCGTTACTTATCATTTGAAGCCGTAGTCCGCAATAACGTAGCGTATTACGCCACATGCGGCTGCCAACTGAAGATAATTTAGGCAAAAATTCCGAAGCTATTCATTCGGCTGTTTTATTTTTTCTCTGGGGGCGCTACGTGTTCATTCGGCGTGTCCCTGTGCCTCACCCTCCGGGAACCTTCGGTCTGTTTGGCTGTTGACACTCATCCCTTCGATGCAGCCGAAATTAATCAGCTGGATCGTAACGACGCCGACATGGATGTCGGTGCTAGAGTCGAGCCTGGAACAAAGACCGAGAACGACTATGGTACTAAAGATAAAAGGGTACTGAAGATAAAAGGGCGCTAAAGATAAAAGGGTGACTGATAGCATGTTAAATGCCACCAGTCACCCTTCAGCCCTTGAAACAGACTTAGGTTTACTTCAGATCAAAGCGATCAAGCTTCATGACTTTACTCCATGCTGCTACAAAATCGTTAACTAGCTTTTCTTTACCATCATTTGAAGCATACACTTCGGCAATGGCACGCAGCTCAGAATTAGAACCGAAAATTAAATCAACCGTGGTTGCCGTCCACCTCAGCTTACCGGAATCACGAGCACGTCCCTCGTATATACCCTTCGCTTTTTTAGACTTACTCCATTGAGTTGACATATCGAGCAGGTTGACAAAAAAGTCATTACTCAGTGTAGCGGTTTTTTGGGTGAATACGCCGTGTTTGTCGCCGCCAGTATTGGTGTCGAGCACTCGCATTCCGCCAACCAGTACGGTCATTTCTGGTACGGTTAATGTCAACAGGTTAGCACGATCAACCAATGCTTTTGCCGGAGCATAATAACTACCGTTGCTGAAATAGTTTCGGAAACCGTCCGCTTTTAGCTCAAGCATTGCGAATGACTTAACATCAGTTTGCTGTTGTGTGGCGTCAGTACGACCCGGTGTAAAAGGAACGTTAACCGCATAGCCTGCGTTCTTGGCAGCTTGCTCAACAGCAGCAGAACCACCCAGAACAATTACATCAGCGAGCGATACTTTTTTACCCACTTTTAATGACTTGTTAAAGTTTTTCTGAACTTTCTCAAGTGTTTTTATGGCTTTGGCAAGCTCTTTTGGGTTATTAACAGCCCAATTTTTTTGCGGTGCCAGACGAACACGTGAGCCATTCGCACCACCACGCATATCGGTTCCCCGATAGGAGCCTGCTGAGGCCCATGCAGTGCCTACCAAGTCGGCGTTGGATAGACCAGAATCAAGAATTTTCTTTTTCAACCGGGCAACATCTTTGGTGTTGATAAGTTTATGGTCTACGACAGGAACGTGATCCTGCCACAATAACACTTCATCCGGAACCTCATCGCCAACATAACGTGCGAGTGGTCCCATGTCGCGATGCGTCAATTTAAACCATGCTTTGGCAAAAGCGAGATCAAATGCTTTTGGATTTTTCAGAAAACGTTGCGCAATTTTACGAAACCCAGGGTCTTTCTTTAGCGCTATATCCGTTGTGAACATGATTGGGGCATGTCGCTTTTTAGCGTCATGTGCATCCGGTACCAGGGATCCCGCCGTTTTATCCGTTGGAATCCATTGTGTGGCTCCAGCCGGACTTTCGGTTTTTTTCCACTCGAACCTGAACAAATTATCCAGAAAGAGAATAGACCATGCGGTGGGTGTTGAGGTCCAGGCTCCTTCCAGACCACTGGTCATCGTGTCTTCGGCATTACCTTTTCCACATTTATTCGTCCAGCCAAACCCCTGTTCTTCTATAGCGGCTGCTGCTGGCTCTGCACCGGTACAATTTTTAGGGTTGTTTGCGCCGTGGGCTTTACCCAATGTGTGGCCACCGGCAATAAGCGCCACAATCTCTTCATCGTTCATTGCCATTCGGCCAAAAGATAACCGGATATCCTGTGCGGCGGCTAAAGGGTCATGATTACCGCCAGGACCTTCAGGGTTAACGTATATCAACCCCATTTGTACTGCGGCTAAATCACCTTTTAGTTTCCCCCCCTTGGTGCGGCGTTTATCGGCCAAAAATTCTTTTTCCGGGCCCCAATAGACTAAATCAGGTTCCCAATCATCTACTCGTCCACCGGCAAACCCAAAGGTTTCAAAACCCATTGATTCCAGTGCCACGTTACCGGCAAGCACCATCAAATCGGCCCAGGATAATTTACGACCGTATTCTTGTTTAATCGGCCACAATAATCGACGTGCTTTATCGAGATTCGCGTTATCGGGCCAGCTGTTCAGCGGATTAAAGCGCTGTTGCCCACCACCGGCTCCACCGCGGCCATCACCGGTGCGATAGGTGCCAGCGCTGTGCCAGGCCATGCGAATCATAAAAGGACCATAGTGACCGTAATCGGCCGGCCACCAATCTTGCGAGGTGGTCAGTATTTTTTCGATATCTTTCTTTACTTCGGCCAGATTTAAGGTTTTAAATTCTTCAGCGTAGTTAAAGTTGGCGCCATATGGGTTGGATGCAATATCATGCGCCCGTAGTGGATTGAGGTTGAGTTGTTCAGGCCACCAGAATTGATTTGATTTAGCTTCACCTTCAGCAAAGGCTATTCCCGTTGATGCAAGCATGGCGACAGTTAACGTCGCAGCAGCAAGCATAGGGAGTGGTTTTTTGTTCATAACATAACTCCTAATGATTTAAATTTCGCATATCGCCACCAACTTATATGCGTATTGCTTAATATAGTACATTTAAAAAAATAGAACAGTACGTTCAATAAATATGAACTTGATGACAATAGCGGCTCATTTCTGGCTAAAATCGTAAATTCAATTTGTCAATACAACGCTTTTGTAAGTCAACGCTGGCTGATGGTATGAGGCAAGTTGCGGTGGTGCGATAATATCAGCCACTTTTCTTTCATTTACGCGCTGAAGAAAGCAGAATTTAAGCAAACGGGGATTGTGGTGATTACCGGTGTCCATAAAGGGCTATCAGCGGTGAGCTTAACCGTAATGGAGGGCTTCGAAGCTATCGTTCCCAGCAAGAGCCAGTGCCCTGGCGTTGCGACGCAAAGCAAAAGCCCACGTCTCGTATTGCAGCTAATGTCTCGGTGCAGGAATAAACCTACATGCCTCTAAAGAAAACTCAGCTACTTGATGTAGGGTGGGCACTGCCCACCAATTTATGCCCAATACAAGCCCCAATGGTGGGCAATGCCCACCCTACAGAAACAGAATGGGTTATTGAGTGGGAACA